>CANQIJ010000133.1 GCA_947624025.1 uncultured Lachnospiraceae bacterium | reverse complement strand
TTTGTAATGAAATTTGATATAATGAAACCAATATATCCTTTGGGCGGCATAGTTATGGACATCGTAAGGAAAAGGGGAAGCCGGTTGAGGACGGCCGGGATGCTCTGTGTTACATAAGGGCGTTAAAGGGGTGGAGTATTTCATGGGAAGCAGGAACAAGATGCGGCTGGCGGCAGCCGTTATGACGATGATGCTGGCGTTTCGTATGTCCGGTATGACAGCCTGTGCGGAAGAACAGCAGCCGGACAGTATTTTTACGGAGGAAGAGCAGGCGTACATAGAAGCGGCCGAACCGCTGAAGGTAGGGTACGTCCGTGACCGCAAGCCCGTATCCTTTCAGGATGAAAACGGTGAACTGGCAGGGATCTCCAGGGGAATCTTTGACAGGATCTCCGGGATCAGCGGACTTAAGTTTGAATATATCGAGCTCCCGGCCGGAGATGTCACTTACGACTATCTTCTGAGCGAAGGCTTTGATTTTGTGACCGGGGTGGAATACAACAAGGAAAATCAGAAAGCGCACGGTATTCTGATGAGCGATCCGTATTTGTCCAGCAGGAAAGTCATCGTGGCGAAGGACGGAACGGTCATTGAGCCGGAGCACGATCTTACGGTGGCAATCTCCACAGGTTCCCAGACGATCAGAAAGGTTCTTAAGGATCAATATCCCAATTTTATTACGGTAGACTATGATACGACGGAGGCATGCTTCGATGCCGTGAGCCGCGGCGAGGTGGATCTTCTCATTCAGAATCAGTATGTGGCGGAATACTGGCTGTATAAGCCTGTCTATGACAATCTCCGTGTGATCCCGGTCCTGGACCTGGCGGATCAGCTCTGTTTTTCGGCGGTGACATCGTTAGAGCCTACCGAAGCCGAATGGCATCAGAAGGAGTTGATGGTCGATATTATCAACAGATCGATCGCCTCCATGTCGGACAGCGAGGTGTCCGCCTATGTCATCGCGGCCACAATGGGAAATATGTATGAGTACACGTTTCAGGATGTGTTATACCAGTATCGCTATACGTTTGCCGTGCTGGGAATCGCGGTCATATCCATATGTTTTCTGTTATATCTAAATATGCACATCAGGATCCAGTCGATCAAGGCGCAGGCCAACGCCAAGGCGAAGGGCGATTTCCTGTCCACAATGAGCCATGAGATCCGGACGCCGTTAAACGGGCTGATCAGCCTGAATTATCTTATGGAGCGCAATGTGAACGATGCAGATAAGATATCCAACTATCTGCAGCAGTCTTCTTCGGTTGCGCGTTATCTGCTCTCACTGGTCAACAATATACTGGATATGTCCAAGCTGCAGGAAAGCGAGATCACGCTGGAGCACAAGCCGGTCGATCTCAATCTGCTCCTGGAGACTGTGGAATCTGTCGAAAAGGGAGCCATGGAAGAAAAGGGGCTGCAGTTTTTGGTGGACGCGCAGATCCCTTATCCGTATATGCTCGGCGATGAAGTACGGATACAGCAGATACTGGTCAACGTGATCGATAATGCGCGCAAATATACTGATCAGGGCGGATATGTCACTGTGAAGGTCTTTCAGGAGAAGCTGCAAGAGGGTGAGGTCAGAACGACGATCAAGATCACGGATACCGGCCGGGGCATGAGTGAAGAATTTCAGAAGAAGATCTTCGATCCTTTTACCCAGGAGCGTACTACGGTTTCCCAGGGCAATCAGGGAACCGGTCTGGGAATGGCGATCTGTGCGCTTCTTGCGGAGCGCATGAACGGCAGCCTGAAAGTAAAGAGCAGGCTGAATGAAGGCAGCTGCTTTACTTTTGTGTTTACTGCCAGGCAGACGGAGCCCGGCTTAGAGGAACGGCAGGGGAACGCGGCGCCCGGTTCGGAAAAAGTGACGGGGGATGCGCAGAACGCTTCCGGGGAGAAGCAGATTCAGGGCACGGCAGCTGCAGCGGGCAGACCCAATATTCTGATAGCGGAGGACAATGAGCTTAACGGTCAGATCCTGGTAGAGCTGCTCACGGAGGAAGGATTTGAGGTGCAGTATGTGAACAACGGAAAGAAGGCAGTGGAGGCGTTTGCCTCATCTGCGATCGGAAAATACAGAGTGATACTGATGGATGTCATGATGCCGGAGATGGACGGGCTGCAAGCCGCCGCAGCGATCCGTGCCCTGGACAGGCCTGACGCCGGCAAGGTTACGATCATCGCATGTACCGCCAATTCTTTTAAGGAAGATCAGGATAAAGCGTTGGAAAGCGGTATGAACGATTTTGTGACAAAGCCTATCGATGTACAGAAATTGATCAGGAAGATCGAAGAGTGTACGGCATGACGAAAAGACAGATAGCAGGGGGATGATGCCATGGGTGCAGAGCTGATACCTTTTTATGACGGATGGAAATTTTTAAAGACGGGACTGGATAAGCAGATAGCGGATGTACAGGAGCGCAGGGCGGATTTTGAACGGGTGGAGATCCCGCATGACTGGCTGATCTATGACGCAAAGAATCTGTATGAGGACAGCTGCGGCTGGTATCTCAAGGAATTGGTGCAGGATCAGGCTCCGGAAGACGATGAGCGTCTGATACTGCGCTTCGAGGGCGTATATATGGACTCGACCGTGTATGTGAACGGGGCAAAGGCCGGGGATTGGAAATACGGCTATTCTACATTTGACATGGATATCACAGCATATTTGACCAAAGGAGTCAATGAAATACTCGTGCAGGTGCGTCACCAGTCGCCTAACAGCAGGTGGTATTCCGGCGCGGGCATCTATCGGAAGGTATGGCTGAAGCGCTGCAGGGGCGCGTATCTTCCGCTGGACGGCACTTATGTGACGATCCGGCCGGACGAAAAGGACTTCCTGCTGGAGGCGGAGACGGAGCTGGCGGGTCCCGGCACGGAACATACGGAATGTGTATACTCCCTGTGGTCGAAAGAACGGGAGGAGACGCATTTCGGCGCGCAGCAGTGGACCGCCGTGCGCGGTGAGCAGGCAGTGGCGGGTATCAGCGTCAGGGTGACGAACCCCGGACTGTGGGATATCGAGGACCCGCAATGCTATCGCCTGCGCGTGGAGCTGACGGACAAGGACGGCGGTCAGGTCCTGGATACCCAGGATATCACGGTGGGCTTCCGCACATTTACGTTTGACCGCGAGAAGGGTTTTTTCTTAAACGGACGCCATGTGAAGATACACGGCGTGTGCGAGCATCATGATCTGGGCTGCCTGGGCGCGGCGTTCCATGCGCCGGCGTTTGAGCGGAAGCTTAAGATGCTGAAGGAAATGGGCTGTAACGCTATCCGTACCAGTCACAATATGCCCGCGCCCGAGGTGATGGAGCTGGCGGACCGGATGGGCTTTCTTGTGGTGGACGAAGCTTTTGATATGTGGGAACGCCCGAAGACGGAATATGACTACGCGCGGTTTTTCAAGGAGTGGTGCCCGGAGGATGTGCGCAGCTGGGTCCGCCGTGACAGGAACCATCCCTGCCTTCTCATGTGGTCGATCGGCAATGAGATCTATGATACCCATGCGGACGAACATGGACAGGAGATCACAAGGCGTCTGCGGGATCTGGTCAGACTCCATGATCCGAAGGAAAATGCGCCGGTGACGATCGGCTCTAACTATATGGCATGGGAAGGTGCACAGAACTGTGCGGATATCATCAAGACAGCGGGATACAATTACGGCGAGCACCTTTATCAGAAACAGCATAAAGAACATCCGGACTGGGTCATGTACGGCAGCGAGACGGCGTCTCTCGTACACAGCCGGGGCATCTATCGTTTTCCGCTCAGTCAGTCCGTCTTGGCGGACGACGACGAGCAGTGCTCGGCGCTGGGCAACTGCTGTACCAGCTGGGGCGCAAAGAACTGGGAATACTGTATCATTGACGACAGGGATTCGGATTTTATCTTAGGACAGTTTATCTGGACGGGATTTGACTATATCGGCGAGCCTACGCCGTATCACACGAAGAACAGCTATTTCGGGCAGATCGATACCGCCGGATTCCCCAAGGATCCCTACTATTTCTTCCGGGCGGAATGGACGGATGTAAAAAAAGCGCCTATGGTGCACCTGTTCCCGTACTGGGATTTTAATCCCGGACAGCGGATCGATGTGCGGGCGTGTACCAATGCTCCGTATGTAGAGCTATTCGTAAATGATGTTTCACAGGGAAGAAGAGATATCGATCACAGGCACGGACGGAAGCTGGTGGCGGACTGGCAGGTGGAATATGTTCCGGGAACGATCAGGGCTGTGGCATACGATGAGGACGGAAACGAAGTGGCATCGGACAGCCGGACGTCCTTCGGCGACAGCAGCCGCATCGTTCTGAGCGCCGATAAAACCGTGCTTGCCGCAGACGGAGAGGATATGTGTTTCGTGACGGTCGAGACGGTCGACGAGGCAGGACATAAGGTAGAGAATGCTGCGGATTATGTGATGGCGTCGGTGGCAGGGCCGGGGCGTATCCTCGGGATGGATAACGGTGACAGCACGGATTATGACGATTATAAGACCAATGTGAGAAAGCTTTTTTCCGGCAAGCTGCTGATCGTGGTGGGCGCCACGAGGGAGGCGGGAGAGATCAGGCTGCGGGTGAGCGGCAGCGGACTTACGGGCGCAGAGCTTGTGATCCGCGCGGCGGCAGACAGTGCGGGTGCGGCAGACGCCGATACCGCAGTCTTTCTGGAGGATTGCAGCAGGCTTCCTGGGGCGTTTACCGGCCTTCCGGAACGGATCCCCGTCAGAAAAGCCGAGATCCGCGCCGAGGGCGGCAGGTGCCTTACCGACAAGATGATCAAAGAGCTGAACGTGGAGGCGGTATTGTATCCGGCAGGTACAACGGATACGGAGCTTGTATGGAAAGCCGTGAATGCGGCGGGGATTCCCGTGAACTTTGCGGCGGTTGAGCCCGTAGAGAGCGCAGACGGGCGGCATATGGCGCGTGTGACGGCGCTCGGAGACGGAGATTTCCTGATACGCTGTACGGTTAAGAGCGGCGGGCGTACGGTCCTGATATCGCAGCTGGAATGCCGGGCGGCAGGCATCGGCGAAGCTTTCTTAAACCCCTACGAGTTTATCACGGGCGGATTGTATACGCGCGCTTACGGGGAGCTGGGCAACGGCAATGAAAAGGGAGTCGCAACACAGAGAGACGGCGAGAGCGGCCCCGTGTATGACAATGTGGATTTCGGGGCGGTAGGCTCCGATGAGATAACGATTCCGGTTTTTGCGCTGGACGACAAGCCCTATGACATCGATATCTGGCTGGGAATGCCGCATGAAGAGGGCAGCAGGATACTGACCTCGGTGGTTTATCAGAAGCCGTCTGTCTGGAACACTTATCAGGCGGAGACCTACAGGCTGCCGGAGCGCATCAGAGGGATGGCAACGATCGCCCTGACTATGCGCGACAAGGTGCATATCAAGGGGTTTGTGTTTAAAAAGCTGCAAAAGGCCTATGAAAAGCTATGGGCAGGCGATGCCGACGCCGTGTACGGAGACAGCTTCCGGCGGGACGGCAATGCGGTGCGCGGTATCGGCAACAATGTGGTCATTGTTTATGAGGATATGGATTTTGGCGGCGGCGGCGCATCCAAGCTCACCGTATGCGGCTCCACGACCCTTCCCAATAACACAATCCATCTTCATTTTACGGATGAAAACGGTGTGACACTCAACAGTATCCTGGAGTTTGAGGGTACGGACGGCGAGAGCAGGGAGCGGACTTTTACCCCTGAAGGACTGAAAGGGAAAGGCAGGGTCGAACTGATCTTTCTGCCCGGCAGCAGCTTTGATCTGGAATACCTGCAGTTTACAGCGTCCGGGATTCCCGGATAGCGGGCGATGATACGGACGCTTCCGGCGTGATCCATGAAAAACCCCCAGGCTGCGCTTTAGCGGGCCCGGGGGCTTCTCAATTAGGGGAGGATAAGTATTTCCTTATCTTTTGACTAGTATCATTGTTGCCCGATTTAAGAAAGTTATACACCGGAATGGCAGTTTTTTTTGAACTGACCGTTCCGGATCGTCCGAAATGATACGGAAGGAATGATTTGGAAGACAAAATACAAATTTACTTTTCTGAAAAAATGTTATATACTTAGTTATCGGCTGCGGCTTCTGCAGGCGGATGCAGACAGGGCAGTGACGGGAAGTATTGCCTGACCGTGCCGGAGGATTCCGGACAGGCATTCAGACATATTACAGAATAAAGGTGGTAAGGATCATGGCATTATTACAACAGTGGCGCGACATGGCGTATTCCGAGACGGCCAACAAGGGCGATCTGCAAAGGCTTTGGACGGAGTATTTCGGAAAGGAAAAGGACATATACGCGGAGCTTCTCAAGACGCCGGATACGGTCGTTGAGGGAACTGTCAAGGAGCTTGCGGATAGATTTCAGGTAGATATCATGACGATGACGGGTTTCCTGGACGGTATCAACGACAGCCTGAAGGAAGCCAATCCGATAGAAGAGATGGAGGAAGATACCAGGGTCAATCTTGGATTTGACAAGGAGCTTCTCTATAAAAACATGGTAGCGGCAGGCGCCGACTGGCTCTACAACCTGGAAGAGTGGAACGATATCTTTGACGAGGATAAGAGGAAGGCGCTGTATAAAGAGCAGAAGCAGTCCACCACGATCCGCAAGGAGAAGAAGATCTATCCCAACGATCCCTGTCCCTGCGGCAGCGGCAAGAAGTACAAGAAGTGCTGCGGCAGAAACGCATAGATTAC
>CANQIJ010000132.1 GCA_947624025.1 uncultured Lachnospiraceae bacterium | reverse complement strand
GTCCGGCGGCGGCACAAATCTGCAGGCGATCATTGACGGGATAGAGCGGGGAGACATCACCAACGCACAGATCGTCCGGGTGATCAGCAACAATAAGAATGCGTACGCTCTCGAGCGCGCCGGGAAGGCCGGCATCGAGGCGGTCTGCGTGTCGCCCGGGGACTACGGGGACAGAGCGCAGTTCAACGAGGCGCTGATACGGCAGATCGACGCCGTTTCCCCCGATTTGATCGTTCTGGCGGGCTTCCTTGTGGTGATACCTCCGGAGTTGGTCAGAAAATACAGGAATAAGATCATCAATATCCATCCGTCCCTGATCCCTTCTTTCTGCGGAACGGGTTATTATGGATTAAAGGTGCACGAAGCGGCTCTTGCGCGGGGCGTGAAGATCACCGGAGCGACGGTGCATTTCGTGGACGAGGGTACGGATACCGGCCCGATCATCCTGCAGCAGGCGGTTGCGGTACAGCCGGATGATACGCCGGAAACGCTCCAGAGAAGGGTCATGGAAGAAGCGGAATGGGTCATTCTGCCGAGGGCTCTTGATCTGATCGCCAACGGGAGAGTAAAGCCTGGGGACGACGGGAACGTGAAGATACAGGAATAAGGACAGAGGAAGGCCGGAACAAAAGAGCCGGCACGAAAGACCGGAAGGGAAAGGCTGGTAAGAGAATGAAAGTGCTGATTGTAGGAAGCGGCGGTCGTGAACACGCGATAGCTGCGAGCGTAAGGAAAAGCCCTAAAGTAGATAAGATCTACTGTGCGCCGGGGAATGCGGGCATCGGACAGATTGCAGAGTGTGTTCCGATCGGCGCCATGGAGTTTGATAAAATAGTGGATTTTGCCAAACGGGAAGGGATCGGGCTGACGATAGTCGGTATGGACGATCCGCTGGTCGGCGGCCTGGTGGATGAGATGGAGGCTGCGGGGCTGCGGGTATTCGGACCGAGGAAAAATGCCGCGATCCTGGAGGGCAGCAAGGCTTTTTCCAAGGATCTGATGAAGAAATACAAGATCCCCACCGCGGCATATGAGACCTTTGACGATCCGCAGAAGGCACTGGAATATCTTGAGACTGCCAGGATGCCGGTAGTCCTCAAGGCCGACGGGCTTGCGCTTGGTAAAGGCGTACTGATCTGCCAGGATCTCGAGGAAGCTAAGGCGGGTGTCAGAACGATCATGTTAGACAAGAAGTTCGGCGCCGCCGGAAACCGGATGGTCATAGAAGAGTTTATGACGGGCCGCGAGGTCTCGGTGCTTTCTTTTGTAGACGGGAAGACCATTAAGATCATGTCCTCGGCACAGGATCATAAGAGGGCGCAGGACGGAGATCAGGGGTTGAATACGGGCGGCATGGGCACCTTTTCGCCGAGTCCTTTTTATACGAAGGAGGTGGACGAATTCTGCCGCAGGTATATCTACCAGGCTACGGTGGACGCCATGGCGGCTGAGGGAAGACCTTTTAAGGGCGTCATCTTTTTCGGCCTGATGCTGACGAAGGACGGTCCCCGCGTGCTGGAGTATAACGCCAGATTCGGCGATCCCGAGGCACAGGTGGTGCTCCCGCGCATGAAGAACGATCTTGTCGAGGTGGCGGAGGCCTGTATCGACGGTACGCTCGACCGGATCGAGCTTCAGTTTGAAGACAATGCGGCGGTTTGCGTCGTCCTTGCCTCAAAGGGCTATCCCACAGCCTATGAGAAGGGATTCCCGATCAGCGGGCTGGAGCGGTTTGAGCAGGAGGAAGGGTATTACTGCTTCCACGCGGGAACGAAGAAGGAAGGAGAGCGGATCGTCACGAACGGCGGCCGTGTCCTGGGCGTTACCGCTAAGGGAGCAGATCTGAAGGAGGCAAGGGCCAATGCCTATAAGGCTGCGGAATGGGTGGCCTTTGACAATAAATATATGAGACATGACATCGGCAAAGCGATCGATGAAGCATAACCAGGAAAGGAGACATTTTCTATGACGCTCAGCAGAGAAGAAAAGGCGGAGAATTTTAGAAGAGAATTGTTGGATATCAGAAATCTGAACATACCGACCTTCTGTAATAAGTGTAACGGCATTATGGTGTTTAAGGGAGTCGGGGAATACAAATGCGAGGATTGCGGAAATGTAGAATATGACGATTACGGTAAGGTGCGCAATTATATCGAGAAGCATCACGGCGCGACGTCGGCGCAGGTATCGATGGCTACGGGCGTATCCCAGAAGGCCATACGCGATATGCTGAAGGAGGAGAGACTGGAGATCGCGGTAGGCTCCAACTCTTTCCTGGCGTGTGAAATGTGCGGCGCAAAGATACGTTACGGCAGAGTATGCCGGGGATGCGAGGCGGCCTATCATCAGAGCCTTGAGGAGAAGGCGAGACATACCAAGCATAATCTGGCCGGCTTCAGCGCAGAGATGCCGAAAATGGAGGAAGGCGCCAGACGTTTCAACAGAACCTTGTAACAGCAGGCAAAAGAGGGAGAGATCATATGGCACGGAAGAGGAGTCACACAGCAGCAGGAAAACAATGGCTTTTAGGAACGGCCGCAGCCGTTTTAACGGTATCGGCTCTGTGGTGCGGATCGTTTGTCAGCTATGCGGACACCACGGCAACCGTTACGGTGGATTCGGCCAAAATACGTGAAAAAGCCGATACGGCAAGCGAGGCGGTCAACGGTGCGGTGCGCGGCGATCAGGTGACTATCATAGAAGAAGTGAACGACGCGTCGGGCACCTTGTGGTATAAGGTGAACGTGGGTAATACGACCGGCTATATCCGCTCCGACCTGGTGTCGAAGGAGGGTGAGGCGCAGACTGCTGCTGCAGCTCAGCCGGAGTCTTCCGCATCGGGAGCGTCCGTGGAACCCGGACAGGCGATGGACGCACAGTACGCTACCGTTGTGGCGGGAACTGCCAAGGTGCGGACGGCGCCCTCGACCAATGAGGCCATCGTGGACAGACTGACGAGGGATACGCAGGTCGTTGTCAGCGGCATGACCGAGGCGGGCGACGGCAAAAAATGGTACTACGTTACTTTTACCGGAACGGACGGTGCAGAGAAGACGGGCTATATCCGTTCGGACCTGCTGACACTGGGCGATATGGTTCCGGTGCCGGAGGAAGAAGAGACGCCGGAGCCGGAGGAGAATGTTCCCGAACCGGCGGAGCCTGAGATACCGGATGATTATGAGCTGACTTACGGACAAGGCACGGACGGCGCGGGTGTATGGTATCTGGTCGATCATACGGAGGAAGGCGGCGGAAAGCAGTACTCGGTAGAGCAGCTTATGAAGGTCACGAAAGCGCGGAGCGAAGAGGACGCCAAGAATGCAAAGACCCTGGTGCGGCAGCGTATCGTCATCGTGGTGTTATGCATACTGCTGGTGGCTCTGATCGCGGCGGCCGTCATCATGGCTTTGAAGCTTCGCGACGTATATTATGAAGATTATGAAGACGAAGATGAGGAGGACGAAGCGGAGGAGGAAGAGACGCCCCGCAGACGCCGTGAACAGGAGTCCGGGGAGGAAGAAACGCCCCGCAGACGCCGCGGACAGGAAGCCGGGGAAGAGACATCCCGGAGAAGCCGCGGGCAGGAGCCTGAGAAAGGGGACCAGCTCCGCAGGCGCCGCAGCGAGGAACAGGACAATGCCGCCGCAAGGCGCAGGCGCCGTATGGATGAGGAAGAGGATGCGGCTTCGCAGGCTGATGCCGCTCCCAGGAGAAAGGCGAAGAACTTCCTGATAGACGATGACGAGTTTGAATTTGAGTTTTTAAACATGGACGATAAGAATTGACAGAGATAAAAATGTTTATAGAGAAAGATTTTACAGCGATGAAGCTGCAGGAATATTTCCCGGGAAGAAGTACATGCTCTTATAGACGAACGATATGAAGATTATGAGAAAGGGATGGATGATTGATGCAGCCACAGTTTACGGATAAAGCGAAAGCGGCATTGATGCTTGCCGAGAGGGCGGCGAGAAGTCTGCGGCAGAGCTATGTGGGAAGCGAGCATATCCTGCTCGGCCTGCTGAGAGAAAACACGGGAGTAGCCGCTATCGTTCTCCAGAACAACGGCGTCGATGTGGTCAGTCTCAAGGAGATGATAAGAGATCTGATCGTGCCGGAAAGCTCGGTACTGATAGCGGAACGGGACGGTTATTCCCCGCGCGCGCAGAAGATCCTGGAGGAGGCGCACAGGCAGGCGGAACGGTTCCGCAGTGATAAGACGGGAACGGAGCACATCCTTCTTGCGCTGCTTAAGGAAGGGGAGAATGTCGCGGTCAGACTGCTCAACACCATGGGTATCTCCATACAGAAGCTGTATGTGGACGTGCTGGTGGCAATGGGGGAAGACAGCGGCTTATATAAAGAGGACCTGGGTAAGAAGCCGGGCAGGAAAAAGAGCGGCACCTCCACACTGGACCAGTACAGCCGCGATCTGACGGCGCTGGCGAGAGAGGGGAAGCTGGATCCTGTCATCGGCAGGCAGGAAGAGATCACGAGAGTGATACAGATCTTAAGCCGCAGGACCAAGAATAATCCCTGCCTCATCGGTGAGCCCGGGGTAGGTAAAACCGCCGTTGTGGAAGGGCTTGCGGCCCGTATCGTTACGGGCGACGTTCCTTTTACCGTGCAGAACAAGAGGGTGCTGACCCTGGATCTGTCCGGAATGGTCGCGGGAAGCAAATACCGGGGTGAATTTGAGGAAAGGATTAAAAGAGTCATTAAAGAGGTCATAGACGACGGCAATATCGTGCTTTTTCTGGATGAGCTGCATACGATTATCGGGGCCGGCGGCGCGGAGGGCGCGATCGATGCCTCCAATATCCTCAAGCCGTCCCTGGCCAGAGGCGAGATACAGATGATCGGCGCGACCACTATCGCGGAATACCGCAAATATGTGGAGAAGGACGCGGCGCTCGAGAGACGTTTCCAGCCCGTGACGGTGGAAGAGCCTACCGTGGAGGAAGCCGAAAATATCCTGAAGGGTATCGCCCATAAATATGAGGAGCATCACCGCGTGACGATAACGCCCGAGGCGATCACGGCGGCGGTGGCGCTGTCCAACCGATATATCAATGACCGGAACCTGCCGGATAAAGCGATCGATCTGATCGATGAGGCATCGGCGGCTGTCCGGCTCAATGTGACCGGACAGCCCGAAAAACTCCGTGAGCTGTCGGATGAGATCAAGAAGATCGATCTGCAGATCGAGAGGTCTATCCGTATGGAGGCGTTTACCCAGGCGGCCGAGCTCAAGAAGAAGCAGAGCGATTGTATCCGCAGGTATGACCGTATCGTGAAGCGCATGGAAAAAGAGGAAGAGAAGCGCAGTTATACGGTCGGTGAAAACGAGATCGCGGAGGTCGTGTCCCTGTGGACAAAGATCCCGGTCAAGAAGCTGGCGGAAAAAGAGAGCGAGAGACTGCTGAAGCTGGAGTCTATCCTGCATAAGCGCGTGATCGGACAGGAGGAAGCGGTCACTGCTGTAGCCAAGGCCATGCGGCGCGGAAGAGTGGGATTGCAGGATCCTAACCGCCCGATCGGTTCCTTCCTTTTCCTGGGGCCTACCGGCGTGGGTAAGACAGAACTCAGCAAAGCGCTGGCGGAAGCCATGTTCGGATCGGAGAATGCTCTGATCCGTGTGGATATGTCGGAGTATATGGAAGGACATTCGGTATCCAAGATGATCGGCTCGCCGCCGGGCTATGTAGGCTTTGAAGAAGGCGGACAGTTATCGGAGAAGGTGCGCAGGAATCCTTATTCCGTCGTGCTTTTTGATGAGATAGAAAAAGCGCATCCGGATGTGTTCAACGTACTGCTGCAGGTGCTGGACGACGGGCATATCACCGATTCCAAGGGCAGAAAAGTCAGCTTTAAGAATACGATACTGATCATGACATCCAATGCAGGGGCGCAGAGGATTGTGGACCCGAAAAACCTGGGCTTCGGTGTGGAAACGACCAGGGAACAGGATTACGATAAGATGAAGTCCAATGTGATGGAAGAGGTGAAGAGGCTGTTCAAGCCCGAGTTTATCAACCGTATCGATGAGATCATGGTGTTCCATCCGTTAGGCAGGGAAGACATGAAGAAGATCGTGACTCTTCTCACGCAGAATCTGATCAAACGCTGCAGGGAGCAGATGGAGATCGAACTGGTGATCACACCGTCGGTCAAGGAGTGGCTGATCGAAAAGCACATGGATGTGAAGATGGGTGCAAGACCCATGAAGCGGGCTATTCAGAGCGAGATAGAGGATGCTCTTGCGGAGGAGATCCTTCAGGGCAATGTCAGAAGAGGCGACAGGGTTTCGGCGGGACTTAAAAATAAAAGGATTGTTTTTACAGTACGCGATACACAATAAAAGCATAGACTTAGGAGGATAACACAATGGCTGTAGTAGAAGAGTTGCTGCGAACCGAGGATAACGGCGCGATCAGTTTCGGGAATTACAGGCTGGATACCAAGGCAAAGGTGGAGAATTATGAATATGCCGGCGATCTGTACAAGGTAAAGACCTATAAGGAACTGACCAAGCTGGAAAAAAACGGTATGTTCGCCTACGAGTCACAGCCCGGAACGAGTGTGACGGATTTCAGGGAAACGGAGGATGGCGTCTCGTTTACGGTGGAGGCCGATGAGGATGCGCAGATCACGGTCGGGCTTGAGGAAGATACTGAGTACAGCGTTACCGTGGACGGCGTGAACGCGGGTACGATGAAGACGAATCTGAGTGGCAAGCTGAGTGTCAGCGTGGAGCTG
>CANQIJ010000131.1 GCA_947624025.1 uncultured Lachnospiraceae bacterium | reverse complement strand
CTATTTCCATGCGCCGCCGTATACGAGCGAGCGCGCCAAACAGAAGGTGGTGGATCTGGCAAAGAAGGTCGCGGCCTACACGGGTCCGATCTGGCTGCATGTCATCAATTTTACCGACATACAGCTCTATATCTACGACAAATGTCCGCATGATGAACTGACGATCATTATGCGCCGTTATATGATGCGCATTGCGGAGCATATAGCGAAGCAGACGGAATGTCTGGGGCTTATCACGGGTGAGAGCATAGGCCAGGTGGCTTCGCAGACGATGCACAGTCTGATGGCGACCAATGATGTGTGTGAGCTGCCTGTATACAGACCCCTGATCGCGTTTGATAAGATGGATATCGTGGCGCTTTCCGAGAAGATCGATACCTACGAAACCTCTATCCAGCCTTACGAGGACTGCTGCACGATCTTCGTCGCCAGGCATCCTGTGACGAAGCCGAATCTGAATATCATCAGGAAGCATGAGCATAATCTCGATGAGAAAATAGATGAGCTGGTGCAGACTGCTCTGGATACGGATGAAGTGATCGTGGTACGATAGAAGGACAGGGAGCAGGCCGCATAAAAAAAGAAGAAGCAGAGGTCTGCTTCTTCTTCCTTCTTCTCGATAAGTGTCCGTTACATGAGATACGGCTTCAAAGCTGCGATAACTTCGTCAGTACCGTCTTCAGCGTGGATGTTCAGGTCGATCGGCTTGGAAAGATCCAGACTGAAGATACCCATGATAGATTTTGCATCGATCACGTATCTGCCCGATACCAGATCGAAGTCGTAATCAAACTTTGTAATATCATTTACAAAGGATTTAACCTTATCAATAGAATTTAATGAAATCTGTACTGTTTTCATCTCAGACTTACCTCCTTTGGTTTTCATACCTTCTGCCATAATATTAAAGGCTGAAAGGGCAAAAGTCAATGATAAAACATTACAAAAAATGCGGAGATTACTATGAAAAGTGTAGCATTACACAATCTTGGCTGCAAAGTAAACGGATATGAGATGGACGTTATGCAACAAATGTTACAAGAAAACGGGTATAAAATTGTACCATTTGATGAAGCAGCCGATATCTATATCGTCAATACATGTACCGTGACAAATATCGCGGACAGAAAGAGCCGGCAGATGCTCCACCGTGCGAAAAAGCAGAATCCCGACGCCGTGGTCGTGGCGGTAGGATGCTATGTGCAGACGGGCGGGGATAACGTGGCGGCGGACGATGCGATCGATCTTGCCATCGGCAATAACCGCAAGGGGGAGCTCGTATCGATCCTGGAGGATTATCTGAACGGCAGGGAGCGTACGGACTCTGTCATAGACATCGGTCATACGGATGAGTATGAGCAGATGCGGCTGACCAGGACTGCGGAGCATACCAGGGCTTTTATTAAGATACAGGACGGCTGCAATCAGTTCTGCACATACTGCATCATACCCTATGCGCGGGGAAGAGTCAGAAGCAGGGAGGAAGACGATATCTTAAAGGAGGTGCGGGGCCTGGCACAGGCGGGGTATCGGGAGATCGTCCTCACCGGCATCCATATCAGCTCTTACGGGATCGACAAGGGAACGCCGGGGCTTGCAGATCTGCTGGACAGGCTGCAGGAGATCGACGGGATCAGCCGGATACGCCTAGGTTCCCTGGAGCCGCGTATCGTGACGGAGGAGTTTGTCAGGCGGATCAGCGCGATGCCTAAAATATGTCCTCATTTTCACCTGTCGCTCCAGAGCGGCTGCGATACGGTCCTTCGCCGAATGAATAGGCATTACACGAGCGGGGAATACTTTCAGACGACGGAGCTTCTCAGAGAATATTATGGGAATCCGGCGATCACGACAGATGTGATCGCAGGTTTTCCGGGAGAGACGCAGGAGGAATTTCTGGAGACGGAACGGTTTGTCAGGAAAGTCAATTTCTATGAGATGCATATTTTCAAGTATTCCAGACGGAAGGGCACAAAAGCGGCGGCGATGGACGGGCAGCTGACGGAGGCAGAGAAGAGCAGGCGCAGCGCGGTCCTTTCCGAAGCCGGGAAGCAGATGTCCCATACATACAGAGAAGGCTTCATTGGAACAGAAACAGAGGTCCTGTTTGAAGAACAGAAAAAAATAGGCGGTAAAGCCTACTGGATCGGGCATACGCCCCAGTATGTCAAAGCGGCCAGGGAAGCGGACGCGGCAGGCAGCCCGGCCAATCAGATCGTCAGAGGAACGGTCGCGGGATTCCTGGAAGAAGATATCATGTTGTTAAAATGATTGAATTTTGTGCTTCGATAGAGTATGATAGTAACAATAGGGGTAATATGACAATTGACATTTGGATAAGGGCGTGAAACTATGCAGGATTTGGAAAACACACAATTTTTTACGGTAGAATCCGAGCCGGAGACGGGGGTCAAGCTGGTGCTTTCAACGGTATACGAGGCTTTGACGGAGAAGGGGTACAATCCGGTAAACCAGATCGTAGGATATATTATGTCCGGGGATCCTACTTATATCACCAGCCATAAGAACGCGAGAAGCCTGATCATGAAGGTGGAACGGGATGAACTGGTGGAAGAGATGCTGGTAGAGTACATTAAGAATTCATTGAAATAAGCAACGGCGGATCATATATGAGAATCATGGGGCTGGATCTCGGATCCAAGACGGTCGGTGTAGCGGTCAGCGATCCTCTTTTGATCACTGCACAGGGTCTGGAGATCATCAGAAGACCGGAAGAGAATAAGCTGCGCCGGACGCTTGCGCGCATTGAGGAACTGATCGAGGAATACGAGGTGTCTGAGATCGTGCTCGGACTGCCGAAGAACATGAATGATACGATAGGCGACAGAGCGGAGTTGTCGTTTGCGTTTCGTGAGAAGCTGGAGAGAAGGACGGGGCTGCCTGTTATCATGTGGGACGAGAGGCTGACAACGGTTGCGGCGGATAAGGCTATGATCGAAGCGGGGATACGCAGGGAGCGCCGCAGGGAATATGTGGACAAGATCGCGGCGGTATTGATCCTGCAGGGATACTTGGACTGCCGTGCGAATGGGGAGAAAGAGTAAGTGGAAAAGATCATTTTTACACCGGAAGGCGGGGAGGCGGTCCGGTTCTATGTGCTGGAACAGACGAGACTCGGGGGTATCGATTATATCCTTGTGACAGACTCCGAGAACGGCGACGGGGATGCGCTTATTCTCCGCGATACTTCCTTGCCGGAGGACGATGAGGCGGTATACGAGATCGTGGAGGATGAGGAAGAATTAAATGCGGTGGCGACCGTATTTGAAAATATGCTGGAAGACATTGAATTAACGTGATCATTGAGATCGGATGGAGGAATTATATTTGAGAAAAATTGAAGAAAGGAAGGCAGCTTCCAGGCTCAAGGTGATCCCATTAGGCGGTTTAGAGCAGATTGGGCTTAATATTACTGCCTTCGAGTATGAGGACAGCATTATCGTGGTGGATTGCGGGCTGTCTTTTCCCGAGGACGAGATGCTGGGAATAGACCTGGTCATTCCGGATATCACCTACCTGAAGGATAATGCCGAGAAAGTAAAGGGTTTTGTTATCACACACGGGCATGAGGACCATATCGGCGCACTTCCTTATGTCCTGAAGGAGCTGAATGTTTCCATATATGCAACGCGCCTGACGATGGGCATTATCGAGAACAAGCTGAGCGAGCACGGGCTGACCGATACCACCAGGCGTAAGGTGGTCAGCTTCGGACAGAGCATCGTTCTGGGAAAATTCCGGATCGAGTTTATCAAGACTAACCACAGCATTGTGGATGCGGCGGCGCTTGCGATCTATTCCCCGGCGGGCGTGGTGATACACACGGGCGATTTCAAGGTGGACTATACGCCGGTGTTCGGCGACGCCATCGATCTGCAGAGATTTGCGGAGATCGGCAGGAAGGGCGTTCTGGCGCTGATGTGCGATTCCACCAATGCGGAACGGCTGGGCTTTACCCCGTCGGAAAAAACGGTGGGAAGAACCTTCGACAGCCTTTTTGCGGAGCATAAGGATACCAGGATCATCATTGCGACATTTGCATCGAATGTGGACCGTGTGCAGCAGATCATCAACTCTGCCTACAAGTTCGGCAGAAAAGTGGTGGTGGAAGGCAGGAGCATGGTCAATATCATCGAGACCGCTTCGGCGCTCGAGTGTCTGCACATACCGGAGAACACGCTGATCGACATAGAGCAGCTTAAGAACTATCCCAACGACAAGACCGTTATCATCACCACGGGCAGCCAGGGTGAGAGCATGGCGGCGCTCAGCCGTATGGCAAGTAATACGCACAAGAAAATATCGATATTGCCGGGAGATACCGTTATCTTTTCCTCCCACCCGATACCGGGCAACGAAAAGGCGGTCACCAATGTCATCAATGAGCTGCAGATGAAGGGCGCGGACGTTATCTTTCAGGATGTTCATGTGTCGGGTCATGCCTGCCAGGAGGAGATCAAGCTGATCTACAGTCTCGTGAAGCCGAAATACGCTATACCTGTCCACGGAGAGTACAAGCACCGGAAGGCTCAGGCGAAGATCGCGGAGGAGCTCGGCATCCCGAAGGACAGGATCTTTATGCTGCAGTCCGGCGATGTCCTGGAAATGAATGACGACAGCGCGGAGGTCATCGGGAGGGTTCCTGTGGGAGCGATCCTGGTAGACGGCCTGGGCGTGGGAGACGTGGGAAACATTGTGCTCCGGGACAGGCAGCATCTGGCGGAGGACGGCATTATGATCGTGGTGCTCGCCCTGGATTCCGCAAGCGACCAGCTTGTATCCGGGCCGGATATCGTGTCCAGGGGATTTGTTTACGTGAGGGAATCCGATGAGCTCCTGGACGAGGCAAGGCTTCTGGTGGATGAGGCGATACAGGGCTGCCTCGACAAGGGACAGACAGATTGGGGTAAATTAAAATCGACGATCAAGGATGTGCTTACCGAGTTCGTATGGAAGAAGACGAAGAGACGTCCTATGATCCTTCCGATCATCATGGAAGTATGATGACCGCACTGAAGAGAAAATCCATAAGCATATGCTTACGTCCGACATATGATATACTTGAAGGAGGGATGCGGTATGCCAGATATACAGATACAGGAAGCGACCAAAAAGTTTGCGGCATACATTCAGCAGTCAGACACATACAAGGAGTACTATTATCAGAGGGAAAAGATCAAGAGACAGCCGGAATTATATGAGAAAGTAAATGAATTCAGGCAGCGCAATTTTGACCTGCAGAATGAGACGGCCAGCGAGGACCTGTTCGACAGGATGGAGGCGTTTGAAAGCGAGTATGCCAAGTTCCGGGAGAACCCGTTGGTAGAAGATTTTCTGAGAGCGGAGCTGTCGTTCTGCAGAATGATGCAGGATATCAATACGCTGCTTACATCGGAGATCGATTTCGAGTGACGGTCGGAGTGAGGAAAAGCATGAATCTGAAGTATTTTATAGGGGCAGCGGCTCAGGTCGTTGTGAAAGCGGCTGTGTTCGTGTATATGGTTATGTTTATCATCCAAACGGCATCGGCGGCGTATGATTACGGGTACCGCGTCTTTACGGAGCCGCCGCTCTCCTACGGGGACGGCAGGATCATCAGCGTCTATATTGAAGAAGGCGATTCGGCGAAGGACGTCGGCGAGATGCTGGAGCAGAAGGGACTTATAAGGGACGGCAGACTGTTTGTGATCCAGGAGCTGCTGTCGGAGCATCACGGCAATATCCAGCCGGGGGTCTATGATCTGAACACATCTATGACCACGCAGGAGATGCTGGAGGTGATAGCCCGGGAGCCGGAGACGGAGGAAGAGACGGACACAGAGCCGGAACAGTAGAGGGAAAGGACGGTATGGCAATGATAGCAGACGAACGCCTTGAAGCGTTTATTGATTCACTGGATGCCGGCAATACACCTTTCTTAAATGAAATAGAAAGTGAAGCAAAGAAAACCAATGTGCCTGTTATCCGTACGCAGGTTCAGAGCCTGATCAGGCTGCTTGCGATACAGAAACCGAAGTCCATTCTGGAGGTCGGCTGCGCCGTTGGTTTTTCTGCGTTACTGATGAGCGAGTATGCGCCGGCGGACTGTCATATCACAACGATCGAAAAATATGAAAAGAGGATACCGGTCGCCAGAGAGAATTTTAAGCGGGCGGGCAAAGAGGACAGGATCACGCTCTTAGAGGGCGATGCGGCGGACATTTTGAAAAAGCTTGACGGTACATATGATCTGATCTTTATGGATGCGGCCAAGGGGCAGTACATTCATTTCCTGCCCGATATCCTGCGGCTTATGCCGGAGGGCGGGATCCTTCTGTCGGATAATGTATTGCAGGACGGGGATATCATCGAATCCCGTTTTGCGGTGACAAGAAGGAACCGCACGATACACAGCCGCATGAGGGAGTATCTGTATGAACTGAAGCATCACCCGCAGTTGGAGACGGTGGTCCTGCCTGTAGGGGACGGTGTGACCGTAAGCGTCCGGAAGGATCGCGGACAAGCTCCGTGACCGGCGCGGCAGTAAGAAACGGCAGTAAGAGGAAGCAGGGAGAATGATAAGAGGATGAAAAAACCGGAGTTACTGGTTCCGGCGGGCAGCCTGGAAGTGCTGAAAACAGCGGTGATATTTGGCGCGGACGCGGTCTATATCGGCGGCGAGGCCTATGGGCTGCGCGCTAAGGCGAAGAATTTCTCGATCGAGGAGATGGCGGAGGGGATCCGATTTGCTCATGCGCATGGCGCACGGGTGCATGT
>CANQIJ010000130.1 GCA_947624025.1 uncultured Lachnospiraceae bacterium | reverse complement strand
GCGTCCGGCCGGGCCGCTCGCCATACCGCCGCCGTCTTTGTCTGCCGCGCCCTACCAGATACGGTAATTGCCGCTCAACGCAAGGAACGCAAAGAAATACAGACAGTTATCATAATATCTTCTCTTTCCTTCCCGAAGCGGGAGCTGAAAGAATCTTTCCACCCACTCCATCCTGTGCGGGCTTTCGGAAGCCAGAGACGCCTGGGCGACTGTCGCCGTGATCGCCACCGGATGAAGCACAGACGGATCGGCTATCCTTCCGTCCACCTCATAGGTGTGATATTCTCCTGCCCGTCCTGCCTCCAGCAGATAATCCTGTATATGCGTTGCCGCCGCCCTCTGCCCGCAGTCCGTACCGAACCACTCATAGTCTAAGCCGATGTTGGCCGCCGTGCGGTAGGCATCGCTGTAAAACCAGTCATGGCGGTCATTCGTCCAGGGCAGTTTTCTGCTCATGGGGGACCCGTCGAACTCGGCATACTCCGCGGAGAATCCCGTCACCGGATGACAGGATGCCGCCAGATACTCCCGGCTTGCTTTGGCCGCCTGCCGGAAAAACTCCCTGTCCTTCTCATATGCCCATTCGGCAAACAATTCATAGAAGTGCGGCAGATGATAGGAGGGATCCGTAAAATCGCTGCCCGGAACAAACAGGATCTGATGATTGTCATGATTCCACATCGGCTGGCCCGGTCTCCCGTCATATCCCTTATGCAGACAGGCGCGCAGAATCTCCTTGGCCTGTTCGGAATAAGCATAGATGCCCTCGCCATCTCCCCATCTGTGGGATGCAAAGAAAAGCGCCATCGCAAAGAATTCCTCACCGTCCGGCGCAGGGCCGTATGCGTTCTTACTGCCGTCCAGTCCGCAGGACCACGCAAAATATCCCTCGTTCTCCCCGCTGTCCATATACATATAAGTCTTGGCCCATTTCCAGATCCGGTCGAACTCTTCCTTACGGTTCATCTGCACACAGATCATCATACCGTAAGACATTCCCTCGGTCCTGGCATCATCGTTGCCGGTATCGCACAGATACCCCATGTCATCCCCGACCGGAAAATAGATCCTCCTGTCTTCGCTCCCATAGAAAAAAGTATTCCAGATCTCCTCAAGGCGTTGATCCGTCTCCTCCTGACTGAAACCCGCCTCCAGAAAGAGATTCCTGTATTTTTTATCCTTCCATTTATCCATACGAGTCTGATCCTCCTGTACGCCGTTTAACGGCATCTGTATTTACCTACTGCTTTATTCTGCACGATCTGCCTGATACAGCCTGTATCATCTGTATATAAAAATAACACATACCGCTCAGATTCTCTTATAAAATATTGCGATTTGGCAACCAGAAATTGCGCTATCAGTTTTGATTGACATCTATTCCCAAAAAAAGTATACTGAACGCACACGCGATATGGGATGTACGCGTAATCCTTACAGATACACAATATTCTATTCAGGCAAGGAGCAGAGATCATATGAGCAGAAAAAAAGCCGTTCTTTTGCTATCGGTGCTTGTGATCGGACTGATCGGACTGATCGGATGCGGCAGCGGCGAAAGCCGGGTCGCAGAGGAAACGACCGCTTCGGCCGGCGAAACGCAGGACAACGATCCCGCAGCCGAAATGCCGGTATATACCGAAACAGAGCCCCGGGCAGAGGAGGAAACTGTCCCTTCGGACAACGAGAAACCTGCAGATGATAAACCGGCCGCAAAAGCACAGGCAGATAAAGAGACCACGACAGAAAATTCGGAACCTGAAGAAACAGAGCCCGGTAAGACAAGCCTTCCCGCATACAAAGTGACACCGTTAGAAGAATCCACGGTCATGTACGCTTCCACTTCTCTCAACGTCAGACAGGGCCCCTCCACAGATTACGAGGTCGTCGGTTCGCTGAACCGCGGTGAAGACGTCACCATAACCGGGCAGGCAGATACCGGATGGTATGAGATCTTATACCACGATGAGAAAGATTTTGTCAGCAACGAATACGTTCTGAGCGAAAAGCCCGAAGATCCGGTTCCCGAAGCCGCGCCGGAAACACAGCCTGACACTGGCGATACGGCGCAGGTACAGCCGGTAACGGAAGTAAAAAACGTGGCGGGCGTTATCATGGTCGGGGATTCCCGATTCGTACAGATGCAGAACAGCGTCGGAGAGAACCCCTGTACCTGGATCGCCGAGAGCAGCAAGGGCTACAAATGGCTTAACGAAACCGCAGTCGCAAGGATAGACAACTGCGTCGGTCAGGGATCCAAAATACTGATCAACCTCGGCGTAAACGATCCGGGCAACCTGTCAAAATATCTGGAGCTTGTGAACGCCAAGGCGGAGGAATGGGTCGGTAAAGGCGCCAGGGTATACTACTCCTCCGTCAATCCCGTGTGGGAGAATCCCTATGTCACCGAAGAGCAGGTGGAGTATTTCAACACGCAGATGCAAAGCGGCTTAAGCGCAAACATCACATGGATCGACAGTCACAGCTATCTTAATTCCATCGGATACAGGCTGGTGGACGGTCTGCACTACAGCAGCGATACCTATCAAAACCTGTATGCATACTATATGAGCTGCCTGTAAGACGGGATTATCTACGCGCCCTGTAACTGCAGGCGTCAGGGCTCTACGACAGACTTTAACGAAGAACAGAGGTACAAGCATGAAGACAAAAATATTTATTGACGGCAGCGAAGGCACTACCGGGCTGCGGATCCACGAACGCTTTCAAAACCGGGATGATATCGAGCTTCTTACGATCTCATCCGAACTCAGAAAGGACATCAACGAACGGAAACGCCTGATCAACGCGTCCGACATCACATTTACCTGTCTGCCGGACGCTGCGGCAATCGAATCCGTGTCTCTGGTCGAAAATGAGCATGTGCGCATCATCGATCCTTCCACAGCTCACAGGACCGAAGACGGATGGGCATACGGCTTCCCGGAATTATCAGCCGCGCACAGAGAAGCAATACGAAGCAGCAAGCGCGTGGCGGTTCCCGGCTGTCACGCCACAGGTTTTATCTCTCTGGTTTATCCGTTAGTTGCAGGCGGGATACTCCCTGCCGATTATCCGGTATCCTCCTTTTCCATAACCGGCTACAGCGGCGCGGGAAAAAAAGTGATCGCGGATTATGAATCCGGCGACCGGCCGGATGAGTATGATTCGCCGAGAGAATACGCGCTGAGCCAGCAGCATAAGCATTTAAAAGAGATGAAAAAGATAGCAGGATTAAGCAAACTTCCTCTATTCTCTCCCATAATAGCAGACTATTACAGCGGCATGGTCGTCTCCGTTCCTCTTTACGCGGAGCTTCTTAAAGACTCCCCGACTCCGCAGCAGCTGCAGGAGTTTTTCGCCGATTTTTATGCCGGAGAAAAATTGATCCGTGTCATGCCCTACGGCGCCGAATCGGAAAGTAACGGCTTCCTCGGAGGAAATGTGCGCGCCGGGTGGGACGGCCTGGAGATCTATGTGACCGGCAATCCCGAACGCATCTTACTGTCCGCGCGCTTTGATAATCTCGGCAAAGGAGCGTCCGGTGCGGCGATCCAGTGTCTCAACATTATGCTTGGGTGTGAAGAAGAAAAAGGACTGAATCTGTAGATCCAGTCCTTTGAACGTCTTTTCTGATTCGTGCGGCCGTATGACCGTCTGATCACACTGCTTCTTTCCGCTGCTCTATTTCCTGCGCGACAAGCTGTGTAAGCTCTGCCACCTTCAGATCCAGAGCTTCCCTGTATGCAATGACTGCCGCTTCATTTCCGTCTCCCATATATGACAGCCACCGATAGCACTCTTCCTTATTCTCATTCACATAGCACAGAATATACTGTGCCAGCTCCAGCGGATCTTCATAGGCGGTCTTCACGACCCGTTCACCGTTAGTCACAAATAAAGCCAGATGAAGAGGGCTGTTCACAAAACTGTAAAAGCCATCCTCCCTCGTGTCGATCTCCAAAACAAACGGATATCTGTCACGCAGCATCTCGATTGCTCCGTCCAGCAGATCGCCGGGAACGTCTGTCAGAAAACTGGCACGATAGTGATGCTCCTGCCCTACGTGGTCCCCCACCGTTATTTCTATCCATTTCCCTGCCGGTTTTCCTGCATGACCGTCTGCATGTTCCGTAATGGGTTTGCTTAAATTAAACACCTTCGCTCTCCTTTTCCAATATGTTTTGCTATACCAATATCTGCTATTTAATATATTACCATACAACCGGCAGGTTTGTAAAACAAAAAAGAATTATTTTGCCGACATCTTATTTTGCCGACATTATTTTGCCGACAACTCCGCATACGTCTTTCCTATCAGAACCGCCGCTATCGCAAAAGTCAGAATATCCGAAACCGGCATAGAATACAGTACCCCGTCCAGTCCCCAGAACCCCGGAAATACGAGAGCGAAACCTACGCCGAACACGATCTCCCGCATCATGGAAAGCATAGTGGACTGCGCCGCTTTTCCCATAGCCTGTAGAAAGATAAAGCACGCCTTATTGATACAGGCAAACACGATCATACACAGGTATATACGAAACGCCTTAACAGCAAAATCCGTGTAATACGCGCTCTCGTTTGCGGCTCCGAAGATTGCGATAAGCTGTCTTGGAAAAAACTCTACAATAATGAGCGCAACAGTCCCGACAGCCGCCTGAGCAGCTAACAGGCGTGTAAACAACTCCTTTACCCTGTTCCTTAATCCCGCGCCCATATTATAACCCACGATTGGAATACATCCCGCCGCCATGCCTACCACGACAGAGATCACGATCTGGAAGAATTTCATCACTATACCAACCACCGCCATCGGTATCTGCGCATACTGTTCCTGGCCAAACACAGCATCCGCCGCTCCGTATTTGCGTATCATATTATTGATGGCTGCCATTGCCGCAACAAGAGACAGCTGCGATAAAAGGCTTGTGACGCCAAGCGTCAGAGTCTGCATGGATATGCGGCGGTCCGGACGCAGATCTTTTGCCGCCGGTCTGACCAGCTTCATATGCACAAGATACCACACCGCCAGAACCGCCGTAGCGATCTGACCGATGACGGTAGCGACAGCGGCACCCATCATTCCCCACTTATATACGTAAATAAAAACTGGATCAAGGATAATATTGATCGCCGCTCCGAGCAGTGTAGATGCCATTGCAAACCCGGGTGAACCGTCCGCGCGGATGATCGGATTCATGGCCTGTCCGAACATATAAAAGGGAATGCCAAGCGATATCCAGAAAAAATACTCCTCTGAATACCGGAACGTCTCTGCATTAACTGTTCCGCCAAACATTGTGATGATCGGAACCTCAAAAATGAGATAAGCCGCACAGAGGACCATACTGCTCACAATGATCATGACAACCGCATTTCCAACGCTTTTCTTTGCGTTCTGAAGTTCCTTTTTGCCAAGGCTCAGGCTTACATATGCACAGCAGCCGTCACCGATCATAACGGCAATGGCAAGCGCAATGACCGTAAGCGGGAACACAACCGTATTCGCCGCATTCCCGTAAGATCCGAGATAACTGGCATTGGCAATAAATATCTGGTCTGCAATGTTGTATAAAGCACCGACCAGAAGTGAGATGATACAGGGGACAGCGTATTGTTTCATGAGTTTACCGATACGCTCATTTCCCAAAAACTGATTTGCTTCTGCTTCCATTTTTCTTCTTCCTTCCTTACATAAAAAATAGCGCGTGCCTTTGGCGATTGCTGGATTTACGCCATTGGCCACACGCTTCTGATGCTTTTAATTCTTCTGCTGCTCTTAACGCTTCTGTACTGTTAGCGCCGCTAATATAAACAACGTGTGACTCGCAACTGGATTTACGCATTGAGAGCCACACGTTGTATTTTTATTATATGCAAATGCACACCTTGCGACAAAGGTGATTTATAACAAAAAAAGCCGTCATACTATTAGTAATAATATCCAAAGCCTGCCACATGATCCGTCTTCTGTGGCTGTCGCCATAACTCCCGTACCGCCGCACGGTAAAAGTCAGAATTTTACCGTGACCGGCTCGCTCGTAAAGGAAGAAAAGACCGCCGTAGCATCCTCAAAATACAATACCTCCGTGTTGTCGTCCGTTGCAGAATACATCCCCTGCAGGGACGGATATCCCGCCAGCATATGCTCTTTTGCCTCCACGCGGTCATCCCTGATAAGTCTGCCCGACACGCGAAGCCACTTGTCACCGTCAAATGCGCACAGCTCCACCCTGGGATTCTGCCGGATCTGTTTCGATACATCCTTCACTTTGCCGGTCTGAATATATAACTTCCCTTCAAAAATATCCACCGTGCCGAACGGACGCACACGCGGCTGGTCGCCCTCCACGGTCGCCAGATAATATGTTCCGCACTGTTTCAAAAAATCATATACTTCCTGCATGATGCGATACCTCCTTTATAAACATACAAAAAATAATTTCGTTCCGATATATATCATAGGACAATTTTTATGATTTGTCACCATCCCATTAAAAGCAACAAAGAGAAGACAATAAAAGCGGCAAAGAGAGGACAATGGGCAGCCTCCGGGAAAAGACCGGGCGCACCTTAAGAGCATCCTCCCGGAGGTAAAGAGCCTGCCGGATAAATATGAATTGTATTCCGGCACGAAATGTGGTACTATTATCCCAGTGGGCGTTAAACCCAAGTACATTATCCGAAAGGAGTTCCAACTATGAAAAAATATTTCTGTAATCCTTGTGGCTACACATACGATCCCGAAAAAGGCGATCCCGAACACGGCATCAAACCCGGAA
>CANQIJ010000129.1 GCA_947624025.1 uncultured Lachnospiraceae bacterium | reverse complement strand
GCCCATCCGCTGTTCACATTGGGCTGCTCAATGGCGCGCAGCGCTGCGTCCAGCTTCGGAGTCAGTCCGAAAGGCATAGGCAGCCTCTCAAATGTCTTACACTGATCCTTCGACAGGATTAGCCCGCCTTTGGTCTTGCCTTTCCAGTTGCCTCTCGGCGTGACCACCACGCAATTCGGATTGGCATCGGAATAGTCCGCATTGATACAGGTGATATACCGGTTGCCCTCCGCATCGTCAAACGAATTATCACAGGGCGTATCCAGATCCCGAAAAGCAAATCCGCCCAGATCACCCAGTATATCAATAAGCTGCACATCACCCGAGGGCGGACTGTACACATTCAAATGCACCGTCTCTTCCAGACCGTCGCACCAGTCGCTGAAGATGACCTTTTCTCCCGTCAGATTCTCGGTGCGGAACACGCCCGTTCCCGTATTAAACCACGCTTCGTTCTCATCAAAGGGATTGATCTTCATATCACTCAGCCAGTGGATAATGGAATGCCCGCCGTTATAACAGGGCTTCATATACGAAGCACGGAAGGCAAGCTCCCCCACTTCCAGATCATACAGTATTTCCTCCCATGTCTGCCCATAATCAAAAGAGCGGTATACGCTGTCACCGTCCTCTTTACTGATGGTGGAGCACACAAGAAGCCCCGGTACGGTCGCTGCGGCGTCGATACCGCCAAATCCGTGTTCCAGCAGCATGTCGGTCGGATGGCCGGCTACCCCTTGCGGTATCGGCGTGATATCCTCTCCCTGGCCGAACCGGATACCGCCGCCCTGCCGCTGTCCGTCCCGATACAGACTGTCTCCGGTCCGTCCCTCATCCTTCCGGGCGGACGGATCCGTCTTTCCATGGGTGAGCGGATAGCGTACCACGCGCCCGCCGATCACACTGCCCCCATCGCAGCTGTATCCATTTTCCAGCACATACGCATTTCTTCCCATCACGGAAAAGGTAACGTACAGATAGCGGTCATCCATAGCGTAACGCTGTGCGACCAGTCCCGCCAGTTTTACACCTTCTATCTCACCGTCCTGCGGCTGCCACAGCTTCTCAAAGGTGCCGCCGCCGTCATAAGACACATACAGGCTGCGGCCTCTCAAACATTCACTTCGTTTGCAGGTCACGCCTGCGCTGCCGACAAGCAGGGCACTGCCATCCTCGCTCATCCCCGCAAAGGTCAGATATTCTTCCGGACACGCACTGCATTTCTCCCAATGCGCGCCTCTGTCCTGACTGACCCACAATCCCTCCTGCTGGCTCGCATAGTATAATCTGTCGCTGTTCTTCTTGTCCACGACAAGCCTGTCCGCCGTACCTCTGCCGTTTAAGTTGCCGTGGATCAGGATCGGAAGATCATGACGGACAAAATGCGCTCCGTAATCATCCGACACCATGATCCTGCCCGCGCCCGCTTTGTTGATGCCGCATGCGATATAGAGTCTTTCCGGATATCTGTCATCGAGCGCCACAGCGATCGGGAACGTCTCGCTGATGTCATCCATCGACACATGCCTGATCAGGCTCACCCACCGTTCCCCGCTTCTGTCAAAACGGTAAACACCGCCAATATCCGTTCTGATATAGAACACGTCCTTCGCCTTCCTGTGGAAGAGAAAGCCTGTGACATAACCGCCGCCCGGTATCGGCAGATTCCTGTATCTGTAGCGTTCATACTTCATATTTTCTGCACACTCCTCTCTGTTTTCCGGCATGATCTACGCATAACCCGTTCCAAATACCGTCTGCTTCTTTTCCTTCCCTTTTAGGGATCTCATCTTAAAATATACTTTATTTTTTAATACTTTTATAATAGTATAGAAATTGGAAATTGCATACAGTTATTTTTATCTTTGTAAAAACATACATCATGAAAGTAAATGGAGGAACAGTATGAAATTCAACAACGGTTGCTGGCTTTTAAAAGAAGGTGTGGCTCGTTTTTCTCCCCAGGAAGTCTTCGAGGCGCAGATTACAGATACAGAGGTGAGGATCTGCGCGCCGACGCATAAAATCACAGAGCGCGGTGATATGCTGGGCGGCGCCAATCTCACGCTGCGCATCACATCTCCCATGCCGGACGTGATCCGTGTACAGACTGATCACTATATGGGCGCTCTCCGGAAAGGGCCTTCGTTTGACCTGAATCTGGACACCCCTGTGAAATTACAGATAGAGGATACGGAAGATACGCTGACTGTAACAAGCGGTTCCCTCTCTCTGGAGATCGGTAAGAAAAACTGGCATATGCGTTATCTGCAAAATGGCAGGATGATAACCCAGAGTGCGGACAGAGATCTCGCCATGATCAAGACAAACTGGACGGGCGACTGCTATGACCTGGATGGAGACTTACACGATACTTATATGCGCCAGCAGCTTTCCATCGGCGTAGGCGAGCTGCTCTACGGCACCGGCGAGCGTTTCACGCCTTTTGTCAAGAACGGTCAGACTGTTGAGATATACAATGAGGATGGCGGTACAAGTACCGAGCAGTCCTATAAGAATATTCCTTTTTATATTTCCAACAGAGGTTACGGTGTTCTGGTCAATCACCCTGAGCGCGTTTCTTTTGAATTTGCAACGGAGAATGTAACGAAAGCTGCTTTCTGTGTGAAGGGCGGTCATCTGGACTACTTCTTCTTCAACGGTCCCACGATGAAGGAGGTTCTGACGCGCTATACTGACCTGACGGGCAAGCCATCTCTTCCGGCCCCCTGGACTTTCGGTCTATGGCTTTCCACGTCTTTTACGACCGACTACGACGAAGCTACCGTCATGAGCTTTATCGACGGTATGTTAAACCGCGGCATTCCGCTGCGCACCTTCCATTTTGACTGTTTCTGGATGAAAGGCTTCCACTGGACCGACTTTGTCTGGGATGCAGACGTCTTCCCCGACCCTGCCGGGCTTCTGTCCCGTATCAAAGCCAAGGGGCTCAATATCTGCGTCTGGATCAATCCGTATATCGGTCAAGAATCTGTTCTATTTGCGGAAGGCATGGAAAAAGGTTACTTTATCAGGCGTCCTAACGGCGACGTATGGCAGTGGGATATGTGGCAGCCCGGCATGGCTCTTGTAGACTTCACTAACCCCGATGCCTGTAAATGGTATCAGGACGGGCTTCGCCGCCTTCTTAAGATGGGTGTTGACTGTTTCAAAACAGACTTTGGCGAGCGTATTCCCGTCAACTGCGTATACTATGACGGCTCTGACCCGGAGAAAATGCACAACTATTACACATACCTTTATAACAAAACGGTTTACGATCTGCTGGAAGAAGAACGCGGCAAAGGTGAAGCGGTGCTGTTTGCGCGCTCCGCTACTGTGGGAGGTCAGAAATTCCCCGTGCACTGGGGCGGCGACTGCTGGTCCGACTATGAATCTATGGAAGAGAGTCTGCGCGGCGGTCTTTCCCTGCTGATGTCAGGCTTCGGCTTTTGGGCGCACGACATCGGCGGATTCGAGAACACCTCCACGGCCGACGTCTACAAGAGATGGGTTGCTTTCGGCCTGCTGTCCTCCCACAGCAGACTACACGGAAGCAGTTCTTACCGTGTACCGTGGGTATATGACGAAGAAGCGGTTGATGTGGTACGTACCTTCACCCGTTTAAAAGCCTCCCTGATGCCTTATCTGTACAAGACATCCGTTGAAACATCACATTCGGGCGTACCTACGATGCGCAGTATGGTGCTGGAGTTTACCGATGACCGGAACTGCGGTTATCTCGACAAGCAGTATATGTTAGGAGACAATCTGCTGGTTGCCCCTATTTTTAACGATGAAAGCATCGGTTCTTTCTATCTTCCCAAAGGCGTCTGGACGGATTTCTTCACCAAAGAAGTGATACAGGGCGGCGTATGGATCGAAAAAAAATATGACTATCTGCACCTGCCTCTGATGGTCCGCGAGAATTCTATCGTGGCGATGGGCGCCCATGACGACAGACCGGACTATGACTATGCAGACAACGTACAGCTGAATGTATATGCTCCGGTTGACGGTCAAACAATCAGTACCGTTGTCTACGGCATGGACCAGAATGCAGAGCTTCATGTATCTGTCGTAAAGGAAGGCAGCCGCATTACGATTCAGGCAGATGGCACCGGCAAGCCTTACACGGTACGCCTCGTCAATATTACAGCAAAAGCCGCAGACGGCGCTTCCCTTCAGATCGACGGGAACGACACGGTTCTGACTCCGTCCGCAGCAAAAATGGAAGTATCATTATAGAAAAATCCCGCTACAGGGCGTCTATAACGCCCTGTACGCCTTTTTCTTCATAAATCCTCTTATAATACGACACTTCATCGCGGATCAGTTCATCGATCACACGCATCCCCAGAAGCTCCACCGGCGCCTTGTCATCGGTCATGATGTAGTCCCCCGCCTCGTATGCGGTCATATTGTCGGATACCTGCGCCATCATCGACGCCAGATCCTCATCCGCGATCTTCTCCCGGTTTGACGCAAGATTCAGAAGCATCTGCGGATTATCCGAGGCAAACAATTCCCGGTTTGTGGAGCCCTTTACATCCACCGTGCAGACCTCAGTAAACACACTGCTTATCGTGTCGGCAAGATACTGGTTGATGCTGCCTTCGCTGCTGCCGCGCATATTCATATTGACAACCATCACACCGCCATCGTTTAAATGTTCTTTCACCAAGGTAAAAAACTCCACGGAAGACATCTGAAACGGAATCGTAATATCCTGGTAGGCGTCCACCATGATCACATCGTATTTACTGTCTATCGCATTCAGATAGGCCCGCCCGTCATAAGTCGTCACTTTTACATCCCGGGGCAGTTCAAAATACTCTCTTGCAAGCGCCGTGATCTTCTCATCGATCTCCACGCCTTCTATTTCCATATCTCCATAATAATTACGGCACTGGTGCGCATAGGTCCCCGTTCCCATTCCGAGGATCAGCACACTGCAGTCGCCCGGCTTGTCCCGGCCGGTCATTAGCGGCGCCGCCATTGCATAGTCATAATACATCCCCGTCAGCCCGTCCTCCTTCATCAGCATAGACTGGACGCCGAACAATACATTGGTGGATAATATGACACTTCTGTCATTTTCTTTTACCTGGAGATAATTATAGACCGACTCACCCTCGTAGGTTAAGTCCCGTTCCCAGAAGGCAAAGCTGTCGGACCGGCCCGCCGCACAGCAGAGGATAAAGAGAAGAATCGCTACAGTGCACCTGACCGTTCCTCTTTTGCCACTGATAAAATACACCGCGGACAGCGCCAGCAGGATGCCCGCAAAGATCAGAAAAGTAACGGAGGTGCCGACTGCCGGGATAGAGATAAAGGTCGGCACAAACGTACCGATAATGCTTCCGACCGTATTGAAGGCGCCCAGCGTCCCCACAGTCCTGCCGCTGTCATCCAGACTGTCCACCGAATATTTTGCGAGAGACGGCGTTACGGTTCCCAGCAGGAAAAGCGGAAACACAAAAATGACCATACACGCGGCAAAAGCCGCCCATATCAGGAAATTGGTGCTGACCGTAAAGATCAGCAAAGCGGATATCCCCATGACGATGTATTTGCCCACTGCCGGAATCGCCGCGATCCAGATTGCCGCGATCAGTATCCTTCCGTACAGCTTGTCGGGATCCGGATTCTTATCCGCGCTTCTTCCGCCGTATATGTTGCCGAGCGCCATGGCGATCATGATCGTGCCGATGATGATCGTCCACACGATCTGCGAGGAGCTGAAATAAGGCGCCAGAAGTCTGCTGGCGCCCAGTTCCACTGCCATTACCGACATACCCGCGAAAAATTCCGTCAGGTATAAAAATATCTTATTCTTTAAAACCGGTGTCTTATCCATTTGAAAATTCCTCGTTATGTTCCTTATTTTACCTGATGCTTACAGGTAAACCGTCAGCTACAGTATAGTATATATAAAATCCCGCCGTTTTACAATCCGTATCTGATCAGCTTACAGACTCCCCTTGACCACCAGTATCTTATCTCCGGCGCTTATTTCTTCGGATACCAGTTCATTGACTTCCTTAAGCTGTGCGATCGGCACATAGTAACGCTTGCCGATATCCCAGAGCGTGTCGCCCTGACCGGCGATATAGATGACCATTCCCGGCAATTCGCTGAGTTTATTGATATCCAGTTCTTCCACCTTGATATCCGTGATCAGACTGCTCTTCTGTACCGAAAAAACGATCACCTTAAACTGCAGCGCCGCCTTTACGTCCAGCTCCTCGCCGTCTAACATCGTCACCGTAAGCTGTTCCACGCTGTTATGCAGTCTGAAGATACTGGTGGGCGTAATGTTATCCGCTTCTACCACGTACCGGAAGGGAAGCACATTTCTCGTGGAGCAGATCGACCTGGAGGCATCGCCGCACAGATACAGTGTCGTCACGGCAAGCGTACCCGTGATCGCGATACCGTTCTCAACGATGCTCTGCTCTACGATCTGTACCTCTCCCTCGGAATGGATGAGCTGGTACATCGGCATTTCCGTATTCTGTATCTTCGCATGCTCCGCGATCTTGCATTTGCCGCTGCCGTTGAAAAGAAGACTCTTAAGCTGCACCTGCGTCGTCAGCGCTTCGATCTCTTTATCCACGCCGTAGATGTCGGACAGCACCTCCATATTTTCTTCTTCATACAGGTGAATATCCAGGTCAAGCACAGGCTCTACACAGAACACCCTCTCTTCCCCGTCAAAATCCTGCCGCACCTCCACATTGCACTGTCCCAGGCTGCAGCTGATATCGGGGATCATGTTCTCCCGGCATCCGTGACATTCGATGATGCCGCTGAAGGGTACGGTATTC
>CANQIJ010000128.1 GCA_947624025.1 uncultured Lachnospiraceae bacterium | reverse complement strand
GCGGATACGTTGACGATACCGTTGGCATCGATATCAAAAGTAACCTCGATCTGCGGAACGCCGCGCATTGCCGGCGGTATTCCGTCCAGTCTGAACTGTCCGAGGGACTTGTTATCCTTGGCAAACTGTCTCTCACCCTGTACGACGTTGATATCGACTGCGGTCTGATTATCTGCGGCCGTCGAGAAGATCTGGCTCTTCTTGGTCGGGATGGTCGTATTTCTCTCGATCAGTCTCGTTGCCACGCCTCCCATGGTCTCAATAGAAAGTGACAGTGGTGTCACATCCAGCAGCAGGATCTCACCCGCACCGGCATCGCCTGCCAGCTTACCGCCCTGAATGGATGCGCCCAGCGCAACACACTCATCGGGATTCAAGTTCTTGCTGGGCTCCTTGCCGGTCAGCTGTCTTACCTTATCCTGTACCGCCGGAATACGTGTAGAACCGCCTACCAGAAGCACCTGGCCGAGATCTGCATTGGTCAGTCCGGCATCCTTCATCGCATTCTGTACCGGAACGGCCGTCTTCTCGACAAGATCACGGGTCAGCTCGTCAAACTTCGCTCTGGAAAGATTCATATCAAGGTGCTTCGGGCCTTCCGCCGTCGCCGTGATGAAAGGCATATTGATATTGGTCGTTGTCGCGGAAGAGAGCTCCTTCTTCGCCTTCTCAGCCGCCTCCTTCAGTCTCTGCATTGCCATCTTATCGCCGGACAGGTCTACGCCCTCCTGAGCCTTGAATTCGGACAGCATCCAGTCGATGATCTTCTGGTCGAAATCATCGCCGCCCAAATGCGTATCGCCGTTGGTCGCAAGCACCTCGATCACGCCGTCGCCGATCTCGATGATGGAGACATCGAAGGTACCGCCGCCTAAGTCGTATACCATGATCTTCTGTTCTTTTTCATTGTCAAGGCCGTAGGCCAGCGCCGCCGCCGTAGGCTCGTTGATGATACGCTTTACGTCAAGGCCCGCGATCTTGCCGGCGTCCTTGGTCGCCTGACGCTGTGCATCGTTAAAATATGCGGGAACTGTGATAACGGCTTCCGTAACCTTCTCGCCCAGATAGCTTTCCGCGTCCGCCTTCAGCTTCTGCAGGATCATAGCGGATATCTGCTGCGGGGAATATTTCTTGCCGTCGATGGTACGTCCTCTGTCCGTACCCATATCTCTCTTGATGGAAGAGATCGTCTTCTCCGCGTTGGTAACTGCCTGACGCTTAGCCGGCTCGCCGACAAGTCTCTCGCCCGTCTTGGTAAAAGCCACTACGGAGGGTGTTGTTCTTGCGCCCTCGGTATTGGCGATAACGGTAGGCTTGCCGCCTTCCATAACTGCCACGCAGCTGTTTGTTGTTCCTAAGTCGATTCCGATAATTTTACTCATAATATTTCTCCCTTTCCGAAGCGTTTACGCTCCCATTTTGCTTGATGATTGTTGATTTTATCTTTCCTGTCCGTCAGGATCGTTCTCCTGCGGCTTTGAAAGTGAGAGGATCATCTTCTCACGAAACCACCGCAACCATGCTGTGCCTTATGACACTGTCGCGGTAGGTGTAACCTTTTTGCAGCTCCTGTGCGATCATGCCCGATTCCAGCTCCTCGCTCTCTACCTGCATCACCGCATTGTGGTAATCGGGATTGAACTCTTCTCCGACGGCCGGGATCGGTTTGACATCCATATTATCAAGCTCTGTCATGAGCTGCTTATAGATCATCTCCATTCCCTGTACGAAAGCGCCGCCCTTTTCTTCCTCGGATACCGCCGCCAGGCCTCTCTCGAAGTTATCCACCACAGGAAGGATCTTCTCGAGTACGCTCTTTGCTCCCGTCTCGAACATCATCGTCTTTTCCTTGTCCGTTCTCTTGCGGAAGTTCTCGAACTCGGCCATCTGGCGCTTCACTCTGTCTTCCAGCTCTTCGATCCTCTCCTTAAGGGCGTCCTGCTTTTTATCCGCCTTCTCTTTTTTCTTCTTTTCCTTTTTATTGTCCTTGACGTCTTCTGCCTGCCCTGCGGCGGACTCTTCTACGGCTTCCGTCGTCTCCCCGGAGGGTTCATCCCCGCCGTCTTTCTTATCAGTATCCTCAGGTGCCTGCGAAGTTTTCTCTTCGTTCAGCTCTTCCTCCTGCAGCTTATCTTTTTCCTCTGCCACGCCTTTCATCCCTTTCTGTTTCCTATATATTATTTTTTATACAAATCGTCCAGCTGATTCTTAAGAAGCTTCAGATTCTTAACCACTTTTTCATAATCCATTCTCTTAGGGCCGATGATGCCGATCGTTCCCTTCATCCCTTCATCCAGCTCGTAAGTGGCCGTCACCACACTGCAGTCTTTCATGGACTGCACCGGCGTCTCGCTGCCGATGTAAACCTGTATGCCGGTGCTGTTTTCATCCGCCAGATTATCCTGGACCAGCTCGCTCAGCAGCTGTTTTTCCTCAAAGGTGGTGATCAGCTCGCTCGCCCTCTCGTGATCCGCCAGCTCCGGATATTTGAAAAAGTTCTTCGTGCCGCTGGTGTAGATCTCCAGATCCTCATCCGCCTTGATCGCTTCCGCGACCGCATCGACAACGCCCGACACAATATCGCTGTGTATGCCCGCCTGCTGCTTTAACGCCGAGATCATGCCGAGGTTGATCTCATCAAGCGACAGCCCGTTTAAATGTGTGTTGAGCAGGATGTTCAGCTTGAGGAGCGTCTCGTCGCTCAGCTCTTCCGCCACCGTCAGCATCGTGTTCTTGATCACGTTGCCTTCCACAACGATGACTGCAAGGATCTGGTTGACGTCCACGCGGGACAGCTGGATGAACTTGAGCTTGTTGCGGTGGTACTGCGGCGCGGACACCATAGCCGCATACTCCGTGTTGGCTGCCAGCACCTTCGCCGCCTGCTTTAAGAGATGATCCATCTTGTCTTCTTTTTCAAGAAGCACCCCTTTCATCTCTTCCACTTCCCGTTCCTTCTCCTCCATCATCTTATCCACATACAGGCGGTAGCCTTTGTCGGATGGAATACGTCCCGCGGAAGTGTGCGGCTGGATGATATAACCCAGCTCCTCCAGATCCGCCATCTCATTGCGGATCGTAGCCGAACTTAAGTTTAAGTCCGTGTACTTGGAGATCGTTCTGCTGCCTACCGGCTCGCCCGTCTCCAGATAATTGCGAATGATGGCTTGCAATATGGTATATTTTCTTTCATCTAACTGCATACCATTTCTCCTATTGTTAGCACTCAACTACTTAGAGTGCTAACATGCTCTAGTAGTAAATTATCACTTAAGTTTTTTCTTGTCAACATATCCCGGAAAAAAATTTATAAAAAATATATAAAAACAGCCGGATGAAAAATTTTCACCCGACTGCCACATTATTTACAATATGTATCTATGTGATATGCCATGCATATCCTCCGCCCGGATCTACAGATCGAAGCTGCCCGTCATGTCGCCGTTTACTACAAAGTATACTTTATTCTCCTCCGGCTTTACATACAACTCAACAGCCTTGAAATCGCCAAGCTTCTGCTTCATATCGTATTTCCATACATCCTTGGCCGTCTTCACAAGATCGTCCGTTGTTCTGGACTGACCCTTGTACTCCAGATGTAATGTTACCTTCAGAGCCGTCTTCTTGGCAGGAGCCTTAGCCGCCTTGGTCGTTGTCTTAGCAGTCGTCTTCTTTGCTGCCGCCTCTTTCTTGGCAGGAGCCTTCTTAGCGGCCGTCTTCTTAGCCGCAGGCTTTCTGCCCGGTGTTTTCTTCTCTGCCTTCTTGGGTTCTTCCTTCTTAGCTGCTGCAGATGCTGCCGGAGCTGCCTTAACTTCTTCTGTCTTTGTATCTGCGACCTGAGCCGCTACTGCTTTTGCTGCAGGCGTAACGTTTACTGTCGTCTTCTTTGTCTCTGCCATAATGTTCTCCTTCCACACATTCGTTTTCTAGGATACTAAATCATTAATGTACTGCCAACTACTTTTTCATAAATCCCTGAGTCTACACCTACGGACTCTAAAGGCATTCTATCGCAATACCGATGCACTGTCAATCAACAATCTGTAACAAATACTTGTTTTTTTTCACCCTATTTTATACGAAATGACTTAAAAAATACCCCGATAACGCTTCAAAACGCTATCCGCGGCACCATTATACTACAAATGTAAAATAAAGCAGCACCGCCGCTCCGAGTACGATCCTGTACCAGCCGAACACTTTAAAATCATGCTTTTTGATGTAGCCCATCAGGAAACGGATGACGATCACGGAGACCACGAACGCCGACAGCATACCCGTCAGCAGGATGGCCGCTTCCGCTCCCGTAAAATCAAATCCGAATTTCAGGAGCTTTAAAAGGCTGGCGCCAAACATCACGGGAATGGCAAGGAAAAAAGTAAATTCCGCAGCGACCGTTCTCGACACGCCGATCAGTAACGCACCCACTATGGTAGCGCCGGATCTCGACGTTCCGGGAAAGACTGCCGCGATCAGCTGGAACGCGCCGATCAGTAACGCCGTCTGATAAGTGATATCCTTAAGCTGCGTGATCTTCGGCGATGCCTTCTTATTCCTGTTCTCGATCACGATAAAAGCGATACCGAAGACGATCAGTGCGATCGCAACGCACCACGGATTGTAAAACAGCGCGTCCAGCACATCGTCAAACGCAAGCCCGATCACCGCTGCCGGAATACACGCGACCAGTATCTTGAACCAGAGCGTAAAAATGTCTTTGCGTATCACCGGTTTTTCCCGAAACCGGAACGGAAAAATTTTATTCCAGAACAAAATCACAACCGCCAGGATCGCGCCCAGCTGTATCACCACCAGGAACATCTCCCAGAATTCCGGCGATACGTCCAGTGTCACGAACTCGTTCAGAAGGATCATGTGACCCGTGCTGCTGATCGGGAGCCACTCGGTGACGCCTTCGACGATGCCGAACAAAATGGCTTTCAGGATCTCTGTCATATTCTTTTACCCCTTACATCTGTTATAAACTATGTGAATGTTAAACCTTACAGCCCCGTGAAGCTTTGGACCACGCGGCTTACCGCCATCTTCAATACTCCGCCCTGACAAATCGGCGAAAGGCCTCCAGCGAACGCTCGACCTTCTCCGTGTCGATGCAGTACGCCAGACGTACATATCCTTTGACCCCGAAGGTATCGCTCGGCACGAGGATCAGATCGTATTTCTTCGCCTTCTCACTGAACGCGACTGCATCTTCTTCCAGCGCCTTGGGGAAGATATAGAACGTGCCGCCCGGCTGCACACACGTAAATCCGAGATCGGTCAGCTCTTTATATAATATGTTCCTGTTTCTCTCATAGACCGACAGATCGGCGGTCAGATCGAGCACCTCCGCCACTGCAAGCTGAATGATGGACGGCGGACAGTTGTGGCCCGTTCCCCTGGAGATCTGGCTGCACATCGTGCTGATCAGCTCCGCGTCCGTACACTTCGGATTGACCGCCACATATCCGATACGCTCTCCCGGAAGGGACAGCGATTTGGAAAAAGAATAACAGGATAAGGTATTGTCATAAAACTTAGACGGGTAAGGGGAATCCACGCCCGCAAACACGATCTCCCGATACGGCTCGTCCGAGATCAGGAAAATATCGTGTCCGTACTCCTCCTGCTTTCTTGTCATGATCGCGGCGAGAGTACGGAGCGTCTCCGTGGAATACACGGTGCCCGAAGGGTTGTTCGGCGAATTGATCAGAACGGCCGCAACCTTTTCGGTCAGCATCCGCTCAAAGGCATCAAAATCGATCTGGAAATTCTCTGTATCGGCCGGAACGACCTTAAGCGCTGCCCCGGTCAGATTGATATACGGCCCATACTCCGGAAAATAGGGCGCAAATGTCAGGATCTCATCGCCCGGTTCACTCACACAGCGCACCGCATGGGCGATCGCCCCCGCCGCCCCGGTGGCCATAAAAATATGATTACCCGTATAGTTCATGCCGAATCTTTTATTTAATGACGCCGCGATCTTATCGCGCACCTCGGGAATGCCCAGGCTCTGGCTGTAGCCGTGAAGCTCCATGGGATCCCTGTGACGGAGCAGATCGATCATGACGTCCGTAAACTGCTGCGGCACGGGAACGGACGGATTGCCCAGGCTGTAGTCAAACACATTCTCATAGCCGATCTCCTTCCCTCTCGCCGTTGCAAACTCCGACAGCTGTCGGATCACCGATTTTCCCTGAAGCATATCTTTATATTTCTGTACGATCATAATATGAAACCCAGCCTTTCTTACTGAAATATCTCGTTATGATAACGGGAAACGCCGCTGCGCCGGCAGGACAGCGATCTCTTTGATCCCCTACCGTGCGGTCAGATGCAGCAGTCTGCCTTTAAAGTCCCCCCACAGCGGCGGAATGTTGATCCCGGCATAATGCAATGTATCGCCCCGGTATTCTGTCTGTGCGATCTCCGGCCACTCGTCCGCATTGGCGATCACATAAGTCCTGTCCGGGTCAAGCCCCGGTATGTGGATGCGCCTGCTGTGGTAATTAGGTCTGTTGAGCACCTGAACATACGTGACGAGCGCTTCGCTCTTATCCTTGGCCACCACTTCATAACAGTCATAGAAACCGTTGTCGGCATAATGTGCGATCCGGTAATAATCGCCCCTTCTGATAAGGTCGTTGTACTTATGATACATAGCGATCTGCTTCGGGATCATATCACGGTCTTCCTGCGGTATCCTGGTGACGTCAAGTTCATAGCCGAACGTTCCCGCCAGCGCCACATAACCTCTCGTCTCAAAAGGCGTCACTCTTCCGACCGTGTGATTCGGGCAATCCGACACATGCGCCCCCATCGTTGACAGCGGATAGATCATCGCCGTGCCTGCCTGAATGGAGAGTCTCTCTATCGCATCGGTATCATCCGAACACCATATCTGCGGGCTGTAATATAACATACCCGCA
>CANQIJ010000127.1 GCA_947624025.1 uncultured Lachnospiraceae bacterium | reverse complement strand
GGAACGGCGTTTGAAGACCTCCCGGATGACTGGGTATGCCCCGTCTGCGGCATCGACAAGAGTATGTTCCAGCCCTGCATCGATAACTACAATTAAACAAAGCAGTTACGTAAAAAGAACCCGGCCGTTTATGTGCCGGGTTCTGTTGTTTATGTTTATATTCCTTTGACCGTGACCGGCATTGTCCGGTCCCGGCAGTTCTTCCACGGGAATATCCCTGTCAGTTTTGTTCCGGTCTGATATTGCACAGGTCTTTTACTACCTCCCCGGCAATAATAAGCCCTGCCACAGACGGTACAAACGCCACGCTTCCCGGAATATCCCTTCGTTCTGTGCACTTATGCGCTGCTCCGGGCGGACAAATACAGTTTGTCCTGCAGCTGATCGACATATCTTCCAGGGGCTTGATGGGCTTTTCTTCGGAATAGACCACCTTCAATCTCTCCACGCCGCGCTTCTTTAATTCCCTTCTCATTACTTTGGCCAAGGGACAGACCTTGGTCTCATAGATATCGGCGACCCTGAACCGGCTGCCGTCCAGCTTATTACCGGCTCCCATACTGCTGATAATGGGAGTCCCCGCTTCCCGCGCCTTCATGACAAGCGCGATCTTTGCCGTAACGGTGTCTACCGCATCCACAATATAGTCATATTCCCCGAAAGGAAATTCGTCCGCATTTTCCGGCAGGAAAAAGCATTTGTGAACCTTTACATCAGCCTCCGGATTGATCTCAAGTATCCGTTCTTTCATCACATCCGCCTTGTACTGTCCCACCGTCCTGTGCGTGGCTATTAACTGCCGGTTCAGATTGGTCAGGCAGACCTTATCGTCATCGATCAGCTCAAATGCCCCAACGCCGCTGCGCGCAAGAGCCTCGCATACATATCCTCCCACGCCGCCGATTCCAAAAACCGCCACCCTGGAACCGGACAACTTTATCATAGCCTCTTTTCCAAGCAATAATTCTGTCCGTGAAAACTGTGTCAGCATTTACGTATCCACCCTTTCTCTCTGCCTTAATCCCGCCAAAAACACGCCTTGTTCCTCCGGATCGCTCTGTACCGTTCCATGTTGCAGACAGGCTCCGGTCAGACTGTTTTCACATTTGCAGATCTCCTCCGGCGTACCTGCCGCAACGATCTCCCCGCCCTGAACACCGCCGCCCGGTCCCATGTCAACCACATAATCCGCATTTCTGATCACGTCCAGGTCATGTTCAATGACAATAACGGTCGCTCCGTTTTCAATCAGCTCTTCAAATACATGAAGCAGCGTCTCTACATCCAGCGGATGCAGACCAATGGTGGGTTCATCAAATACAAACACCGTATCTGCCTGTCCCCTTCCCATTTCACTGGCAAGCTTGAGCCGCTGCGCCTCTCCGCCTGAAAGACTCGGCGTTTCCTCTCCCAGTGTCAGATAACCGAGACCCAGCTCCTTAAGCACGCTCAGCCTTCGTGCGACAAGCGGAAGATCGACACATACGGCAAGCGCCTCATCCACGCTCATATCCATGAGCTCCGGAAGTGAACAGGTCTTCCCGCCGTGTTTCGGTATGCGCCGGATGAGGCTTGCATCTTTTGCATAACGGGAGCCGCCGCAATCCGGACACGGGATCTCAACATCCGGTAAAAACTGGACATCCAGATTGATGGTTCCTGTGCCATCGCAGACAGGACACCGCAGTTTCCCCGTATTGTAGGAAAAATCACCCGCTTTATAACCTCTTTCTTTTGCGTCAGCTGTTCTAGCATACACTTTGCGCAGTTCATCATGCACATTGGCGTAGGTGGCGACAGTAGAGCGCACGTTGATCCCTATGGGCGTGGCGTCGATCAGTTTGACCTGCGCGATCCCGTCAGCCGAGACAGATCTCACATGCTTCGGAAGCTTATCTCCTCGGACAGATGCTTCCAGAGCGGGGACCAGACTCTCCAGGATCATCGTCGTTTTCCCCGAGCCGGATACGCCGGTTACGGCGATCAGCCGTCCTTTGGGCAGATTCACTTCCAACGGCTTTACCGTATGTATTCCGGAAGTGGACAGATGGATGGTTCCAAGAGAAAACATCTGTTCCGGCGGGGTGTGTCTTCCGGTATGAATGGCCGTTCTCCCTGTGAGGAAACCGCCAATCCGCGAAGCAGGGTCGTTTCCCACTTCTTCCGGCGTACCTTGTGCAATAATATTTCCACCGCCCGCGCCCGCCTCCGGGCCAAGTTCAATAATCCAGTCCGCCTCGGAAAGCACATGGGTGTCATGATCCACCAGCACTACCGAATTGCCGTCGGCAACCAGATCATGCATCACGCTGGCAAGCCCTTTCAGGTTGGCAGGATGCAGACCGATAGACGGTTCATCGAGCACATATAAAACACCGGTCGTACGGTTGCGCACCGCCCGGGCAAGCTGCATCCTCTGCCGTTCTCCGGTGGAAAGCGTAGAGGATGCACGGTCCAGCGTCAGATAGGAAAGCCCCAAGTCCGTCAAACGCTTTGCAGCGTCTCTAAACGATTCGCAGACACTTTCCGCCATCGGGCGCATTTCTTCGGGTAAGGAAGCCGGAACACCGGCAACCCACTGTGTCAGGTCTAAGAGCGTCATGGCGCAGGCTTCCGCCAAGGAGATTCCCCGGAGCCTCGGCGCGCGCGCCGCACCGCTAAGCCTCGTGCCGCCGCAGTCCGGGCATACATCCTGCCGCAGAAACTTTTCCACACGCTTCATACCCTTTTCGTCTTTGACTTTGGACAAAGCATTCTCCACGGTATAAGTAGCGTTGAAGTACGTAAAATCCATATCTCCGGCAGCGCCACTAGTCTTATTCTGATAGATGATATTCTTCTTGACCGCCGGACCGTGAAAAACGATATCGCGCTCTTTCTCGGTCAGCTCCCGGAACGGCACATTGGTACGGACGCCCATTTCACGGGCAATATCCTTCATCAGCGACCACATTAACGTCTGCCACGGCGCGACCGCACCCTCGTCTATCGACAGCGACTCATCGGGCACCAGCGTCGATTCATCTACGGTACGGACAACGCCCGTGCCGTCACATTTCGGACACGCGCCCTGACTGTTGAACGCAAGCTCCTCCGCACCCGGCGCGAAAAAATGTTCTCCGCATACGGGGCACACAAGCGGAAGTCCCGCCGCCACATTGAGGGAGGGTTCGGTATAGTGCCCGTTCGGACACCGGTGGGATGCAAGACGTGAAAACATCAGCCGCAGGTTATTCAGCAGTTCCGTGCCAGTCCCAAATGTGCTGCGGATACCGGGAACGCCGGGTCTCTGGCGTAGCGCCAGCGCAGCCGGAACATACAGCACTTCATCCACCTGCGCCTTCTGGGCCTGTGTCATTCTTCTTCGCGTATAGGTTGACAAAGATTCCAGATAACGCCTGGAGCCCTCCGCATAAAGAATGCCGAGCGCCAATGAGGATTTGCCTGATCCGGAAACGCCCGCAATGCCTACGATCCTGTTAAGCGGTATGTCAACGTTGATATTTTTCAGATTATGTACCCGTCCGCCGTGTATCTTGATCCTGTCGGGCGTCCCTTGTTTATCCGTTTTCATGATAACTGCTCCTGTATCTTCCATAAAATCCGTTCTGTCAGCCTGTATAAAAAGCATACCATATTGTTTTTGATCCGGTAAAGTACTTTTCCATGCTCCGGTCTTTTCCGGTCATTTCTTTATGATCTCCAGAGTTCACAGAAAATTCACAAAAATAATTAGCACTCACCGTTGACAAGTGCTAACAACGGTGTTATAACACAGTTAGAACAAAGGAAGGGAAATGAAATTCCCAAACATCCCCTGTTCCGGTTAACAATTATATCAAACTATTTTTAATTAGGAAAAGGAGCGATGACTTATGATGACACCCAGTATTTTTGGAGAGAACTTATTCGACGATTTCTTTGACGGCTTTTTCGATTTTCCTGTAATCAACGACAGGGATATGCAGAAGGCACAGAGAAAGTTATACGGACGTCACGCCGCGAATATGATGAAGACCGATGTGCGCGAACATGACGACCATTATGAGGTAGACATCGAACTGCCCGGTTTCAGAAAAGATGAACTTTCCATCGAGTTAAAGGACGGCTATCTGACGATAAACGCCGTAAAGGGACTGGATCAGGATGAGACTGAAAAGAAAACAGGAAAATTTGTCCGCCGCGAGCGTTACACCGGAAGCATGAGCAGATCCTTCTACGTCGGAGAGGATGTAAGGCAGGAGGATATACACGCGAAATATGAAAGCGGCGTTTTGAAGCTGTCCATTCCGAGAATGGATAAGAAGCCGCCTGTTGAAGAAACAAAGCAAATAGCTATCGAAGGATAAGGCAGAAACAAAAGCAGCCCGTATCCGATGAGCCTCCGGCTGTCAGGATACCGGGCTGCTTTTTTTCTTTCTCTCCAATCCGGCATATGTCAACTTCAATGCAATTGGTTAATGATGACTCTTTATAAACTCGCATATCCTTACATGGACATCCATCCCAATTTTTAGTATTCTATTCATGGCGACCGTCTTTTGTATGCAGTAATCCTGTTACGGTTGATTATTTCCAATCTCCAGTATATTTTAGCACACTCCTTTTACAACATTTTTTATGGAAAAAGATATTTTATAACAAATTCGGCAAATTTATAACAGTAATCTTTAAATTATAACGATTTATTTAAATTTTATACGGATTTTCTATTTACAAAGCGTTATAAAATACGTATAATCAATTTATCGAGGTGAACAAAATGCTTGAAACTGAATTAGTTGAATTAGTAAACAAAATCCTGCAGACCAAAAGCGAGAGCAATTATCTTGAAGTGAAAGCGGCTCGTGAAGGCTGTCCGAAACTGCTTGAAACTCTTTCTTCATTATCTAACCAGAATGGTGGAGGGATTATTGTCTTCGGAATTGATGAGAAAAGCGGCTTTGAAGTCTGCGGCGTATATGATTCTGCCGATCTGCAGAAAAAGATAATGGAACAGGCCGTTCAAATGGAACCTGCGTTGCGGCCGCTATGTACCGTTGTAAATATAGACGGGAAAACCGTTGTAAGTGCAGAAATACAGGAGATCGATAGTGATCAAAAGCCTTGCTTTTATAAAGGCGTTGGACGATTAAGGGGCTCTTACGTGCGTGTGGGTGACGGTGACAGACATATGACCGAGTATGAGGTTTACAGCTATGAGGCATTCAAAAAAAAGATACAGGATGAGTTGAGAGTTGCAGAGCGTGCCGGGCTTTCTGATATTGAAACGGATGCGCATACTGAGTACGTTCTTTCAATGCGAACAAAAAAACCGAATCTTGCCGGTCTTGCAAATGATAAGATCGATGCCTTACAAGGATTTACAGTGGATAATAAGCCAACCCTGGCAGGAGTACTACTATTTTCTTTGTACCCACAGGGCTTTTTCCCACAGCTATGCATTACTGCTGTATCGATCCAGGGCACAGAAATGAGCATAGATGATACATCGGACGAACGCTTTATTGATAATGCACGTATTGAGGGAAATATTGCACTTATGTTAGATGGTGCACTGAAATTTGTAAGAAAAAATATGAAAACAGCAACGTTTATTGACCCGCAGACAGGAAAACGCGCTGATAAGACAGAGTATCCTATTATCGCTGTCAGAGAGTTGATTCTGAACGCTCTTGTTCACCGCGATTACAGCAATCACACTGATTTTACCCCTATAACGATAAAAATGTTTTCCAATCGCTTTGAAATAGAAAATCCGGGCGGACTTTACGGAAGAATGACCCTTGACCGACTGGGAAAAACAGCTGCTGATACCCGCAACCCGTTCCTCGCAAACGCGTTGGAGGTCCTTGACATTACCGAAAATAGATACAGCGGTATACCGACCGTTTACAGTGCCATGAAAAACGCCGGGCTGCCTGAACCGAAATTTGAAAACGAACGGGGAGTATTCAAAGTGACTCTTTATAATGGAACCGATATAGTGCAGCCTACCACAGCCAATGAAGCTGATTTACTGATTTTCTGCAAAATACCGAGAACCCGCGCAGAGCTTGAGGAACACTTTAAAGGCAGATTGTCCATAAATTATCTGATGACAAATATTGTTCATCCGCTTGTCGAGAGTGGAAAGATACGGCTTACCATTCCCGACAAACCCAAGAGCAAAAAACAGCATTATTACAGCTAAAAACGAACAGTCCTCCAAAACAGTAAAAGACTTGCTGCCGAACAGCCTCTTACTCATGAAGCGTACTGTTTTTGCGTCCTTCCGATATAGCTGCATTTAATTTTTCCTGTAAATTACTTGCGCATTCTTCAGGCGTGACAGCAAAATTACCGTCTGCATCTTTGGTCATAAGCAATGCTATTTCTTTGTAAAATACACTCCTGACAGAATTATCACTTCCCTGCCAGTTCGGGAGATTATGCGTATAATCAATTGAATTTACGGAATTCTTTGAGAACGCCTCCAAAAGCAAAATGTCATCTTTATATTTTTCCATGACTTTTTTGCTTACAGGGATGCTTCCGGCGGAACATTCAAGCCATTTATCGGTTTCATAGAAATATCTTATGAAATCTTTCGCTATCTCTATTTTTTCGCTGTCGCCGTTGTCGAAGATCTCAAATCCCTCGTTGAAGATCGTGCAGTGATTACCGGGGTAATTAACAAAGCCGTATTTTTTAAAAGTATTTGTCTTTGCATTGTAATCTTCTATTACTCTGCTGTACGTTGAACTTCCCAGATTAAAGTTATAAAAAGCAAGCTCGTCCATTTTGAATTTACTGCTGTTATCGGACATTGTTTTGTAATACGGAACAGGCAGATACCACCCTGAATCCACACCGTTCTGAAGCCACCTGAGAGCAGAAATAACATTGGGATCGTCAGCAAGATCAAAATTATTGCTGCTGTCAAACAGATCGCCGCCGAAAGCGCGAAGCATCGTCATGATATGAGTATCGCCCTGATTATCTTTTGCGTACATCATCATAGGGACTTTCCCTTTGCCTTCTTT
>CANQIJ010000126.1 GCA_947624025.1 uncultured Lachnospiraceae bacterium | reverse complement strand
CGCTTGAGGTGTCGGGCAGTCCGATCTCAGCGGACTCGACATGACCGCCGAAGTCCGGAACGAGCGCGGTGTGTATCATATAGGTAAGCACGGCGGGCTGCAGCCCGGTCGTATAGGAATTGACCAGATAGAACAGGGCGTCTTTTGCAAGGATCTGCGCGGTAAGGCGGATAAAGGGGAAGATGCTTTCCTCTATCTTCCAGATCTCTCCTTTGGGGCCTCTGCCGTAGGAAGGCGGATCCATGATGATCGCGTCGTAGGTGTTGCCGCGCCGGATCTCGCGCTCCACGAATTTGACGCAGTCGTCCACAAGCCAGCGGATCGGTGCGTCGGCAAGCCCGGAGGCGGCTGCGTTTTCCTTAGCCCATGTGACCATGCCTTTGGAGGCGTCCACATGTGTGACGTGTGCGCCGGCCCCGGCAGCCGCAAGCGTTGCGCCGCCGGTGTAGGCAAAGAGGTTTAACACCCTGATCTGTCGTCCGGGATCCCGGCGTACGGCCTCTTTTATTATAGAAGAAAACCAGTCCCAGTTGACGGCCTGTTCGGGGAAAAGCCCGGTGTGCTTGAAGCTGAACGGTTTCAGGCGGAAGGTCAGGTCTTGGTATCCGATCGTCCATTCTTCGGGCAGATCGAAGAATTCCCATTCGCCGCCGCCCTTTGGGCTTCTGTGGTAGTGCCCGTTCCTGTTTTTCCAGCGCCTGTCGGCCTTTTTCGTGTTCCAGATCACCTGCGGGTCGGGACGCACCAGGACATAATCGCCCCAGCGCTCCAGCTTCTCTCCGCAGGAGGTGTCTATCACTTCATAATCTTTCCATTTGTCCGCTATCCACATAGTAAGGCCCTTTCGCTTTGCGCAGTGATCCGGTCTGCTGTCCGGCATGGAATACTTCCTGATCTCATGCCGGCGTCCGGTATATTGGCAATCTATATTCTACTACATTCCCTGCCGTCTGCCTAGTGGGATCAGAGAAAACAGGGCACAGTCCGGTCATTACGGCCGCGTTTGTGACGGTGCGTATCCGCTGCGGTCCGAAAGCCGGGCGGTGCTGCAGCCGTATTGTATGGAAAAAAATACAATTTTTTTGAAAAAGTCCTTGTCAAAAGGATTTTTTCCATGTATACTAGTCAATGCTGTGGCATGATAGCTATGAAGCGTGAGGTTGCTGGATGCCAGCAATGGCGTTCGGGTTTTCCGTGGAGCGAATGTCAAGTTAGGAAACTGACGACAAGTCACTGTACAGGCAAGAACGTCCGGCAAGGCCGGAAACAACGTGGTTAGTGTCTTTCGGGTTAGGACACACACGGGAGAGTGTACAGTCACCGCTTGTCGTACTTAGTACTTAAAAGTGCGAAAAGGAGGCGACTTTTTTTATGGCAAATCAGGTAATGAGAATTACATTAAAAGCCTATGATCATCAGTTGGTTGATGCATCTGCAAAGAAAATCATCGAAACGGTAAAGAAGAACGGATCCCAGGTGAGCGGACCCGTACCGCTTCCCACTAAAAAGGAAGTGGTTACGATCCTCAGGGCAGTCCACAAATATAAGGACTCCAGAGAACAGTTCGAGCAGAGGACTCATAAGAGGCTCATCGACATTATCGCGCCCACACCTAAGACGGTTGATGCTTTACAGAGATTAGAGATGCCTGCGGGTGTGTACATCGACATTAAGATGAAGAACAAATAATAACCCCTACTAGGATGATCTGAAGTAAGCTCCGGTATCGGCCGTGATGCGCTGCGGGGTGACGGCTTCGGATCCGCTGTAGAACAACAGGAGGTAAAGAAAATGAAGAAAGCTATTTTGGCAACCAAGATCGGCATGACCCAGATCTTTGCTGAAGACGGAACGCTGACACCCGTCGCCGTGCTTCAGGCGGGGCCCTGCGCGGTAACACAGAGCAAGACGGTTGAGAACGACGGCTACAGTGCCGTACAGGTCGGTTTTGTGGACAAGAAGGAAAAGATCGTAAACAAAGACAAAGCCGGCAAGAAGGTAGTGATCCACAGACACGGCGTGAATAAGGCGCTCAAGGGTCACTTTGATAAGGCGGGCGTATCCGCGAAGAGATTTGTCAGAGAGTTGAAGCTGGATAATGCGGAAGAGTATACGCTCGGAAGCGAGATCAAGGCTGATATTTTTGAGGCGGGCGATCGTGTCGATGCGACTGCGATCTCCAAAGGTAAAGGATTTCAGGGCGCGATCAAGAGACATGGACAGCACAGAGGTCCTATGGCTCACGGCTCCAAATTCCATCGCCATCAGGGTTCCAACGGTGCATGCTCCTCGCCGAGCAGAGTATTTAAGGGAAAAGGTATGCCGGGCCACATGGGCTGCGTGAGAGTGACGGTTCAGAACCTTACGGTCGTAAGAGTCGATGCCGACAAGAACCTGATCCTGGTAAAAGGCGCCGTACCCGGCCCCAGAAAAGCCTTAGTGACGATCAAGGAAACAACTAAGGTGGAGGCGAAATAGTGACATACGGTCACAGATGAAAGGAGGATCATTCAGATGGCAAACGTATCTGTTTATAATATGGAAGGTAAGGAAGTCGGCAAGATGGATTTAAACGATGCGGTGTTTGGTGTTGAGATCAATGAGCACCTTGTACACATGGCGGTTGTCCAGATGCTTGCCAATAAACGTCAGGGAACACAGAAGGCAAAGACGCGTTCCGAGGTATCCGGCGGCGGCAGAAAGCCCTGGAGACAGAAGGGAACGGGTCATGCGAGACAGGGTTCCATCAGAGCGCCTCAGTGGAAGGGCGGCGGCGTTGTATTCGCGCCCGTTCCGAGAGACTATTCCCTCAAGATGAACAAGAAGGAGAAGAGGGCGGCGCTCAAGTCTGTTCTGACAAGCAGAGTGCAGGAGAACAAGCTGATCGTTCTGGATGAGCTGAAGCTTGACGAGATCAAGACTAAGAAGTTTAAAGAGATCATGAATAATCTCAAGGTAGAGAAGGCGATGGTAGTCATCGGGGAGGCTGATCAGAATGTGATCTGCTCCGCGAAGAATCTTCCGAAGATCTCTACGTCAGTAGTGGAAAACATTAACGTATATGATATTTTAAAGGGCGACACGCTGGTGATCACCAGGGATGCCGTGGCTAAGATCGAGGAGGTGTATGCATAATGGCAGCATTACAGTATTATGATGTGATCCTCAAACCGGTTATTACCGAGAAGAGTATGGCGGGCATGAGTGAGAAGAAATATACGTTCCTCGTTCATCCCGAGGCTAACAAGACACAGATCAAAGAGGCTGTGGAAAAAATGTTTGAAGGAACAAAGGTTGCGAAAGTCAACACCATGAATCTGGACGGCAAGACCAAGAGACGCGGCATGGTATACGGCAAGACGGCTAAGACCAAGAAAGCCATCGTCCAGCTGACACAGGACAGCAAGGACATTGAGATTTTTGCAGGACTCTAATATAAGATAGAAAAGGAGATAAGATCATGGGAATCAAGACATATAACCCATATACACCTTCCAGACGTAATATGACCGGTTCCGATTTTTCCGAGATCACAAAGAAAACTCCGGAAAAGTCTCTGTGTACTTCCCTTAAGAAGAATGCCGGACGTAACAATCAGGGCAAGATCACGGTCAGACATCACGGCGGCGGCAGCAGAAGGTTATACAGAAATATTGATTTTAAGAGAAATAAGGAAGGCATTCCGGCCAAGGTTATCGGTATCGAGTATGATCCGAACAGGTCGGCAAACATCGCGCTGATCTGTTATGCGGATGGCCAGAAGTCATATATCCTTGCTCCGGCAGGACTGACAGACGGCATGACGGTCATGAACGGTCCCGATGCGGAGGTAAGAGTAGGCAACTGCATGCCTTTATCCGCGATCCCTGTCGGTACGTTGATCCATAATATCGAGCTGTATCCCGGCAAAGGCGGACAGCTGGTCCGCGCCGCAGGCAACAGCGCACAGTTAATGGCTAAGGAAGGCAAGTATGCGACACTCAGACTGCCCTCCGGTGAAATGAGAATGGTTCCGCTTGTATGCCGCGCATCGATCGGAACGATCGGCAACGGAGATCATAACCTGATCAAGATCGGTAAGGCCGGACGTAAGCGCCACATGGGTATCCGTCCTACAGTCCGCGGTTCCGTTATGAACCCTAATGACCACCCGCACGGCGGCGGTGAAGGAAGAGCTCCGATCGGACGTCCCGGTCCGAGCACACCTTGGGGTAAACCGGCGCTCGGCTTAAAGACACGTAAGAAGAAGAAAGCGTCCAACAAGCTGATCGTAAGAAGAAGAGACGGCAGAGCGATTAAATAGGAGGAGATAACATGGGTAGATCACTGAAAAAAGGACCATTTGCGGATGCGAGCTTACTGAAAAAAGTAGATGCGTTAAATGCTTCGGGGCAGAAGCAGGTCATTAAGACCTGGTCACGCCGCTCTACGATCTTTCCGTCCTTCGTGGGACACACGTTCGCTGTCCATGACGGAAGAAAGCACGTACCGGTATATGTTACGGAAGATATGGTCGGCCACAAGCTCGGTGAGTTTGTCGCGACCAGAACTTACAGAGGACATGATAAAGACGAGAGAAAGTCCAAGGTTCGTTAATTAGGAAAGGAGGTCATTATCTATGGCTAAAGGACATAGATCCCAGATAAAGAGAGAGAGAAACGCGAATAAAGATACCAGACCTTCCGCTAAGCTGTCTTATGCGAGAGTGTCTGTTCAGAAGGCTTGTTTCGTGTTGGATGCCATCAGAGGCAAGGATGTGGAGACTGCGCTCGGTATCTTGGAGTACAATCCCAGATATGCTTCCGGCATTATTAAGAAGCTGCTGGAATCCGCCCGCGCAAACGCTGAATATTTGTACGGTCAGGATCCTGCAAAATATCCGAATCCGGAGAATCTGTATATTGCGGAGTGCTACGCAAACAAGGGCCCCACAATGAAGAGGATCAGACCGAGGGCACAGGGCCGGGCTTACAGGATCGAGAAGAGAATGAGCCATATCACCATTGTGCTTGATGAGAAATAGGATGATTCAGGAAGGAGAACAACATGGGACAGAAAGTTAATCCACACGGCTTAAGAGTCGGCATCATTAAAGATTGGGATTCCAAGTGGTACGCTGATAAGGAGTTCGCCGACTTCTTAGTGGAAGATTATAATATCAGGAAGTATTTAAAGAAGAAGTTATACAGCGCCGGCATCTCCAAGATTGAGATCGAAAGAGCATCCGACAGAGTAAAGGTCATCATTTATACTGCAAAACCGGGTGTTGTGATCGGTAAGGGCGGCGCAGAGATCGAGATCACCAAGAAAGAGCTTACGAAGCTGACCAACAAGAAGGTTTTCGTAGATATCAAGGAGATCAAGAGACCCGACAGAGACGCTCAGCTTGTTGCCGAGAACATTGCGCAGCAGCTTGAGAACCGTGTATCCTTCAGACGTGCCATGAAATCCTGCATGGGCAGAACCATGAAGGCGGGTGCACAGGGTATCAAGACAGCCGTATCCGGACGTCTCGGCGGCGCGGATATCGCGCGCAGCGAGTTTTACAGCGAGGGCACGATCCCGCTGCAGACACTCAGGGCGGATATCGATTACGGCTTTGCGGAAGCCGATACCACATACGGTAAACTCGGCGTCAAGGTATGGATCTATAAAGGTGAGGTACTTCCCACTAAATCTAATGCGGAAGGGAGCGATAAATAATGTTAATGCCTAAAAGAGTAAAACGTCGTAAGCAGTTCCGCGGTTCCATGAGTGGCAAAGCTACCCGCGGAAATACGATAACATACGGTGAGTACGGTATCGTGGCATTGGAGCCCTGCTGGATCAAATCCAACCAGATCGAGGCTGCCCGTATTGCCATGACCCGTTACATCAAGCGTGGCGGTAAAGTCTGGATCAAGATTTTCCCCGACAAACCTGTAACAGCAAAACCGGCAGAAACGCGTATGGGTTCCGGTAAAGGTACTCTGGAATACTGGGTAGCGGTTGTGAAGCCGGGACGCGTGATGTTTGAGATCGCGGGAGTGAGCGAGGAGATAGCCAAAGAAGCTCTGCGTCTTGCGATGCACAAACTGCCCTGCAAGTGTAAGATCGTTTCTAAGGCTGATCTGGAAGGCGGTGTAGCGAATGAAAACTAATAAATACGTAGAGGATTTAAAGAATAAATCAGATGCAGAACTGGCACAGGCGCTGGTTGATGCCAAGAAGGAGCTTTTCAACCTGAGATTCCAGAATGCGACGAATCAGCTGGATAATACAGCCAGGATCAAGGAAGTGCGGAGGAATATCGCAAGGATCCAGACGGTTATCACCCAGAAAGCAAAAGCAGCAAACTAGGCGGCGCAAGCAGAATATGACCTTGTTCGGTTAAGGTCATGAGAGAGGAGAATCAATCGTGGAAAGAAATTTAAGAAAAACCCGTACTGGTAAGGTTACCAGCAATAAGATGGATAAAACGATCGTGGTAGCCATCGAGAACCATGTAAAACATCCGCTTTACAAAAAGATCGTAAAGAAAACTTATAAATTGAAGGCCCATGATGAGAACAATGAGTGCAACATCGGCGACACGGTTCGGGTAATGGAGACAAGGCCGCTGTCCAAGGACAAGAGATGGAGACTTGTTGAGATTGTTGAGAGAGCCAAATAACAGACTGAAGAGTTTTTCTAAGGCGTCATAGGACGCCGCCTAAGAAAAACTAAGGCTTCAGTCGCGAGTTTGCTTCGCAAACTCGGCAGTATCGCTAAAAAGGCAGTATCGCTAAAAAGGCGGTATCGCTAAATTGGCAGTATCAACTAAACTCGGTATTATCATTAAAATAAGGAGAAGATAGCATGATTCAACAGGAAAGCAGACTTAAGGTCGCTGACAATACCGGTGCGAAAGAGCTTCTGTGCATCAGGGTTGTGGGCGGTTCTACAAGAAGATATGCGCGCATAGGTGATGTGATCGTTGCTACGGTCAAAGATGCAACACCAGGCGGCGTTGTAAAAAAAGGCGATGTTGTGAAAGCTGTAGTCGTACGCACCGTTAAGGGTG
>CANQIJ010000125.1 GCA_947624025.1 uncultured Lachnospiraceae bacterium | reverse complement strand
CGCTTACAATTCCTGACTTTTGGGACTGTCCATCCGGTTTGCCAGATGTATATCCTTGGTTGAAATAAGATTCATTATCCGAACCTGTCCCTAATAATAAGGTTCCGTCTACGAAAGCAATTTTACCTGCGCTTAAATTATCAGCGCTTGCAGCTCCCAATGACACAGATGTTCCCGAACCGGAAGTATTGATTTTTCCTTCATTTGTTTTATAATAATTTGTCCCGGAAAGATCAGCAATAGCAGTAGAAGAGGACTGGCTGTTGGTAATAGCGCTGGCAAGCAGATCAAAGGAAGGAAGAGTCATTTGATTTCCGGAAGCCTCTTTCTTGTGAGTGATTGATCCATCAGGCTGGATAAAGGTATTTAACCTGTTGACGGCTTGCTGGAGCCTTGTTTTATAGATGCTTTCCAACGTATCCGTTTCATTTGCCAGGGTCTTCATATCCTCGGAGTCGATTAAAACAGAGCCATCTCCGGAGGTAATATCCACAGCACCATGAGAACTGATTTGGGACTGGCGGTTCGTTCCGTCAGCCAAGGATGTGCTGCTGATCATGGTTACAGAGAGCAGAACGGGTAATATGGTTTTCTTAATAAATTCTAATTTTTTCATAATTTCTCCTTTCTATGAAATGGTGGCTGATACGATCGTGTTCTCATCTTTCCCGCAGGTAAGTTTCCCATTAGTGTAACAACTGGAAGAATGGGAATGGTAAGTATAGGAGATATTAGAGCATCCTTCGGACGCTGCGTAGCCTTCCGCATAGCCTTTATTGTATCCGTTTTTGTACAGCACAGCATTATCATAGCCTGTTCCCAACAGTAAGGTTCCATCCGCATAGGCAACTTTCCCGGCGCTCAGGTTATCGTCAATAGCACTTCCTAATGATACGGAGGTATTCCCGGAAGAGGATGTTGTTAATTTTCCTTTGCTGGTTCGGTAATAGCTGGTTCCGGATAACCTGGCAATACCGATGGAAGAGGATTGGCTGTTAGCGATACCATCCATCAGCTGATTATATGTGGGAAGTTCCGGCTGGTTTGCAGCCGATCCGGGATCGTAGGATACGGTGCCGTCATTTTTGACATAAGTGTTGATTCCATTCAGGGCTTTCTTGGTCTTGGACTTAAAAGCGGATTCCAGGCTGTCAATCTCATCGGCTAGGTTGGTAAGGTCAGTAGAATCGATTAGGATGGACCCTTCTGCGGAAGAGAAATCCACCGCGCCATGGGAAGCCAAAAGAGCCTTCCTGTTGGCACCGTTTGCGAGAGCAGTGCCGCTGATGAGAAGAACCGCAGCGCAGACGGGAACCACGTATTTCATTTTGTTCTTGCAGGATAATTTTATCATGGTATAAGCCTCCTTTCACAAAGTTAATGGGTGGAATAAGCCGGATCTATTTCACCGAACAGCTGATTTAATTCTGCCTGCAGAAGATTGAGATCCCCGGAATCGATCAGTATCGTGCCTTCTCCGGAGGTATATTCCAGTTTTCCGTGGCTTTTGAACGCTGCATCTGCAGGTAAGGTATAGGTAAAAGCGTTTGTGCCCGTGACATGTTCGGCATCAGCCAGGGCTGTTATTCCCTGTCCGAACAGGGCGGTTGCCAGACATACGGCACAGGTTCCGGTGATCCATTTCTTTTTCATAATTTTTCCGGCGCATGGAGAAGCGATGCGCCTTCCTCCTTTCAGCAAAAATAGGTTTCCGATGCAGGCGAAAGAGCCTTTTCTATTTACGAAACATCAGAAAGATTGTATAATATACACATTAAATGTAATAGTATCATAACACAGTCATGATCATTTGCAAGCACTTTTTCAGGGAGAAGCGATGGAGATACCGTTTGAGCAATATGCAGAAACAAAAATGGAACCGGGAAGGGATCCTGGAAAGAAAAAAAGGGAAAAGCTCATAAACAGACTGGAACTGATCAAAAAAGAAGTTGCGAAGAACCAAACAGCTCTGGAAGCGCTCACCGGCGCTGCACAGAGAGGAGAGATGTCTTTTTTGTATGAAAACTGCCCTGAGATTGCCAAGCAACTGACCCGGACCGCGACCCGGATCGGCATGATCCCTGCCGAGTATGGCATTAAAGAGAAAAATGCATATATCAGCAGGATAGCAACAGAGAAAAAGCAGGTGCAGGTCACACAGACGAAAGAAGAACTTCACATCATCCTGCCCGAACTTTTGCCGCACAGACCGCAGTTTGACAGTACCACAAGACAGATGAGGTATTTGTATGACGTGGATAAGTGGCGATCGGACTATTACAGCGCCCTAAGCGCGGAATTTATGCGGGGAAAGTACCGGATGATGGATGAGAAGGCCTGTATGATCTTTTTCAATCATGTAAAGGGAAACGAGGCGGCGGACGTAGACAATTTTGAGTACAAGATCATCACCGATCTGATCACGCTGTTTGTTCTGGTAGATGATTCACATAGAAACTTATGTCAGTATATGGATGTGGTAGAAGATGAGGATAACTATACGGAGATCATAGTCTGTCCACTAAAGAGGATGGGAGATTATCTTGATCTGGATTAGGTAGATAGCAAGAGAAGAGACAGCCACTTTGCAGATGGCTGTCTCTTCCTGTTGGAAAAAAGAGGTTAGATATGCGAAACCTCACACGAAAGAGATAAGTGTGCGGCGTCACAAGCATTAATCAAACAGCTGCCGATCATAGATAGCAAGCACGATATCACGCTTATCAATATCCGTAGCTTCTGCAACGGCGTCAATGTCGTTGTCAAAAAGCGCCATGAGGTTATACAATCCTCTGACATAGTATTCCACGGCCAGTTCGCGGTCCTTGTTGGAGATTTCGCGGAAAATGGATGTAAATTTCTTCTGGATGTCATCACTGTCGCCCAGTAATGAGGAAATATAACTGGTATCCGCGAAGGAACTTGTATCGATAGGAGAGGGCAGAAGCCCTTTCGCCTGGATGGCCGTTTCCACTTTCTTCTCTGTTTTTTCTGATAAAATCATTGTGTTATCCTCCTCTTGTTCATTGCTTTCTTCGGGCTCTTCCCGGATCAAATGGGTTTCCTGTTCGCTGACCGGATCAGGTTCGGTATCCTCTTCGGATCTTTCGGCTTCTGGAGATAGATCCTGGGGCTCAAAGTCCTCATCCTTCAACTCTTTAGATACTTCGGATTCCACCTCCGGCTGATCAGAAACTTCAGTTGTTTCATCCTCCTCGTCAGAATCAGGATCAGGCTCTTCGGTATCGTCCGGGATATCCGTGGATTCGGGTTCCGGCTTCTTGGCAGGTTCCTCTTTCTCGGATTGCGTATCTTCCGGATTCTCGTGCGGTATCTCCGGGTCATTGTCCTGGAGCATAGGGATCTTGTCCATGTTCAGTTCTACTTCCATGAGGGCAGCACTGTTTTCAATCACATTGATCACAAGATCGGCGAGATCATCTTCGGAGATGTTTTCATTAAATCCTGAGCGGGAGTCCCCATTTGCGATGTTATCCCCGTATTTGACCCACAGAACGTATTTTTTGCCCCGGCGGAAGATGCCGATGGTGGCATGATTGCCAATGCTGATATTGACTTCATGGGTCTTTGGTTTTCCAAAGATTCCCTTGGCGAGATACCTTGCAAGGTGTCTCGCGTTGTTCCTGCTGATTTGCATATTCTTTCTCTTTTCCGGGATTTTAACCCGGCACCTCCTTCGACTGGTCTGGTATGGCTTTTCGCCATGTGAACGACTTGTTACAGGTTATGATAGGTAGGAACCTAAACAGTGTATGTATATTATACAATATGATGCGGATTTGTCAATATACCTAGACACAAAAAACCTGCCTTCATGCAGGTTCTCTTTTTGTGACGTTATTGAAGGAGGTTTCGCACATCCATACGCCGTTCCTCGTCATGCTCCGCATAGATGGTCGTGGTGTTCAGGTTCGCATGACCAAGCTGTTCAGATACCAGTTTGATATCCCCGGTTGCCCGGAGCATATCCGTGGCAAAGGTAGAGCGCAGCTTATGTGGCGTGATCTTGTCCATCTTCTCCGGAAGAGCCGAGGAAGCATATTTTTTGACCATGACTTGTATGGATTTCACGGACAGGCGTTCTCCGGACTTTGACAGGAACAAAGCGTCTTCGTCGTCCACCGGATGATACGTATGCCGCACATCCAGATAGCTTCGCAGGATATCTTCCGTCCGATCGCTGAAATAGATATACTGCTGGTTCCCGCCTTTCCGGATGATGGAAACGGCGTGTTTATCAAAATTCAGGTCGCTGACATTGATTCCCACTAATTCCGACACGCGCATCCCGGTATCCAAAAACAGGGAAAGGATAGCGTAATCCCGCGCCTGGTTTTTTTCGTGGAAGACCAGCTGCCTGGGACTTAACCCCGTTCCATATTGTGCCGCATTTAAAAATCGGTCCTTTTCATCATTCTCCAGGCGTATGATCTTTTTTTTCTTCTTTTTAGAGCGGTCAATGGCATCTACGGGGTTGAATGTCAGATGGCGCCTTTTGATATAATAGGAATACAGGCCGCTGATCGCGCTGATATAGTGATTCAGTGTGGCCTGGGAGTTCCTGTACACGATGCCGTCCGTTTCATGGTAACGCATCCAGTGAAGAAATTCCTCTATGTCTTCCGTAGAAAGCCGGGCCATGTCATCGATCGTGAAAGTGCGGATATCCCGGCCGCCGAAATACCGGTTGTTCCTGTGCAAATAATCAAAGAAAACGTGCAGATTGCTGGCATAGGAAAAAGCGGATACCTCTGAGAGTCTGTTTTCCCGGCCGATGAAGTATGTTCTGCAGAAATCCGGCATTTCATCCAGAAGCTTATTGAGCCGGATCTGATAGTGTTCCCTGGTCTGATCCTTGTAAGTCAAGATTCTTCCTCCATTTTTACCCGTTTTTTCACGTTATAGGACAGCATCCCGAGATTCTCCCTGGATCCATTGATCTTTTGGAGATCTTCACGGTAGGCTTCCAGTTCCTTGTCGTGTTCTTCGGCGGTGATCAGTGACCTGCAGCGTGTGGTCCCTATCATGTCAAAAGTCGGTTTGCACAGGCACTGCTTGGCCTCTACATCCTTATCAGACAGATAAACCAGATGAATCTTACAGTAATATTTGGGATCGCTGCATAACTGGTTGTCCAGGCCCATATACCCGCCGGATCCATGCAGGTCATTATGTACTTTATATTGATTTGGTTCTTTCTTTCCTTTTTCCATGATTTTGTCCTTTCCCGTTATATCTGTTCGTATAATTATTATACTACGAATAGATATATTGTCAAGTCCCTGTCATCTTCTCCAGCGCAAAAACAAAAATAGAATCAGGATCAGGACAAATAGAGACAGGATCACATTCCGCACGGCATGTTCAGAATACGGCGTCTGTTCGTCATATGACGGTTCCAGGGAAGAAAAGAAGAACCGAAGGATGCTCTTGGTCGTTTCCGCATCCAGCGGTTCAGGGTCCGACAAGCTGCTCAGGGAATAGGTCTGATGATGACCGCACTCGGAACAGACCAGTCTGATTTCGCCGTTTGCATCTTTATCCGGCTCCCGGATCTCTTCGACCACATAGATATGCTTATGCTCTATCAGTTCTTCTGCGGAGAAATTTGCAGACAAAACAATGGCCAAACTTAGGAAGATGGCCATTGCTCTGAAAAAAGGATAAGGGGTTGTATTCTCTCTGGGAATATGCATCTGCTCTTCTCTCTTCTCCTGTTACTTGTTACCTAACGCATTCCGGGCACGGGAAGGCGCCTTCTTTGGCGGCATTATACATGGAATAGGGTTTATCAAGCGCCTTTATCGGCAGCCGGTGGCAGCCTTTCCTGTGATAATATTTATTGCCGTTCTGGTCTACTGCTACGTAGTAGTTCTGCTGATGCTCCATCTCACTTCCGGCAAAGGAATAAATGTTCAGATATTCATTGCCGTAGGGCATCTGGATACCCTGTAAGAACGAAACCACTGTTGGCTGGTCAATCAGTCTGGCCCAGTCCTCTCCTTTGATCTGAGGAAGCGTAAACTCATACTGGACGTTATTGAATTGGTTCAGGGATTCATCATGGACATTGATATAGTATTCCATCTGATCCTGCAGGATGGAGATTACAGCTGAGGTCCGCTCTGCATCGAATTTACTGAAGGAACTAAGGACATTCAGTTCCGAAGGCTTCCGTAATTTCTGGTAGACCTCATCATAGGCACCGGATATGCTGGTTACATTGCCTGATCTGTCCTGATACTCAACCAGGATGGTGTTGTCCAGGTGGTATTCTACATGATAAGCGGTTCCGGCCATACCATTGGATCCGGAAGAATATGTTTTCGCCCATTTGTTGATTGGTGTGATGATCTCACTGTAGGCAGCGTTGCCGTCCTCATCCCCGTGCTCTACTGTATATTCGATATAAAACCCGTCTGTGTCGATCAGAAAAACGCAGGGTACATAGTAATATACCTGATCCGCGTAGGAAGTGCCGGTGTAATTAAAACACTGTCGCAGCGTCTCATAGAAGGTATCAACAGCCTCTTTTCTCGCCGTATCCTGGGCAAAGATGTTTCTGCCATCATAATAGGAAGAAAAAGCAGACACAACACTGCCCTGGGTGGCTGTGATCAGATAGTTGGCATAATCAGTATTCAGCTGCGCCGATTTAGCGGAAATGACTGTTTTATAAGTAAAGGGCGCCGCGATGGTTATCAGCACAATGATGATGAGCATAGTCCAATGGGAAATTCTCATAACAAACCTCCAAAAAATGGTATAGTATACAATATGGTATCTCTATCTTAGCACAGCGGGTAACTTTTGCAAGAGAAAATATTGACGTCTGCGAAAAAGCGAGTACAAGTGAAAAGGAAAGGCAGCCTGTTGCAGAGGCTGTCTTTCCTTTTCACTGCATCCTGTTTCGTACACATCTCTACTGCTTTTCTTATGCTTTGATTCACGAATTTCTATTGCATATGCTCGATGGAGTAAAGATATTGACAGTTGACAGAAAATAAATAAAAAGAGTATTGGTTCCTTGAGGTATAATGATTTTG
>CANQIJ010000124.1 GCA_947624025.1 uncultured Lachnospiraceae bacterium | reverse complement strand
CTTTGAAGCAGCGTCCCTCTCTGCAAACGGCAGCCAGAGCATACAAGTATCCCTGTCACTGCAGCCCGCTGCGGACACATCGCCGCCCGGTCTGCTGCCGCTTATTCCCGCTCCTCCGACAACCGCAGAGTCTTCGGACAGAAACAGACCGAGCATCAGCTCCCGCACCCGCGCCAATACGTCATCCGCCGCATCGCGCCCGTAAATACTGCCAAGCTTCTTATATCGGTCCACATCGCTGACTAACAGACAGCCCCGGCAGTCCACGCTTTTCATACCTTCATTGACGATCCGCTCAAATTCCTTCCTGTCAACCGTCTTCACGGCTTCCGGCACACCAATCCGACCGGCGCCGGTAATCTCCGGTTCCGATCCGTCCGCTATTTTTTTCTTTCCTGTGAAGCTGTGAAATATCCGTGCGATCCGTCCGTTCATGTTTTCCTATAGACCTGCCTGTTTGTTCCAGATGAAATCATGATCTCTAATATACCTTCGTAATCTCAGTGAGCCCATACTGCTCCCGAAACTGCCGAAGATCGGCTTCCCCGCGTATCAGCATCACTTCCTCAAACCTGCCGCCGCAGATGTCCACTATTATCATCATATCAGAGTGAAGGCGGCGTTTCAAGAATTAACGCAAAAGCGTCAATATTTAGACGTCATCGACCGAATATATCGGCTCAAGGCCTCGGCAGCCTGTCTGTGGCACAGCGCCCCCGGATGGCTCCTGGAGCCCGCGCTGTCATCATTCATGGCCGGCAGCTGCAGATAAGACACCTTATCATCGCCGGTCTCGTTCCGATAATCCGCCACCGCGCGCTGTATAGGCGGCTCCAAGTCCGTTCCCAGCATCCCGTAGCACCAGATGACCTTAGCGTGGGGATTACACTCGCGCAGTGTATACAGGAAGCTTTTTACGCCGTCTTTAAAGAATGCAACATCCTCCTCACAGAAGGAACCGTCTGCCCTCCTATGCATCTTGTGATGTCTGCCGGTCGTCTCATCCACCCATTCCGGCTGGTCAAAAGAGCCCGCATCGTTCGTTCCCAGATTGACAATGACAAAATCCGGCTGCCAGCTCTGAAAATCATAGGGTTTATCCGCGCCTAAACGCCTGCTTGTCTCACCCGGCATGAGGCCGCATATTTGCCTGTAGTATCTGGGAATCGCACAGTCGGGATTATTGTCCCATGAATTGCAGACGCCCCACCCGCTCTGTGAGAACACACGGTACTCGGCATCCAGCATCTGCGCCGTCAGATACGTATAGCTTTTCAGTGCGGAAAAAAACATCGGAATCCAATCTTCCTCTTCCTTAGCCCCGAAAAGCCCTTCGCCCGATGTGATGCTGTCGCCGATAAATTCCAGCTTCAGCTTTTTCTCCGGCACAGGATAAAACTGACCGTCACAGCGCAGCGCATGAATATGGATATACGATTCCCCATCCCCGCTCATCGCCTGCAGATCCTTGTAAAAGCGCACATTTTTTACCTGTTCCGTGCTCATGCCCCGAAACAGCGGCACCCAGTATCTGCCCGCCGTCATCATCTGCCTGCCGATCCAGTCTCCGTTCACCGTATAGCTGAACCACGGTTCATAGGCATCGTAAGTCACTTCCACTTCCACCCACAGCTCCGTTCCGGACACATTGCACTCAAATCCCGACGCCGTCCAGAAGAGCGTAAGAGGATCCCGGCACTCTGTTGTGCGTCCGTGAACCCTTATTTCGGGAATGTCTTTTATGCTCTGTTCTTTTACCATATTTCTTCCGTCCTTGTCCTTCTCCTGCTGTTCCCCTGCCTTCTCGTCCACAACGGGAGAAAACGGGGATGTGCCGACTGCCCCACCCTATTCTGTTTCTCTTGGAAAATCCGACAGAAACTGCCATGAATGCGCAAAGCCGCACAATACTTAGATTTCTCCGATGATTTTATCATATAAGACACGCTCTGCATTGTCAATAGATTCCCGCAAAAACAGTAAAGACGCCGCCTGACAGAAAGCCGGGCGGCGCCTGTAGTCCTATCCTGTTCTGTCCGGGCGTTCCGGCTGCCGCAGCGGCGTCATCTGCTGACGATCTTGTAATAAGTCCTTGCCGTCATGCCATAGACCAGCACATACAGCAGTGCGAATACGGCATAGCACACCACCGTGCAGACCAGATACAGAGTCTGGTTGCCGAGATTCAACAGCTTAAGTATCCTGGCGATGATCGGAAACGCCGCCGACACATGCACTCCCGCCACCGCAAGCGGCAGGAAGAACACCGTCAGCACCTGCGAGCGGATCGCACTTTTGACCTCGCCCTTCGTCATGCCGACCTTCCGCATGATCGCGAAGCGCTCCCGGTCCTCATAGCCTTCTGAAATCTGCTTATAGTAGATGATAAGCACCGTCGCCACGATAAACAGAAGCCCCAGGAACACGCCCAGGAAGAAGAAGCCGCCGTACAGCGCAATAAAGGAAGCCCGCTGTCCCAAGATCGTCTCCACATAACCGCTGAAGGTTCCCGTCGCCTCGCTTTCCGCCAGTATCTGCCGTATTCTTTCCCGCAGCACGGCCATATCCGCCTCCGGCGCCTTCACGTCCAGCCCCAGATACCGTTCTCCATCACCTATGATACCCGACTGCTCCGCCGCCGTCTGCAGCAGCGTATCAAAATCCCTGTCCGTGACGACACAGTAATAGGCCGTTGCAATATTAGATGTGACAGCCCCGTTATGGAACGTCACCATTCTGTCCGGGCGGCCCGCCAGCGTAAACGTCATGTCATAGATGCGAAGAAGCGGCCGGTCATAGGCCTCCCTGTCCGTATACAGCTGCAGCTGTCCGTCCTCCAGGACAAGCTGCGTTCCCGCGAAAGCATTGTAATCGGACAGCGGGACAAAGAACAGTATCCTTATATTGTTCATATCCTGTATGACATCAATGTCACCATCCGTTCTGAACATATCGCCATCCTGCACGACACTGAATGTCTCATAAGCGTACTCCTCCTGCTCCGTGATCCGGATGCCCAGCTCATCACACTGGTCCAGAATCGCATCAAAGACTTCCCTGTTGGCCTCCCTATCCGCATTATGGGAATAGATGCAGTAATCGTGGGGATAACGAGTGTGTATGATATCCTCCATACCTACCATGAGAGAAGTGGTGGAAGATACCATAACGAGCACCATCGTGGACAGAATACAGATATTGGCAAGGCCCGCCGCATTCTGCTTCATGCGGTAGATCATGCCGGACACACTGATAAAATGGTTCGCCTTATAGTAGAATCTCTTATTCTTACGCATCAGCTTGAGAAACGCGATGCTTCCCGCCGTAAAGAGCAGATACGTGCCGATGATAACCAGGATCACCGCCACAAACAGAAGCGCCATCGCCGCCACGGGACTCTTGGCTGTCAGCGCCAGATAGTACCCTTCGCCAAGCGCAAGGGCGCCAGCGACCGCCATGAGCCATCTGGTCTTAGGCTCTTTCTCCCCTGTATTGCTTCCGTGAAGCAGCTCCACAGGCTTAGCGATCTGCACCGTCAACAGGCTCTTGATATAGATGACCAGATAGACAGCTCCCAACAGCCCGGCCGTAGTAAGAATCGCCCGGCCGGAGATAAAAAATCCGAGCGGCACCGCAGTTTCACCGATGAATCTGAGGATAACCAGAAACATCAGCTTATCCAGCGCGATCCCCAGACCAAGACCGGCAAGAGCGCTCATGAGGTATACCATGACTGTCTCCAGAAGCAGTACAAAGGACAGATGCCTTTTCTCCATACCCAGAATCAGGTACAGCCCGAATTCCTTCTTGCGCCGTTTCATCAGGAAGCTGTTGGTATAGACCAGGAAGATCAGGGCAAACACGGCGATCACACGGCTCCCCAGCCCCAGCATATACGCCACATAGCCCGCGCCCTGCAGATTCGATATGCCCGGATTTAAGGACAGCGACTTCATCATATAGTACATCATGACCGTCAGCACACAGGTCAGGATATAGGGAATATAGGTCTGTCCGTTCTTGCGCAGATTGTTCAGGGCAAGCTTCAGATAAAATCCCAGCTTCATCTCGACTCACCTCCGGTCGTAAGGATCGTCAGCGCATCAGTAATGTTCTGATACAGCTGTTCATTGGTGCTGTTGCCCCGGTAGATCTGATGGAACACCTCGCCGTCCTTGATGAAAAGGACTCTGTCGGCATGGCTTGCTGCCTTGACCGAGTGAGTCACCATTACGATGGTCTGTCCGTCCCCGTTGATCTGCCGGAATATCTTAAGAAGTCCGTCCGCCATCTTGGAGTCGAGCGCCCCCGTCGGCTCGTCCGCAAGCACCAGTTTGGGTCTTGTGATCAGCGCTCTCGCCACCGCCGCCCGCTGTTTCTGTCCGCCGGACACTTCGTATGGGTATTTGTCCAGGATCTCCGTGATCTCCAGTCTGGATGCAATCGGCGCCAGGCGCCCGGTCATCTCCTTGACGCTCTTGCCCGCCAGCACGAGCGGCAGGAAAATATTATCCCGCAGGCTGAATGTGTCAAGCAGGTTGAAATCCTGAAAGACAAAGCCCAGGTTATCCCGCCTGAAAGCGGCGATCTCCGCGTCTTTGACCTGCGATAAGTCCCTGCCGTCCAGTATGACGCTCCCGCCGGTGGGTTTGTCAAGCGCTGCGAGAATATTAAGAAGGGTGGTCTTGCCCGAACCCGACTCTCCCATGACCGCCACATACTCGCCCGGCTCCACCGAAAATGAGACATTCGAAAGCGCCTGTACCTGATTGCCGCCGAAACGGGTGGTATAAATCTTCTTTAAACATGAAACTTCCAATATTGACATCTTTTCCTCCTGTCCGATCAAAAGATCCGCCCGTCAGCGCGGTTCCCCGATCCGTTCTCCTGTCCGTGGACGCGGTGCGCCCTCCGTTTCCTGTCTAAGCATAGCAAAACGGCCGAACCGTCCTCTATTGAATCGCGTGACATTCCGGCCGTCTCATGTGACAATTTTGTAAGTTATGTTCCTTTTTCCCGTTTCCGGCGCATTGCCGTACCGCTTTCATTGACTGATATAGTCAATCCATGCCCGGCACACCGCCCTTAAATTCCAGATAAAACGTGCTGCCCCGGCCCGGCACGGAATCCGCCCGCAGGCCGATCCCCAGCTTCCGCGCAGTCTGCCTGCACAGATACAAGCCTAAGCCGGTCGCTTTCTTATCCTCCCTGCCATGATATCCGGTAAAACCCTTCTCAAAGATGCGCGGCAGATCCTCCGGCGCGATCCCCATCCCCGTATCGGCGACCGACAACACCTTCTGCTCCGACACCGCAACGGTGACCGTTCCCTCTTTCGTATATTTGATCGCATTGGACAATAACTGTTCGATGATAAAAAGCAGCCATTTCTCATCGGTGACGACCCGTACGTCAACCGGCTCATAGACAAGCCGGATCCTGTTTCTGACAAACAGCGGCGCATATTTGCGGACTGCCTGCCGGATGATTCCGTCCAGCTCATATTCCCTGAAAAGAAAATCGGTCTGGCTGCTGCCAAGCCGCATATAAGTAAGCACCATATCAACATACTGCTCGATCCGAAACAGCTGCGCCATCAGTTCCCGGTGTTCCTCGCTGTCTTCCTCCTGCAGCGTCATGCGCATGACAGAGATTGGCGTCTTGATCTCATGCACCCATGTAGTGTAATAATCCAGACTCTCCTGCCGGTCTTTTTCCCAATCCGTCAACAGCTTATTGTTCATGGCGCCCAGCGTCTCCACCATCTGCCGGTAATCTTCCTCCGCAAGCGTCATAGCCTCCGGCAGAGCATCGTAAGAGACTGCGATATTCTTAAGGAGCTGCTGCCTGTGGCGATGCGCTCTGTAATAACGGGGAAAAAGCGCACACAGAACGACAGCCATTACAAGCAGGCACAGCCCCGCGGCATACCAGACCGCCTCTGCCTCCAGATCATACAGATAGAACACCAGTGCAAAGATCCCGGCAAATACAAGGAAAAGACAGCCGATGCCGGCGTACTGGCGAAGCATCCTGCCAAACAGCCGATACCCTGTCACATTCTCTTTTACTCTGTCCCGCTTCATACCGTCTCCCGATCACAGGCCGGCCCTTTCGCCCGCCTTAAAAAGCTCCGTTACCGCTCTCCTGCCCCGATCATATACCCGCTGCCTACCTTCGTCTCGATCCAGCTGCCTAACCCGGCCTTCTCCAGCTTCCTGCGCAGCCGGTTAATATTCACGGTCAGCGTATTTTCCTCCACATAGCAGTCCGTCTGCCACAGCTTGGTCATAAGCGTGTCACGGCTGACAATCTTTCCCTTATTCTCCAGAAGCGTCTGCAGGATGCGGAACTCGTTCTTAGTCAGGTCGATGCGCTCATCCCGATAGGTAAGAGAGGCGTCATTCAGATTGAGCACTGCGCCTCCATGCTCCAGGATCGGGATCTTGCTGCCCATATCGTATGTCCTGCGAAGCACCGCCCGGATCTTGGCTGTCATCACATCCGGATCGACCGGCTTCGGGATAAAATCGTCCCCGCCCATGTTCATTGCCATGATGATGTTCATATTATCCGCTGCGGAAGAGATAAATACGACCGGCACATCAGAGATCCTGCGGATCTCGCCGCACCAGTAATAGCCGTTGTAGAAGGGCAGCATGATATCTAACAGCACGATATGCGGATCGAAACGCGTAAACACCGACAGGATATCCCGAAAATCCTCCGCCAGACATACCTCATCTCCCCATGCCTCGATCTGTTTCTTCATGGCACGGGCCAGCGATATGTCATCTTCCACGATCAGTATACGGTACATAGTCTGCTCTCCTTCAATAATCCTTACCAATTATATATAACGCAGTTCAAAAGCGCAAGCCTTCACCGATCGTCGGTTCTGCCATCCTCTCCGCTTATTAGTTCTCCTCCTCATACGGCAGAATCAGCCAGTCGCCGACCTCCGTCACCCTGTAATAGCGATCCGTATCCGTGTCCACCTTCAGGACGGGAATCCTGCCGCTAGAAAGAACCGTGCCGTCTATGTAATAGTGGCTTGCCCCGTCATAATAGATGTCATGATAGCGGGGATCGC
>CANQIJ010000123.1 GCA_947624025.1 uncultured Lachnospiraceae bacterium | reverse complement strand
TGTGATTCCTCTATACCATAAAAAGAATAAGCCCAGACCCTGTTTATCTGGGGTATAGGCTTATTATACGAGGAGGATGAAGATGAAAAAGAGGAAGGTGTTCGTGCATCGGACTTTAGCCTTGCTGCTGGCGGCGGTCATGACGGTGACGGCTGCGCCGCAGGCGGTAATCTGTTCGTATGCACAGGAACAGGAGATCGCGGACGGATCTGCGGCGGATGATAGCGGAACAGACGAAGCACTGAGCGCCGATACGCCATCCGATACAGAGCAAGTGACAGACGGTGACGAGACGGGCTCTCCGGCGGAAACGATCACGGACGATCCGGCTTCGGATGAGGAAGAGGATGTAGACGATCCGGTTTCGGACGAGGAGGAGCCTGCGGGCGATCCTGTTTCAGATGAGGAAAAGACCGGAGATGACCCCGCTTCGGATGCGAATACGGAGGAAGAGACCGGGGATGACCCCGCTTCGGATGCGGATACGGAGGAAGAGGCCGGGGATGATCCCGTTTCGGATGCGGACACGGAGGAAACGGTCGACGGGCAGGCTGTAGATGAGAATGCAGAAGAGGCGGCTGATGTCTGGAAGTTTTCTTTTACAAGCAGTCTGGAAGAGATGCCCTGCATATCGCCGGTGACTGTGGGGGAAGACGGGATCGAATACGGCGAAGCCGTCTATGAAACGGATACGGACTATTTTGTACAACAGGGAATGACGGTCTGCTTTGCGGTGAGTGCGTATGAGGAAGCGGACGGTATCAGGGTCAGCGTCAACGGACAGCAGCTCGTGGAAATGAGGGCGGGCGAAGACGGCTATTATGAGTATACGCCTGAGGCGGACACGGTTTTTATGATCGAAGAGGATCCGCTGGACCTTGCGGCGGAATATGATGAGATTGCGCTGAATGACCTGGCTGCGATGGAAACGGAGACGGATCCGCCCGTGATGAGTTTTGCGGTGCGTGAGCTTGTGCCGGCCGATGAGGGCTATACCGAAGGGAAAGAACTGACCAGAAGCGACAACGGTAAAAGCGAGACCTCATACCAATACAATGTACGCGCCGGGAAGAAATACCAGATCAGCCAATATGCCGACGGTGTCAGGATGCTGCCTGACGAAACAACACTTAGGAACGGTTTTGCGCGAAATGAAGAAAATAAAACGGTGGAGCTGACCGTACCGGAGAATGCCAAGCCCGGAAACTCCTATACGTATCAGATCATGTATAAATCGGAGAATAAGGCCGTCAAGGTGACTATGAAGTTTGTGGTGACGGTGCCGATCAGTTCTGTACAAAAGATGACTTACAAGACCGATGAGGTGGAGCGGGATGTGGATTCCAGGACCAGCAGCCTGGTATTTCAAGCAGTCGCAGAAGGATCCCGAATAAACAGCGCTTATATTGACACGACAGGCGTTCGTCTGGAGGTCGTCTATTACGAAGGCATTTCAAATGACGCTATGAGTGCACAGCTGCTGCAGCAGGGTAAAGGCAGAATGCAGATCACTCTGGACATTGGTCCCGATGTGCAGCCTGGGACGAAGCTGGGTGAGCTGCGGCTGTACAACTCGGAGGAAGCACCGGAAAGCGCAAACTATTATATTCCGGGCGGAACGTATATCATAAAAGCCAGAGAACCCAAGGTACTCAAAGAAACTCAGCCGACTGCGAAGATCACATACAGCGATGATGTCAGCTTTACGCTGGAGGTGTCTTCCTCGACGGATATACTCCAACCGCTGGTAGGGAAGCTGTATTATAAGGTGGAGATGACGCCGAAGGGAGATAAGATCTCTGAGTCTGTCAGGGCGGCGACCCAAAATCCCGTCTTTTTCCCGCGGGAGATCCCGGATTATTCCATCGACGAGGAAACCGGGGAGGTCATCTATGAAGAGATCGTGCAGAAGCAGGTCATCTATGTGGACTCGGAGGAAAAACGCGGCCTGATCGGCGAAGAGGATATTACGGAGTACGATGTGACGGTGTCAATCGTACAGACGGGGGATCCGGAGGAACTGACGCCGGCCAACGCTAACGTTGCAGGCAAGGTCAGATTTGAGAGTCTGAAGGCTGACCTGTCAGACCGTACGAAGGCGTCCCGGTTTGAGACCAAACTGACTCTGAAAAAAGGAACGACGAAGATCTATACGACTCAACAGGATGTAGCGGCGGCGACGACGGTCTTTCAGTCGGCAACGAACAACCGGCTCGTCACGGTGGCAGATATTACGCAGGGCATTTCGGAGGAGGAAAAGCTGAGTGTACGGTTCGCCGACGACAAGATTTATGTCAGTGCATCCGGATCGACCAGGCTGGGCAAGCATACAATTTCGGTGGTGCCCTGGGGCTTGGCCACCATGTATCAACCGGAATCCACGCTGACAGTCACGGTGGAAAAGGGGATTGAAAAAATAGAGCTGACGGCGCCCGGGAGCGTGTACAAGCAGAGCACAAAGGCTGCCACGCTGCAGGTAAAGATAACCTATAATCCGGAGGATACGGCGCCCAAGGCAAAGAAAGTAAAGTGGAGCATCGTGGACGAAAGCGGAGAACCTCTGACGCAGGATAACAGTGAACTCTACGGACTGGTGAGCGTCAACTCCAGCGGGAAGGTGTCGATCAATAAGAAGCTGTCCACGGAGGACGGGGCAAGCTATAGCTTCTGTGTCATGGCCTCTGCCAACGATTTTACCGGCAACACCGTCACCGGCATAACGCAACCGATCACTATCACGGGAGAAGCGGCGGCATATGAGACGCTGGCGCTGGTGGATGCGGACGGCAAGGTGATCGCGACGAACGATCAGACGGCCGATATGACGACGGACCGTTTACAGGGCGTGAGGCTGGCGGCTCTTGCGGCCAAAGCGCAGATCGGCGATACGGTGAAGCCGGTGCAGGAGATCGCCGTGCAGGATCTGACGAACGTAAAATCTTCCAACAAAGCGGTCGTGCTGCAGACGGAGGAAGACCGGATCACACTCCGGGCCGTAAAACCTGCCAATAAGGTCAAGCTGCAGGCCACTCTGGCGGACGGCAGCAAAAAGAGCAAGACGCTGGTGTTAAATGTCAAGGCGGCCGAGCCGGATCAGCTGGCGTTGTCCGTTGGCCTGGAGAGCGGCAGTGCGATCAATCAATCCGGGGATTCTTATGCAACAGAGATGACCTTTAGCGGAACGGTCAACACCAGGCTGAAGCTCTGCGTTATGCAGAAGACGGGAACGGCCGCTTTTGACAGGCTGTATGCCTATACGAACCATACCGTGAAGGCGTCGGGAGGCAAACTGATCGCATCCGACGTGGCTGCGGGAGAATATACGCTGATCGTCACTGCGGCGACCGCGACGGTCACTTTAAAAAATACCGCAAAGAAGATTACGGAGACCTATAAGATCACCAACAGCAATTACTCTTCGGAAAAGGCGCCCAAGGTCAGCATCGAGCCGAAGACAGATAAGACGGTGAAGGCCGGACAGTTAAATGCGGGCGATACGCGTACCATATCGTATAAGCTCGGCGGCAGCTACGCATATCAGGGCAGATCTGTGAAGGTCGAGATGTCTGCGGCCGATGAGGTTAAAAAGGCGGATGCTTATCGGGCCTTTCGCGATGCCTGCAACGAGGAGGATACGGTAGTGTCTGTCAGTGACGGCGGTTTCCAACTGACGTTCGGAGACGGCAATATCCCGGCGGGCAGTTATAAGCTGACGCTGACCTTCGGTACGGCCGGTGCAGGAGGCAGTATCACCGCCGACGCCAAACCCGTGACGCTGACGCTCAAGGCCGCCGCGCCGAAGAAGGTCAAAGGCTCCTATAAAGCGGCGTCCTCTTACAAGATCCTCAAGAAGCCGGGAGAATCCGTAGTGCTGACCGGATCGGGCAAGCAGATCAAAAAGGCGGCTGAATACAGCGCGCTGCTTGGCAGCAATGTAAAGGGCGTGGAAAATAAGTTCAGGGAGTATTTTGAACTGGAAAAAGGAAAAGACGAGCAGGGTCAGGATGTGGCGAAGCTGAAGCTCAAGAATACGCTGACGCAGGCACAGATCGACGCGATCGCAAAAGACGATCTGACAGGATATGTGACATATACGGTGGCGTACGGCGACGACGGTTACGGCAATCCCATGGTAGAGACCAAGACGGTCAAGATTACGGTCAAGCTCAAAGATAAATAGCCCGCACAGGGGAAAAAGGGCCTTCGGTGTTTTCGCGCCGGAGGCTCTTTTCGTGTGATTCGCTCATGTTTTTGTAATGACACACTTACAATTCGCTCATGTTTTTGTAACGACACACTTACAATTCGCTCATGTTTTTGTAACGACACACTTACAATTCGCTCATGTTTTTGTAATAACATACTCATAATTCGCTCATTTTTTTGTAAAAGCATTGTTTTTTCGGCCTGATCAATCTGTGTTACTGCCTGAGAAGTCCGGAGCTTCCGCTCAAGGGAAATCACGAAGAGAGCAAGTATAAAATTTATTTTGCCGACAGCGGTCTGCTGGTGGCGATGCTGGACGATGAAGCGCAGTCTGATCGATGGAAGCAAGTACAGGGATATCCGTTACGGGATCAAATTCGCGTCCGCCAATATCGGTTACAGTGACGGCATCTATACCTTTCCGTATTTCTGCGCATTTCTTTTAAGGAGATATCTGCGGGATACGGACCACCCGAAGGCAGGGCCGTCCCGCTCATGATCAGAAGGACAGAAACAGGCTGACAAGCGGGATCGTGAACAGGCTGAGCAGTGTCGTGAGGATGATGCCCTGGGAGATCGTTTCGGTTTTCATCTGCATCTGTTTGGCCAGCATCAGCGGCATATTGGCGGCGGGCACCGCCAGCATCAGCGTGAGTGTGCCAAGGAGCAGCTCGTTGTCAACAAAAGGGCGAAGCAGCGCGATCAGTCCGATGGGAATGAGGATCTGGCGGAGCAGTACGAAGCCGTACAGCTTCGGATGGGTAAAGATATCCCGTGGCGCCATCTGTGCAACGCTGACGCCCAGAACGATCATGGAGAGAAAAGTGGTGGACTGCCCCATGTAAGTCAGCGTGGAAGAGACGATCATCGGCATACGGATATCGCTCACATATAACAGGATCGTCACGACGGCGGAAACGGTGCCGATGTTGATGAGCTTCCTAAGCCGCCCGATCAGAGAATGCCCGGCGGGTGCGGCTTCGGCGGACGTAAGGGAAGCCTCTTTCGCCCTGGCGCTGTGCAGCAGCGAAATGCCGAAGGTGTAAACGCACAGGTTAAAGATCAGATTGAAGATGGATACGAAGATCAGGGATTGTGTGCCCAACACGGCCGATGCCAGCGGGATCCCGATAAATCCCACATTGCCGAACACGGTCAGCAGCTGATAGGCATAGTGCTCGGCCCGGGGTGCGCGCAGAAGGCGCGGCAGCAGGAAGCTGCAGGCGATCAGAAGGGCGAATATGATAAGATCCGCTCCGAACGCTTTGCCAAGCTCCGGCAGCGACGCCCTGGGCCCGTCTGAGAGGGCGGAGCAGATTAGGAGCGCCGGGTTCGTCACGTTGACGATGATGCCGGAGATCTGTCTGGAGCCGGTTTCCGTCAGGATTTCTTTTTTGTATAGAAACATCCCTGTTCCGATCAGGATAAAGATCATGATCATCTGCTGTAATACAACTGTGATACTCATAGGTGCTCCGTTTCCGTGCGGGTACGCACATGGCGGCCTTCGGCGGCCGTTTTGTTTCTCTCTATTTTATCACAATCCCGACATCTTTCAACAATAACCTTGCACCCGCTCCGTATCTTCTTCTTATGCAAACTCTGCCCAATCCTGATGTAAACCCTGCTTCCGTTTCCGGATGCCCGGCCGCATACATTTTTCTTTCCATTCCGGACAGATATTGCTATAATGGAATCAAAAGTCAACGGTTTGGCTGTCAGATCACCGCGCGGCGCGGCCATGCATATTTTGGTGAAGGAGCGCAGCCGGCGTATTTTTGCGAAGGAGCACGACCATGAATATCACTTACAATGAACGAAACAGGGTATTTAAACTGGACACGGCGAATACGAGTTATTGTATCGGCATCGTGGATGAAGAAAATTTTGTCGGACATATCTATTATGGGAGAAAGCTGGCGGAGGACAACGTGGCGTATCTGATGCGCACGGCGGAGCCTCCCTTTGTGCCGTCGCGGAATAACAGGGACAGGACTTCGTTCTGGGATGCGTTTCCTACGGAGTATACGGGCAATGACATAGGCGATTACAGAGAAGGTACGCTGACGGTCAGGACGCCGGGCGGACACACGACTGTATGCCTGTCTTACATATCCCACAGAATATATAAAGGAAAGCAAAAACCGGAGGGACTTCCGGCGACCTTCGGAAACGATGATGAATGTATGACGCTGGAGCTTACACTGGAGGATAAGCTGCTGGGGCTGCAGGCTGTTTTGTCGTACAGTATTTTTGCGGATAACGATGCCATTGCGCGGAGCGTCAGGATAGTGAATAGGGGCACGGAACCGATCTATCTGACCAAGGTGCTGTCGGCGTGTATCGACATGGATAATGAAGATTACGAGATGATCACGCTCCACGGCTCATGGGCGCGCGAGCGCGCTATTCAGACGCGGGCGATCATGAAGGGCAAACAGGGCGTCTCTTCGACACGCGGTGAATCAAGCCACCAGGAGCATCCTTTTATGGCGTGGAAGAAGAGATCGACTACCGAGGAGACCGGTGATATTTATGCCATGAATTTTGTTTATTCCGGTAATTTTTTGGCACAGATCGAGGAGAACCAGTTCGGGAGTATCCGTGCCATGATGGGTATCAACCCCTATAATTTCTGCTGGAAGCTGGAGCCGGGCGATGCTTTTCAGGCGCCGGAGGTGATCTGCGTCTACTCGGCGGACGGTATCGGCGGCATGAGCAGATGCTTCCACGACTTGTACCGTACCCATTTGATCCGCGGCGAGTACCGGGACAAGAAACGGCCGATCCTGATCAACAACTGGGAGGCGACCTACTTTGATTTCGATACGGATAAGCTGCTTGGCATTGCCAGGCAGGCGGCTTCGCTCGGTATCGAGATGCTGGTCATGGACGATGGCTGGTTCGGACACAGGAGTGACGATAACTCGAGCCTGGGAGATTGGCAGGTGAATGAGAATAAGTTAAAAGGCGGACTCAAACATCTGG
>CANQIJ010000122.1 GCA_947624025.1 uncultured Lachnospiraceae bacterium | reverse complement strand
GCCATTCGTAATATCTTGTTGAGAAAAGGCAAAGCCATTGAGATCCTGGCCAACTATGAACCCAGCGTACATTACGTGTCTGAGTGGTGGAAACAGCTCTATGGCGAGTCCGAGGGCAAAGACAAGAAGGGTATCTTCCCGGCAAGCGTGGATCTGACCACGGATCTTCATTCTATGGGACAGTTTATTCAGGACGGCTCAAGAAACCTGTTCGAGACGGTCATCAATATTGAGACGAGCAGGGAGGAGATCATCATCGGCACCGAGCCGGTAGACTTAGACGGGCTTAACTATCTGGCGGGTAAGAGTGTGGACTTCGTCAACAAGAGCGCCATGAACGGAACGATTCTTGCGCACACCGACGGACAGGTCCCTAATCTGATGGTGAACATTCCCGAAGTAAACGAGTATTACCTCGGCCAGCTGTTCTATTTCTTCGAGTTTGCCTGCGGCGTCAGCGGTTACATCCTCGGCGTGAATCCGTTCAACCAGCCGGGCGTTGAGAGCTACAAGAAAAATATGTTCGCGCTCCTCGGCAAGCCGGGTTATGAGGCGCAGAGAGAGGAACTGCTTAAGAGGCTGTAATAGCCAGCCTGTCATTGGGCGGTTTAACGGTTTTCGATCTTCATTGCCGTTAGCGGTACTGTAAATAGTCGATAAACCGTTTTACCGCAACCGAGACAGTTTTTTTGCTCCTGAATGCAAGTCCTATATTGCGGTATGCCGGAACATCAAGCTCCTTTGCGATGATCCGGTAAGGCACTCTCTTTAAAATAAGCTGCGGCAATATACTGATACCGAGTCCGCTTTCCACCATTGACATGATGGCGTAATCATCCCAGGTGGTAAAGTGGATTCTTGGCGTTAGGCCGTACCTTTCAAATATTTCAGACACCTCTGCTTTTGCGCCCTTTTCAAGCAGCATGAACGGCTCGTTACAAAGCGCGGCGACAGGAAATTTCTCACAGTCTGCACAGGCGTGATTTTCGGGAATGATCGCCAGTAAATGATCCTGCGCTAAAAAAATAGTTTCGAGTTCGGGATGTGTGGGCAGGCGCAAAAAGCCGCAGTCTACCCGCCCTTCTAATATCCATTCCTCTATTTCTGTATAGTCTCCGAGCAACAGTTCATAATCAATGTTCGGGTAATCCTTCTGAAATTCCTTAATGATATTCGGCAGCCAGTGTGTCGCTACGCTCGAAAAAGTGCCAATACGGATAAGTCCGGATTGCAGTCCGTTCAGATCATCGATTTCCATTTGCAGTTTTTCAAATTCGGCAACAACGCTTTTCGCATACGGGAGCAGCTTCATTCCGTCTGAAGTAAGTCTTGCACCGCCCGCACTGCGTTCAAGAAGCGATACGCCCCATTCTTTTTCAAGATCGCCTATCATTCTGCTGATACTGGCCTGCGAATAGTTCAGCAGCTGCGCCGCCTTTGTAAAGCTTCCGCTTATGAGATCGTCCTGCTGCGCTCAGCGCTGGGGCTTACTCTGCTGCTGGGATTATTCTTTATTACAGGCCATCGTTTTACCGCCTTCAGGCATAAAAAGGATATACTGTTTATTGCTCTTTCGGGTATTGCGATGGCGGCAGAATGGCTATTATTGTTTGAAGCCTATGCGCAGATCGGCGTCAGCCTCGGTATGCTGATCAACTATACCGGCCCGGCGATCGTGATCGCGCTTTCACCGCTGCTTCTCAAAGAACGGATAACCTTTGCCAAAGTCATTTCCCTGGCGGCTGCTCTGCTGGGTGCATTTTTTATCAGCGGACAGGCTGCGGTAAAAGGGATAAACACGTGGGGTTTATTATGCGCCGGACTGTCAGCGGTTGCTTACGCTGTCATGGTACTGTCAAATAAGCTGGCGCAGGAGATTACCGGAACGGAAAACGCGGCGATACAGCTTTTGTGTACCACGGTCGTTGTAGCGGCTTTTGTCGGCGCTGTTTTCGGTGAATGTTATACAGACATTGCGTTAAGGCTGCGGCGTAAAGTGTGAGCCGGGCGGCAGCAGTGGATTCATTTGCGGTTTTATGATATGTTTATGTAAAAAGGAAAACGAGGTGGGCGATGAAACAAAAACTGGAATATGCTCTGGCATGCATGAAAAAATATAATACCGGCATTATGTATCAGGAATGCTTCGGCTTTGAACCGGAAACAGAATATGATGCGCTTGTCATTGCGCCGGGATGGAAACCGACCAAAATAATAAGAAATCCCGCTTATAAAGTTACAGAGCTGGCGCAGCATTCGTATTTTTCGGGATATTTGGTGGAGAAGGACGGGATGAAGGTAGCCTGGGCGCAAACGGCATCGGGGGCCTGTAACGTATTGGACCATGCCGTGATCTGCGCCGATATGAAGTTTAGAAAGTGTATATTTGTCGGCGCGGTGGGCGGGCTTACAGACAGGTATGAAATTGGAGATTTTTGTACCCCGGAGGTCTGTATCTCAGGGGTATATGTCAATCATTACCTGAATGATTCCCTGGGCGATTTTCAGCCATATGAAAAAATCTATCCCGACAAACAGTATATGCAGGCAATAGTAAAAATGGCTGAAAAAGCCGGATATTCCCTAAAGACTGCCAGGGTCTTCTGCACGGACTCTATCTCCCTGGAGTATATGCATTTGGATGAAATAAAGTCCACAGGCGCAGAGCTGATAGAGATGGAGACAGGGACATTTTACACCCTGGCCGATCTCTTAGGCGTTCCGTCCATAGCGCTGCTTGCCGTTTCCGACAATTCCGCAACGGGCGTTCCGCTGCTTGGCAGAGGTGAAGAATTGGCGCAGAAATACATAAATACAAGAAGCAATATCATTCCGGATATGATTTTTCGGATTGCAGGGACATGATGGGGTTATAGCGGGGAATGTGTTTTGATGAGAAAGACATTCCCTGTCTTGATAAAAAGCGGCAGCAGGCATATAATAGTATTGAAAACAACTGCAAAACAACTATGTTTTAAAGTAAAAACGGAGGTGTATTATGGCGGAACAAGTATTGATTCAATTTCGCGCGGATAAAAAATTAAAACAGGAAGTGACGGAGATTTACGAATCTCTTGGAATGGATCTGCCTACGGCATTGCGTATGTTTATGAATAAAAGCAGGATGGTCAGAGGAGTTCCGTTTGATGTGAGGCTTTCGGAAAATACGGTGACAAGGGCAGAAGCGATGCAAGCCTTTGAGGATCTGCGCACGCAGGCCGCAAATCTTCCGGAAATGACTTTGGAGGAGATCAATGCAGAAATATCTGCAGCCAGAGCAGAAAGAAAAAAGAGGTAACGGTATGATCTGTTATGCGGTAATAGACACAAATGTGTTCGTATCAGCTCTTTTGTCCCAAAATAGTGATGCCGCGACAATAAAAGTGCTTCGGGCGGTTCTTGACGGAAGAATTGTGCCGTTGTATCATGATGAAATTTTGGCGGAGTATGATGAAGTGCTGCATAGAGAGAAATTTCATTTTCAAGAGAAATCGATACAGACGATACTTGCGGCGGTAAAAGAGTTTGGAGCAGAGGTTTTCCCACAGCCTACAGGAGAAATTCTGGTTGATATGGATGATCTGGTTTTTTATGAGGTGGCTATAGAAAAGCGGGATGAAGATGCGTACCTGGTAACGGGAAATCAGAAACATTATCCAATCAGGGATTTTATTGTGACACCTGCGGAGATGATGGAGATTATTGAAAAAGCGGAAAGGTGAAGTGCAAAGAAGATCAATATAAGAGGTGATTATATTGCGATATCCACAAATGATCCTATTCGACTACGGGCATACGCTTCTGTATGAACCCGATTGGGATACTGACAGAGGAAATGCGGAATTATTGAAGTATGCTACGAAAAATCCCGATCACTGTACGTTTGATGATGTCAGAAAAGCGGCAGATCTGATTTACGGAGAGCATATCGAAAATGTCCGTAAGATCGGGTACGATATTGGCGGTCAAATCGGCGACAGAGTATTATATGAATATCTTGGGATTGAATTTTCCCTGACGCCGCTTGAGATGGAGAAGGTTTTTTGGGACGGCGCATCTGCGGGTGCGATTATGCCGGAAGCGGATAGTATGCTTGATTTCATCAATAAGAGTGGCATAAGAAGCGCGGTGATTAGTAATCTGCTATGGTCAGGCGATGCTTTGTCAGAGCGGTTCAACAGGCTTTTGCCGATGAATCAGTTTGAATTTGTTATGACTTCCAGCGATTATATTGTGCGAAAGCCCAACCGCATTTTATTTGATATTGCTTTGCGAAAAGCCGGTCTGCGCGCCGACGAAGTATGGTACTGCGGGGATGATCCGCAGGCGGATATAGAAGGTGCGGCGCAGGTCGGGATATATCCCGTCTGGTATGATAATGAGACGGACAGGGAGTACAAAGACCGCTCCAAAGAATCTGCGCCAAAGTGTGAGCATCTGCATATCCACGAGTGGCGTGAGATGATGGATTTATTAGAGGAAAGATCTGGCAGATTTTAACGTGTGCGATTTTGACATAATTGTAAAAACGCACACGTTAAACTTGAAAATCACTTCTTTATCTGTTAATGTATACGATATAAAACTGATCGGCAGGTGAAAAGAATGAAATGGTTTCCCAGAGATAATTATTTAAAAAAGATCCGTGATTTTTATCATGCGGCGGATATCATCAAGGTGATAACCGGCGTCAGAAGATGCGGCAAGTCCTGTCTGATGGAAACAATTATGGATGAATTGAAAAAGGGAGGTATTCCCGAAGAAAATATATATTTCTATGACCTTGACAGTAAAGACTATAACAAGATCGTAAAAGCCGCTCAGCTGGAACAGTTGCTTGAAAGTGTTCCGAATGTACAGGGGATCAAATATCTCTTTATTGATGAAGTGCAAAACGTAGAAGGATTTGAAACGGTTCTTAATGGCTTCCGCACAACAGGTGAATGGTCCATCTTTATTACGGGATCCAATTCCTATCTTCTGAGCGGCGAACTGATGACGAAGCTTACCGGTCGCTATATTGAATTTGAAATGTTTCCGCTTTCCTTTGAAGAGTATGAGGCGATGAAAAGGTTTTACGATAAGGAAATTGCGGCTGACCGTCAGGAGGAATTGCAAAATTATATTCTTGAAGGCGGATTCCCAAGAACGATTTTTCTCGATACTATGACTGCAAAGCGCAGATACGTTCAGAGCGTTATCACTGAGATCTTTGAAAAAGATATACGGGCGAAGCTGAAGATCCGAAACAAAAGTACTTTCGAGACGGTCCAGAAATATATTGTCAATAATTTTGGCGCAACTACGAGTCTGAAAAGTCTTAAAAAAGCAATCGAACGGACGGGGACCCCAATCAGTGAAGCAACACTTTCCAGATATATCAAGGCTTTACTTGATGCAAAGATTCTTTATGAGTGCCCTCGGTTTGACATGAAGACCAAGAAATCATTAAGCGGAGAGAAGAAATACTATCTTGCGGATCTGAGTTTTTATTTTGCGCAGAATACGGATAATAGGATCAACTATGGGCCGGTTTTGGAAAATATCACATATGTATATGCAAAGTCTCATGATTATTCTGTCAGCGTAGGAAGGATCGGAAAGCTTGAGTGTGATTTTATCCTCAGAGATAATGAAATGCAGTATTCTTATGTTCAGGTTTCTTATACGATAGCGCTGTCGAGGGAAACGGAAGATCGGGAGTATAAGCCGTTGGAGTCGATAAAAGATAACTATCCTAAGTATGTTGCCACGATGGATACGCTTCTTCAGCGGCGTAATGGCATAGCGCATATCAATCTTGTGGACTTTATGAAAAATGGCAAAGAGTTCTGATATTTAACGCGGGTGGCGCCTTTTGGCCCACAAGGGAAATCGCATCCTTCGAGCTGAACGGGAGATAAATAATGGGGATTGGCATTCTTGTGTGTGGAAGAATAGTTAAAGTCGATAAGCAGCCCTGTTATCCGTATAGACGGAACGAAGCCTATTGAAGAAAATATAAAGGTGATCATGCATCAGATGCAGCGTAACAAACGCAAACATTTGAATCCGCTCATTTGATTGAAATAGGACAGGTGAGAAGTCAGAATACATTCTATGTTGAATTCTTATGTTAAATTTGAGCAAAGCATAGTACGATCGGAAATTGTGAGGTAAAGGGTATTTATGATACAAAGACAGACTTTTGAGCAGGAAGTTGTTAAAGCAGATATGAATATGGTTTTTGATATATATGAACTTGTTCATATAACAATTAAAGATATATACAAAAAGTATTATTCTGATGAAGCGGTCAAATTCTTTTTGGAACTCCACAGCAAAGAGAATATTTCAGCCGATATTTCAAAAGGAAAAGTGTATGTTGTTGTCCATGAGAATGATGTGGTCGGAACGGGCACACTGGACAGAGATCATATTAAACGGTTATTCGTATTGCCACAGTTTCAAGAACAAGGAATTGGTACTCTGATCATGGATTTTCTTGAAGCTGAGATTATAAAGGATTATGGTGCTGTGTGGTTGGATTCTTCGCTTCCTGCGGGGAAATTTTATCACAATCGTGGGTATATCACTAAGAAATATGAGGAAATTCAACTTGAAAATGATAAAGTGCTGGCGTATGAGATAATGTGCAGGAATAAGTTTCCCATAGACCCAAACGAATATAATGCTCCATCTCAGCTTGTAAGACGTGAAATGGAACTGCAGGAGATCGATTTAGATGACTTGAGAAAGATTTTTCCCAAAAGATTATGATTTGCTAATGGCTGATACCTCCGAAGATTTGGCAGGATGCGGAAACTGTGCTTATGTTGATACCGATAGTACACTGTTTGCAGGATATCACACGATTATACTTCGCTCCGTTTACAAACGAAGCAATAAATATCTCTCGTACCTTTTCAAATCCGATGCATGGAGAAGCCAGATTCGAACAAGGGTGTCGGGCGTAAAGCTGTTTAGTATATCTCGCAAGATTCTCGGCATATTAACAGTCCTTTTGCCACCTGAAAATGAGCAAAAACAAATAGTTGAATATCTTGATAGGAAATGTGAGTTAATCGATTCCATAATCGAGGAAAAAGAGGCCCTTATTTCTGAACTTGAAGTGTATAAGCGTTCCCTTATTTATGAAACAGTAACAGGAAAACGAAAGGTGGTGTGACCCATGAATGAGACTGAAAAGACCTTTGAGGAATTCATCGAGTCTTACCTCATTTCAGAAGA
>CANQIJ010000121.1 GCA_947624025.1 uncultured Lachnospiraceae bacterium | reverse complement strand
ATCAGCTCGTATGCTCCCTCATAGAGACTGATTTCCGGCACGTGCGTCCTGTACGCCTCCAGACACTGTTTTCTTCTGTCCTGCTGCCCCAGCTCTTCCAAAAGTGCATCTATGGCGCTTTGGCCCGCCAGAAAATAATTCCACAGCTTATCCTCGGCCCCGGCGTTTTCCAAATACCGCGCAACTGCCCGAAAACCGCTCCGGACATACTGCTTCTCCGCGTACAGCGTGTCGTCCAAGTCAAAAACGACACCCTTGATCGGCCTGATTTTCCCTTTAAGATGCCCACTCTCACACACGATGCAGATGCTCTGGTCAAAGCGGGAAAACACAGCGCCATCCCGGATACCGCTGCCCTGATAGCCGATCCTCTCACCCGCCATCAGACGCAGGACCGCCTCCGGCGAATCCGCCCCTGCCTTCATGCTCAGGGGCGCGCCGCCCCCGTATCTCGGATTGATCTCAATATAATAGTCTTCTCCGGATTCCCTCTGCCGGATCAGCTGCACGGTGATGGCGCCGCAGGGCCGGAACCGCTGTATCAGCCTTCCCGCCTCCTCCGTCATCCTCTCATCCAGTGTGATCCTCGTCTTCAGAACCTCACCGCTTCTGACGGCAATCCGTTCACGGGGCACAATATAGATCGGATTGCCCTCAAAATCACAGAAGATATCTATCGTGTACTCCGTACCGTCGATAAACGGCTGGATAATATAATCATCGATTCTGGCGGCGTACGCTTCCAGCTCCCGCTCCTTCTCCACCCGGAAGGCATTAACGCTGCTGCTGCCATCCTTCGGTTTGATAAAGCACGGATACGGGCCGGTATACTTGCGATAATCGTTGACCGGCTTCGGCGCCTTCAGTCCGCAGGAAAGGAAAAAATCATAGGTGTTATTCTTATCTCTGCACAGGGCCACCATCTCCGGGGCGCTGATCATCACCCTGGTTCCGACCTCCGCGAACCGCTCTCTGTTTTCGGACAGCACGATCAGGTCCGTGTCGATCGTCGGAATCAGCAGATCGATCCTGTCTCTGCGGCAGATCTCGAGAAGCTGCGGAATATAATCCTTATCCCGCATCGCACATATTCTCCTGTTATGGTCGCAGAACGCGGAGGCCGGCGCATTCGCCGCCATGTCCGCGCCGTACAGCTTCAGCCGGACGCCAAGCCGCACAGCCGCCTGCCGAAAAGCCTGCAGCAGCTCCACGCGTCTTCCTGTGCCGGTAAATAAAATGTGCATTTCATCCATACTCCGGTATTCCTTTCGCGAAATCACTATCCCATGAATTCTTCCATCGTAGCGCTCGTCTCACTGTTGATCCCCTCATGCTTCAGAACCGCTCTGACAGTTCCGAAGAAGATCCTGACATCCATCCCAAAGGTAAGATGCTCGACATATTCCACGTCATACTCGAATTTGCGCTCCCATGTGATAGCGTTCCTGCCGTTGATCTGCGCAAGCCCGGTAAGACCCGGACGTACGTCGTGCCGGTGACGCTGACGCTCATTGTAACGCGGAAGATATCTGACCAGAAGCGGCCTCGGACCGATCAGGCTCATATCGCCGCGCAATATATTGAACAGCTCCGGCAGCTCGTCCAGACTGGTGCTTCTCAGCTTCTTCCCGAACGGGGTGAGCCGCGCTTCATCGGGAAGCAGCTCTCCCTTTTCATTACACCTGTTATCCATTGAGCGGAATTTATACAGATAAAAGATCTTTTCGCCCTTTCCGGGTCTTTCCTGCTTAAAAATAACAGGTGTTCCCAATTTGATCCTCACCAGAACGGCCAGGATCAAATACACGGGAGAAAGCACGATGATGCCGCACAGGGATATAACGATATCCAGTATCCGCTTGATATACCTCCGATACATTTCTTTCTCCTTACCGCGGATCCTCCATCCGCTGTTACCGATCGCGCTATGCCGCGCCGCAGACTACCTTCCGAAACATCTGCGCACGATGCCGATGATCAGCTCCATATCCTCCGGCGTATTCTTGATATCGCTCGGCAGGCACAATCCCCTGTCAAAAATGTCTGCGCCCACGCTGCTGCCGTCCTCATTGTGCGGGATAAAATCATAGGGTGCAAAAACCGGCTGTAAGTGCATCGGCTTCCAGATCGGTCTGGTCTCAATATTTTCCTGCGCCAGGGCATCCATGACCTGATCCGGCGCCACATCACTGCCTTCGGCGATCGTCATGCACGACAGCCAGCAGTTGGCATCTCCGTCCGGATTGAGAGGATTCATCGTGATCTCCTCTATATCCGCAAACGCGCTGCCATACTGTGCATAGATCGCTTTTTTCCTCTCTTTGTGCTCTTCCAGATGGATCAGCTGTCCCCGTCCGATCCCTGCGGTAACATTGCTCATACGGTAATTATACCCGATCTGGGAATGTTGGTAATGCCTTGCCGGATCTCTTGCCTGGGTCGCCAGAAAAGTAGCCTTTTTTACCGCCTCCTCATCCTTCGACACAAACATGCCGCCGCCGGAGGTGGTAATGATCTTGTTGCCGTTAAAGGAATAGATGCCATACACGCCGAAGGTCCCGGTATGCCGCCCTCTGTAGGTGCTTCCCAGAGACTCTGCGGCATCCTCTATGAGCGGCACGTTATGCTGTGCGCAGATCTCCATGATCTCATCCAGCTTCGCCGGTGTGCCGTACAGATGCACACAGATCACCGCTTTGGGATGCGGATATTTTTCAAACGCCTTCTTAAGCGCCGCCGGAGACATATTCCAGGTATCCGGCTCCGCATCGATAAACACCGGCACAGCGTTTTCGTAGACGATAGGATTGCAGGACGCTGAAAATGTCAGATCCGACACGAACACGATATCGTCCCGCCCGACGCCCATCAGCTTCAGCGACAGATGAATCGCCGCGGTGCCCGAATCGAGGGCCGCCGCGTGTCCGCAGCCCGTGTAAGCCTCCATTTCCCGCTCAAAAGCGTTCACGTTAGGGCCCAGGGGCGCTATCCAGTTGGTGTCGAACGCCTCCTGCACATACTTCTGTTCATCGCCGTGCATGGTAGGGCTCGACAGATAGATTCTTTTCCGCTCCATAACTGCTCCTCCTTGTTGATACCGCTGCGCCGGATCTTACGGCATTACGTCTCACCCTCATCCGCCGGACTGTGGTAGGTCGGAACGATCTCCCTGATCAGCGGCCGGATATCCGAGTTTTCGATCTGACATTCGTCCTTTAATTTCTTGAGCTGGGCAAAAAACTTCTGTTCATCGATCTCGATCGGCCTGCCGATATGGATCATCTTATTGGCCGTATCCTTCATGCCTTCCTCATCCATCAGGAGCTCTTCATACAGCTTCTCGCCCGGCCGCAGGCCCGTAAATTCGATCTTGATGTCCTCCCCGACCCGGTATCCCGACAGCTTGATCAGATTCTCCGCCAGATCCAGGATCCTGACAGGCTCCCCCATGTCCAGCACAAAGATCTCGCCGCCCTTCGCATAAGCGCCCGCCTGCAGGACAAGCGACACCGCCTCCGGGATCGTCATAAAATAACGGATGATATCAGGATGCGTCACCGTCACGGGACCTCCCGCCTCGATCTGCTTGCGGAACAGCGGGATCACGCTGCCGTTGCTGCCCAGCACGTTGCCGAACCGGACCGCCACAAATTCCGTGTCGTAGTGCTTGTCAAAGGTCTGGATAATCATCTCGCAGATCCGCTTGCTGGCGCCCATGATATTGGTAGGGTTCACCGCCTTGTCCGTGGAGATCATCACAAACCGCTGCACACCGCTCATCGCCGCCGCCTGCGCGGTCTTAAAGGTGCCGAATACATTATTCTTGATCGCCTCCGTGGGGCTGTCCTCCATCAGCGGCACATGCTTGTGCGCCGCCGCGTGATACACGATATGAGGCTTATATTTTGCAAAAATATAATTCATGCGGTTGGTGTTGCGCACGGAAGCGATCAGCACCACCAGATCCAGTTCGGGGAAATGCGCCTTCAGCTCCTGCTGTACATCGTACACCGCATTTTCGTATATATCCACTATGACAAGCTGCTTCGGTCTGTGCGACGCTATCTGTCTGCACAGCTCGCTGCCGATAGAACCGCCGCCGCCGGTGACAAGCACTACCTTGCCCTGTACATAACCCAGGATAGAGTCCAGATCGACACTGACAGGATCTCTGCCAAGCAGGTCCTCCACTTCCACATCCCGCAGCTTGCTGACATTGACTTCTCCGTTCACCAGCTGGTACATCCCGGGCAGGGAGCGCAGCTTACAGTTCGTATCCTTGCAGATCTCAAGTATCTTCCTGATCTCCGTCCTGCTTGCGGAAGGCATGGCGACAATGATCTCATCCACTCCGTAGATATCGGCGCACTCCACGATCTTCTCGCGTCCTCCCACGACCTTGATGCCCTGAATATATCTTCCCCATTTTCCCTTGTCGTCATCAATGATACACTTGATGACCATTGTGGAAAAGTTGCTGTTCACGATCTCCTTAATGATTACGTTGGCCGCTTCCCCGGCGCCGATCACCATAACGGAGATCAGATTTTTCTTATTCTGCTGCTTATGCTTCAGGCTCCTGAAGAACCGATAAGAAAAGCGGCTGGCAAAAATGCAGGTGATCAGAAGAAACATATACAGGAAATAATAGCTCTTCGGCACCGGCTGGGAGGACACCTTGACAAACTGAAGCGCAATACTGTGGACTACCGTAGACAGCACACAGGATACCACGATATTCTGCAGCTCCGTCTCACCCGCAAACGCCCACAGGCTGCTGTACAGGTGAAAAACGTAAAATATCAGAAGCGTTATGACGATATTGACCGGCATGATGCGCTCGATCGGCTGCATGAAATGCTGCGGTATCTGATTCATCGAAAATTCATAGCGCATCAGAAGGGCAAGATAACTCGCCAGGATAATGCTGATGACGTCATAGACGATCAAGCATGTCCTTCTATAAAATATTTTAACATTAAACGGTTTTCTCTTATTATCCTTATTCATGGCCCTGTGCCGTCCTTTGTCTGTCAAAAAGAAGAGGCGCCATTGCCGTCAGCAGGCTGCATGTCGTCGGATTGCAGGGATGAAAGATCCATTCCGTCAGTCCCGCAACGGCAAACATGATCAGGATTGCAAGCGGCAAAGCCGCGCATCCCCTGTCCTCTTTATGCCGGTGATAATAAACTGCCGACTGCACCAGCGTACAGACACCCAGCAGAATAAACGCGATCCCTACCGGGATACCGTGGTCATAAGCTGTCTGAAGATAAATATTGTGGGCGTGAGCGGTGTAGGTGCCGTCCGGCTCCATAATACCCATATCATCATGGCCGTTACGGTTTAACCGGCTCAGATACAGCTTAAAGATATCCATTCGGCCATTGGAATAGGCCTCCACGGCATCGACCGCCGCCTCCTCATTCTGCAGCGTGACATCCGCCGGAACGTCCTGAGCGGACGCAAGCAGTATGGGATCCGTGCGGACAAGCATACTGTCCGCAGCAGACGCATATCCCGCTGACACTTCCGGACCCTTGGTTTCCTCATTGCCGCTCATGTAAAAGGGTGCGACAAGAGATTTTTCCTCCGGTATACCGAGGATCTTCATCTGGAACACCTGTATAAACCGCATCGGCGTCATATAGTAAAAAGAATCCATATCCCGGCCGTGCATGATCTCCGAAGGGAGCTCTTCTATCTCAAACAGTATCGGTCTGGCAACGGCCGCAGGTATCATTCTCTGCGCCGTAAACGTGATCGGAAAACAGAGCGCGAACGCAAGCAGCATCATCCCGACGGCCCGCAGCATGCTCCGCCATCTGTGCGCAAGGGAAAAGCACATGACGGGAATCAGGATCACCGCCGCAACAGCAGCCGCCACATAGCCTGTCCTGGACAGCGTAAGGAAAAGATATACCGCCGCCGTACCAAGCAGGAGCAGCTCCTTATATACATATGCCAGACTCCGGTTTCTTCTGTAGGCATCTAAGAACTTTACAAGCGCCGCACAGACCGCAAGCGTCAGATACACGCCCGTGATCGTCACGGTGTGGAAGGTAAACGGGTATCTGGAATAGATAAAAAACATATACGGTCTGTGAAGCAGGCAGTATATTACCATCGCTCCAAAATGGAGCAGGATGCCGTTGGCAAGATTCTTAAGCAGCATGGCCTTGCCGTCCCATGCCGCCATGTTCAGATAGAACAATACAAAACAGCACACCAGATAGATCGGCCATCCTCTGGTATTACGGTGCCATATGATCAGGGCAAAGAATCCCGCCACCGGGATCCAGTACCAGACAGAGATATCTCTGATCCGGCGACGCACGAAAAAGCGGATCGTGCCGATGATGACGGCTCCCGAAAGCGCCCCGGCCCAGACCGTGAGCTTCAGAACCCGGATTTCCATGTCGCCGGGGTCTTCCATCACCGCCAGAGAACTGTTGTAATACCACAGGGAAACCGCCGCTGCCGCAACGGCATAAATCAGATTCACCCGGTTAAACAGATCCTTACCCCTGTATGTCACGAGCACGGCTAGCGCCAGAAAGATCAGCTGCTGTCTGTACGCAACGGTATGATAGATCTCATACAGCCCATTCACATAATTGCAGCACGCCCAGATCGCCCCGGCGAAGCAGAACGACTGCAGATAGCCGCGCCAGTTCCCGCATACAACGTCCCAGACGGTCCTGTCCGACATGAAGCCTGTCCTGTCATGATTGACGGCGTAAAACAGGACTGCCGCCGCCAGAACAATGCCTGCGGCCAGAAAAACGGCTGTCACCGTATCCTGTGCGGGCGTAAACAGCCTGCAGGGCCATACGGCGATCAACGCTGCGGCTGCGCCCGCCGCGATAAGCGGATTGCAGACCGCCTTCACCGTCCTCTCCACCGTGACCAGTCCGTCACGCTCCGGCTTCTTCGCATAATAACGGTGCGTACAGAAGCCGGCAAGGAAGCCCGCCAATATCAGAACGGCGGCGCACAACAGTGTCTTTCCTTTCCGAAGCGGCATACTGTACTCGTATTTTGTGATGATGCAGTGATCCGTATCTTCCACATTACCATAGTAGAGTGTGCCGTTATATATATTGCCCGAATCCTCTGTATTTTCATACGCTACGCGAAAAGAAGATTCCAGCCCCTGTATCAGATAATAATATTCCCTGCCGACCTCGGCATCGATATTGACCTGCACGGTACAGAATCCCGGGATCGCCTCCATGCCCTCCGTATCAATGACCTGCTGCATGATGATGTTCATCCTGGCATCATAGAGGACAAAATTAAATTTCTCACCGACGGTGCCCTGTGTAAAATAAAT
>CANQIJ010000120.1 GCA_947624025.1 uncultured Lachnospiraceae bacterium | reverse complement strand
CCGTAACCGGGCACAAAGGTCCGCGAACTGCCCTCTTTCTTATAATCGCCGATCCCATAGCGTGATGTGGGGGCGGACCCGCACAGATAATCGATCACATCCGCCGCCGTGGCGTTTCTTTCCTTTTCCTTAAGGTCATCGATATACGAATATCCGTAAACATCGGCCAGAAAACGGAGCAGCTGGGTTCCCTCAACATTAAACCGATAATTGCCGCTGTTGTCGAGTACGATATGAAAATCGCTGATAATATGATCGCCGTTCTGTTCGATCATATCGATCAGTCTGCTTATCGTGGCGTTCAGATTGGCATTCTTGTCCTTACCGGACTCATAAACGTCTTCTATTGTGACAGAGTAAGCCAGTTCGTTGTAAGCCAGCAATTTGCCGTTCCGGTCCAGGATATTTCCTCTGGTCGGCAGGATCGTACGCTCCTTTGTGATACTGAGCTGAAAATTGTTATAATATTCCTCTCCGCGCACGATCTGCAGCTGAAAGATCGTATAGATCAGATAGCCTCCCATGCCGAAAAGGATCAGCACAAGCACAAGAAGCCTCGATGTGATCATATTCATGAAGTTTTCCTTGATACGTTCCAGCATATGATCAAACAAATTTCTTGCCACTCCTTAGTTCACCGCGTTCCAGCCAGGTATTGATACCGAGGATGAGCGGATATAGAAAAATCGTCACCACGATCGTATATACGATCTCCGGCAGAATGATGTGCGCAAAATAGTATCTGAAATCGAATCTGCTCCGCAGCAGGAAAAGGATCACATATGAGATCAGCCCGTAAAACAAGTCGCTGCCCAGTATCAGGATAATAGGCAGCTTAATGTCATGCGGGTAAAAAACGGCGCTGAATTTACCGTTCATATACCCGATATACATGTACAAAAGAGAATAGAAGCCGATCGTATTCCCGAAAAAGATATCGACTAACAGCCCGCAGAAAAAACCTATCAAAAGCCCGGTCTTTTCGCCTCTCATAAATCCGAAGGAAGCTGTCAGGACGATGATGAGGTTCGGGACGATCCCGCCAAACGCCAGTGAATGAAACACCGTACATTGCATCAGAAAGCAGAACAATATCAAAATTGCGGTAATGATAAAACGTTTCATAATAAACCCTACTCTTCTTCAACTGTCTGCTTGAGCTTCATCACAACGAGCACTTCCTCTAAATGCTCAAAATCAACCGCCGGCGTCAGATAACCCGATTTCGTCAGATTATTGGCATCCTGGTTGATCGTACTGATGTAGCCCACAAGAATACCGGGCAGATATTTGTCGCTGATATTGGAGGTGACGATCTTATCTCCTTCAACGACAACATTATCACTGTCGACAAGCTGCTCAAATTCTATTACGCCCGTGGCGTACAATTTCAGATTCCCCGACACGATCATGTTATCAGAGCTGGACAGGACCATTGCGCTGACGTTGGAATCGTCGGCAATGATCGCTTTCACCTTGGCCCAGTTCGGTCCCACATCTACGACACGACCCACCAGTCCGCTGCCCGCCATGACATTCATATCGACGGCGATGCCGTCCCGGACGCCTTTGTCTATGACGAAAGAATAAAACCAGTTGCCAGAATCTCTTGCTATGATACGGGCCCCGGTTTTCTCATATTCATCATACTGGGCGTCCAGATTGTACAGTTCTCTTAGATTCGTCAGCTCGTACCGGTCCTGCTGAAGTCTGGTATTCTCGATCGTCAGTTCGTCCACCTGCTGTTTCAGGCTCTCATTTTCGGCGATCAGCACCCGGATCTGCGCAAGCTCCTCAGAGCGGTTTGCAAGCCAGCTTCCCACCACGCTGATCCCTTTTTCAAACGGCACGACGGTATATCCCGCCACCGCGCTTAACGGGCCGCTGAACACTGTTGTATTGAATGTAAGAAGCACCATACCGGTACACAGGATTGTTAAAATAAAAAGGAGATATTTACCGGGTAATGTAAATTTTTCTCCTTTTCTTTTCACGATCGGACTCATTTACTTATTCCTTCTATTGCATATGCTACCGATTTATAATTATCGTCATTGATGATCTTTCCGAGTCCCAGCGCCACGCTTGTCACGGGATTCTCAGAAACATTGACCTTAAGCCCCGTTCCCTTACTCATAAGCAGCGCCAGCCTGCTCACCTGCGATGCGCCGCCTGTCAGGTAGATGCCATGGCGGTATATATCCGCGGCAAGTTCGGGGGGCGTACGCTCCAGTATGACCTTGATATTGTCGATGATCGCGTTAAAATGCTCTATCAGGCATTCATCCACCAGGGCCGTAGGGATCTCCCGCTCGACCGGAAGGCCGGTGACAATGTCTCTGCCATATACAAGCGCGCCCGCCCGCTGTTCTTCCAGATCGGTCAGGGACATCTTCACAATCTCGGCTGTCTTACCGCCGATGATCAGGCTGTATTCACGGCGGACAGCCGCCTTGATCGCATCGTCGAACTTCCGTCCGCCGACCTTGATCAGCCTGCTGAGTACGATACCGCCCAAAGACAGGATCGAGATCTCCGTCGTATCAAATCCCACATTGACGACCAGAACGCCCTGCGAGTTTTTGACGTCGATCCCGAGCCCCAGTCCGTCGGCTACCGCTTTATCCACGATCATGACTTTTCTGGCCTTGACGTTCGCTTCCTTGATCAGATCCTTAAATGCCCTTTTTTCCACTTCCGTAACATCCCAGGGCACAGCGATGTAATAATCTGCCGGCCGGATATTGTTCTTCATCAGATCGCTCAGGAAATATTTCACCAGCTGCTCCATATTCTGTATATCTGCGATCACACCGTTGCTCAGCGGATAAGAGATATTGATGTTATCGGGCGCTTTTTCATACATTTCAAAAGCGGAGTCGCCGTAGGCAAACAGATTTTTCTTATTCTCTATGGCGATCATATTCTTTTCAACAAAGACACTGTCATCCGTTCGGTTATATATTTTAATATTACTTGTTCCAAGATCGATCCCAAATGCATTGTTAGCCAAGGCAGTCGTCCTCTCTTTCCTGTATAGAATCCGCAGAATATGACATATCTGTCAGTAATTGATTCTCCTTAAAGCTGAAATATTGATTATCCCCTATGATAATATGGTCAAAAAGCGGTATATCCGCCAGCGCGCCGGTCTTCGCAATGCGCTCCGTAACATGGATATCGTTTCCGCTGGGCTTCGGATCGCCGCCGGGATGATTGTGTAAGAGCATGATCCCCGCCGCCCTGGCCTGCAGGGCATTGATGAACACTTCCCGGGGAGACATCAGTGAAGCATTGACGGTTCCCTTCGACAAAATATGCTCCCCGATCAGATGCAGCCCCGAATCCAAAAGCAGCAGCATGATATATTCTACCGTCTCATGTCGAAATCTCTCCATGTAATAATCCGCAACAGACGCCGGGTGGTGAAACGACAGATTGCTTTTGGCGCGCGCCTGTGCCATCCGCGTACTGAGCTCCGCCACAGTCTTAAGCTGTATGGCCTTGACTCTGCCGATCCCGTCGATCCTGCATAATTCCTGCAAAGGGATATGATACAGCCCCAACAGTCCGTTGCCGTAACGCGCCGTTTCTGCCAGCACCTGCTCACCCAGCTCACGTACGTTCACGCCGCGCGTTCCGGTCCGCAGCAGAATAGCCAGAAGCTCCGAATCGGTCAAAGAACGGCTTCCATAGGCAATAAATTTCTCATATGGAAGATTCTGCAGCCTGTAATACTCATTGTTCTCATACTTATCAGTTTTCATTCAGTCTCTTTCCCGACAGCATCTCTCTCCTGATATGACGGGCCAAGACACCTGTTCAGATAAACCGGTAGATCACGATCGCCGCCACAATGCCAATCACAATACCAATGATGCTTGCGATCGTAATATTGATCGTCAATCCAAACGTAAAGCACAGGATACCAAGATCAAGGATAAGCGGCGAAGTCAGTCCGAAGGACTGCCCATAGTTAAGCCATGTATTCGGAAACAGGGTGCCGATAAAACCGCCGATAACGATACCTGCCAGTATCAGCAGAAAATATGTCCAGGCTTTTTTGCGCATAACAATGATCTTCTCCTTTCTGTGCCGAGTCCTTGTTTATTTTATCACAACACACTTTTGATGTATACAAAAATTGGTAAATTTTTTGTGCCCGCTCTCCCGTTCCGGTTTCCTACGCCCGGTGAAAATCAGGCGTAATAAGCCCTTTGTCCATCAGGTTCTGCAATGTTTTCAGGATGCCGAGCTTGGCGTGGGGAAAAGTCAGCCCTCCCTGAAAATATACCGTATACGGCGGCTTGATGGGCCCGTCGGCGCTAAGCTCTATCGACGAGCCGGACACGAAAGCGCCAGCCGCCATGATCACCTTGGAATCATATCCCGGCATATCCCACGGCTCCGGTATGACAAAGCTGTCCACGGACGCCGCGGCCTGAATCCCCTCGCAGAAGGCGATCACTCCCTCCGGAGAACCAAAGGTCACCGCCTGTATGATATCGTGCCTGTCCTGTTTTCCGTCCGGGAATACGTCAAAGCCGATCTTTTCATAAATACCGGCGGCAAAGATCGCGCCCTTGAGTGCGGATGCCGTAACCACGGGCGCCAGAAACAATCCCTGATAAAAGGATGACAGTACGCCGAGCGATGCGCCGACTTCCTTGCCAAGTCCCGGCGAAGTAAGACGGTACGCTGCGTTTTCCACGCATTCCCTTCTGCCGGCTATATAACCGCCGATGGGCGCAAGTCCGCCTCCGGGATTCTTGATCAGTGAGCCGACGACCATATCGGCGCCCACATCGGCGGGCTCTGTCGTCTCCACAAACTCTCCGTAACAGTTATCCACCATGCAGATCACATCAGGCTTTATTTCCTTGATAAAACGGATCAATTCTCCGATCCTTTCGACGGACAGGGTCGGCCTTGTCTGATACCCCTTGGAGCGCTGTATGGTGACCATGCGCGTCTGATCACAGATCGCGCTGCGGATCCCGTCATAGTCGAAGGAACCGTCCGCAAGCAGGTCAACCTGCCTGTAGGAGATGCCGTATTCCCTTAGGGAGCCCCTGGACGGTCTAATCCCGATAACCTCCTCCAGCGTGTCATACGGTTTCCCAACGGGAGACAGCAATTCGTCTCCGGGGCGCAGGTTACTCATCAGAGCAAGCGCGAGCGCATGCGTACCGCAGGTGATCTGCGGACGCACAAGGGCATCCTCCGTATGGAACACGGCGGCATACACCTTCTCGAGAGTGTCTCTTCCGATATCATTGTATCCGTAGCCTGTCGTTCCCAGCAGACACGCCTCGCTCACCCGGCATTCCTGCATGGCCCGGATCACTTTTAACTGATTGTACTCCGCAGTCTCGTCGATCCTGCGGAAACGTTCTTTCAGGGAATCGAGAACCGATTCACCAAAGGAACAGGTTTTCGGACTGATGCCGAATTGTTCGTATTGTTTTGTCAGATCCGTCATTTTATTCTTGTTCCTCCGAAACGTCACGAGCCGGTCTGTACCCTCTGTGTATCATCCGCAATGCCCTTTTCCTGCAGGATATGAATGATCCGGTCCAGAATACGGCCGTCCTCGCCCCCGCACTCCTGCCTGTCCAGCCATATCGTATCCCGCTCGCGCCTGAACCATGTAAGCTGCCGCTTGGCAAAATGCCTCGTGTCTCTTTTGATCCGGTATACCGCATCCTCCAAAGTGCATTCTCCGTTCAGATATTCCAAGATCTCCTTATAGCCAAGGCCCTGCATAGACACCATATCAGCCGTACATCCCATATCGGCAAGGCGGCGCACTTCTTCGACCAGACCGGCTTCTATCATTGCGTCAACGCGCGCGTTGATCCTGTCATACAGCCTTTCACGATCCTCATGCAGTACAAAATACGCAAAATGAAACGGCGAAGCTTTGCGGCGCTGGCTTGCATTATGCTCCGATATCCTTTCGCCTGTCTTCTCATAAAATTCAATGGCGCGGATCACTCTCTTGACATTATTGGCATGTATGACATTGCAGGATTCGGGGTCGATCCGGCGCAGTCTTTCATATAATACTTCATTTCCCTGTGTTCTGGCAATATCGGCCAGCTCATCCCGAAGCGCCGTATCGTCGCCGCCTTCCGTGAAATCCACATCATACACAAGCGCCTGAATATAGAAGCCGGTTCCGCCCACGATCACAGGTATGCGGCCGCGCTTCAGGATATCGCTTACCGCCTGCCCGGCCAGCTTCTGAAAAATCGTGACATTAAACTCATCCGTCGGCTCCATGATGTCGATCAGATGATGCGGTACGCCCTGCATCTGCTCCGGCCGGATCTTTGCCGAGCCGATATCCATATGGCGGTATACCTGCATGGAATCGGCGGATACGATCTCCCCGCCGATCCTTTGGGCCAATGCGACAGACAGTCCGGTCTTACCGACGGCCGTCGGCCCGGTCAGGATCACAAGCGGCGGTCTGTTAAATTCATTCATCAGGTCACAATCCTCTTAAATTTCTTTTCCAGTTCATATTTGCTCATCGATATGATCGTCGGTCTGCCATGCGGACAAAAGTAGGGATTCTCCAGCGTGAGCAGCTCATCGATCAGGCGCTCCGCCTCCTGAGTGCTCAACCGCATATTGCCCTTGACAGCCGCCTTGCATGCCATGGACGCGATGCGGCTGCGGATGCTTTCGGGCGTTCCCGTAACCGCTTCGTCGGCAAGCTCGTCCAGTACATTGAGGAAAAGCTCTCTCTCTTCATAGCCGTACAGATCCGACGGCACTGCGCGGATCGCATATTCGCTGCCCCCGAACTCTTCCAGTATAAAGCCGAGCGCCTCGAAATCTCCTGTGTGTTTGAGATAGCACTCCATCTCCCGCCCGTTCATGGTGATCACAATGGGCGGATTGATGTTCTGCGATACGATATCATGTTCCCGAAAGCGCTTCATAAGCCTTTCGTATTTCACCTTTTCATGGGCGGCATGCTGGTCGATGATCAGAAGCTTATCCTCATAAGCGACAAGCCAGTATGTCTCAAACAGCTGTCCCAGAATCTCATAACTGCTGCGCGCCTGCTGTGACAGGATCTTATCCTCAAACAGCTCCATCTGGGTGGCCCGGTATTCCGTATCCTCCCGGACACGATCGTACTGCTTCGTCACCGGGGCCGGTATCGGAGCTGCCGCTTCCCTGATCATCCGGACAGGAGCTGCCGCTTCCGGGGGTGGCGCCGTTCTTTCGGTGATCCGCACGGTCTCAAACGGCTCAGGAACAGATTCCTTTACCGTATTAGATTTTTCCCGGGGCTGATCCTTCGTCAAAACGGCCTCGGGAATCATTTCTGTTCTGTGCATCGCCGCATCCA
>CANQIJ010000119.1 GCA_947624025.1 uncultured Lachnospiraceae bacterium | reverse complement strand
TCATTTTAACACATTTCTTTTGAAATAAAAAGCCCGGACTGATTGACACTTATCGTTATATGGCTTTATACTAATATTAACTGATACATGTAACAAACTGGCAGATTATTGTCGTGAATCCGACATCCTTACGCATAGGACAAGGGATCGCGGCGCATGACAGACGGGGGAATGGTGAAGTGAAAAATATCGCGCGCATGGCACTGACAAACGGAATGGTACTCGGAGAGGATGTTTACAGCTACCAGAATCAGCTTCTTTATCCAAAGGACACGGTAGTTGACGATGCCGTGATCACCAAATTATCCAGATATTCCATCATGGTTGTCACGGTCAAGGATGAGGAAGACTTTGCGACCACGCATTTTGAAAAAGTACGTCTGAGCGCCGGCTTTAAATCCTTTGAGCTGACATATCACAACTGCATGGCGATCTTTCGGAAACATATGCAGGCATTTGTGGAGAACAAGACGACCGTAAAGATGTCTACTCTGATGGAAATATATAACACGCTCTCTTCCCGCGCGACAAGCGGAGAACAACTGCTCGATTATCTGTATAACATGCTTCCGAGCGAGGATGATCTCACCCATGCCCATTGTCTCAATTCCGCTCTGATCGCGGGAGTCTTCGGCGCCTGGCTTGAGCTTGACGAAGCAGGCATACAGCGGTTGATCCAATGCGGATTTTTCTATGATATCGGCAAACTGAAGCTGCCGCAGGATCTTCTGTGGAAATCCGGGAAGCTGACAGAGCTGGAATTCACCCAGCTCAAAACGCATACCATGCTGGGCTTTGATATGCTCAAGGACTGCGATGTGGACGTGCACATCCTGAAGGCGACGCTGATGCACCATGAGCGCTGTGACGGCTCCGGCTATCCCTCCAGGCTGCGTTCCTCCCAGATTGATATCTATGCCAAATACATCGCCATCATCGACGCATACGAGGCAATGACGTCGGCCCGTACCTACAGGCAGTCTCTCAATCCCTTCCAGGTGATCGCCAATTTTGAGCATGACGGCTATATCAAATATGACGAAGCGATTCTCAGACCGATCCTTTCCCATATCGCCGCGACACAGCTTGGTTATAACGTCCGACTCAGCGACGACAGGGAGGCGCAGATCATAAAGATCAATGAAAATGCGCTCTCACGTCCGCTCCTGCAGGCCGGCATCGTTCAGCTCGATCTCTCGAAAGAGCCCGGTGTTGAGATCGTATCGATCTATTGACCTTCTGCGGCCCGCACCGTGCCGATGAAGCGGTTTTACGCTCCGAAATACTGATCAAATATCCTCTTGGCAATGGGAACCGCATAATCACCGCCGCTTCCCGCTCCTTCGATGATAATGGTAACGCATATCTCGGGATCCTGCGCCGGCGCAAACCCGGTAAACCAGGCATGGGAATCTGTTTTGATGCTGTTGTATTCGGCGGAGCCCGTCTTTCCGGCCGCCGTGTAGAAAAGCCCGGACAGCTTGGTGCCGGTCCCGCTTTTAACGACCTCCTGCATCAGACTGTTTAACGCCGCCGCTTCCTCTTCTGTCATCAGCCTCCTGTATGTGCCGGGATTAAACTGTCTGATGACATTTCCTTCGTAATTCTTGACGCAATCCACCAGATACGGCTTCATGAGCACTCCTCCATTGGCGATCGCACAGGTGATCATATTTAAATGCAGAGGCGTGATCTGTGTTGTTCCCTGTCCTATGGCGGCCTGTATGATATCGGAGTCCGGTGTGTCTTCATCGATCGTAAGACTGCTTTTATTGTACGCGAATGACACGGGAAGCTTTTCATTGAACAAAAGATCCTTCAGTGTGTCTCCGAAACGCGCACGGTCCAGCCCGATGCCGATATTGGCAAAGGACGAGTTGCAAGACTTGGCAAAGGATTTCCTGAAGTCCTCGCTTCCGTGAACGGTTCCGTGGTAACAGCTGATACTGTCCTCACCGTGCGTAAATCTGCCGCTGCACTGATAACGGTACTGGTCATAGGTATCCGGATTCTCACGGATATACTCAAGCGCCGTCACGATCTTAAAGGTTGAGCCCGGCGGGTATAAGCCCTGTGTCACCCGGTTCAAAAGGACCGTGCTTTCCTCGTCCTGTATCAGATCGTCCCATATATCGTCTATCTGATTGGGGTCAAAGTCGGGCTTCGACACCATGGCAAGGATCTTTCCCGTAGACGGCTCCGTTACCATGACCGCCCCTTTATAGATCCCCAATGACTGACTGGCAATCTCCTGCAGATCCACATCAAGCGTCGTAAATACGTTATCGCCCGGATATTTTTCCCCCGCCATATCATTTGCCACCTTATCGGCGAGCTTTGCATTGGAATTGATCAGATAATAGTTGCTCAGGGCTTCGATCCCATATTTTCCGTTGGAAGCATATCCCACGGCATGGGCGAACAGGTTCCCGTAAGGATACTCTCTCGTCTCTTTGCCGTCCTCGCCGACCTGCGTCCTGGCAAGGATCTGTCCGCCGGCCGCATAAATAGTCCCTCTTGTGTTCTGTGCGGTGAACAGCTCCTGCCTGCCGTTATAGCTGTTGTTGATCAGCTCCTGTCTGTGTGTGACGGCATAATGACATGTATAGCCCATCATAGCCAGGAAAACCGCGACAAACAGATAAGTGACAGTAAGGATCTGCCTGTTACTCTTCTTCCTGCCGCTCTTCTTCATCCCCTGATCCTTCATATTCTGTTCTTCGTCTTTTTTTCTTCTTTTTGACACGCTTTGCTCCTTCTTCCTGCCTGATGATATACAGTCCTTCTATGATAAAAAACATCACCAGGGTTGTCATCACCGAGCTGCCGCCGTAACTGATAAACGGAAGCGTCACCCCGGTCATGGGGATAAACTTGGTACCCCCGCCGACCGTCAGAAAAACCTGAAAAATATAAGTTACTCCAAGGCCGAATGCGATCAGCTGATAAAACCGGTCCTTCAGTCTGACGGAAATATTCATGAACATGATAAAACAACTGATGCAGATCAGTATCGTACACATGGAAAAGGCAATGCCCAGTTCCTCGGCGATGGCGGAAAACACAAAATCGGCCTCCACAAAAGGGATGGAATCCGGTGTTCCCCGAAACAGTCCCAGGCCGAACCACCCTCCGCTGCTGATGGCAAAAAGCGACTGCGTGATCTGATAACCCGCGTCATCGATACAGGCAAACGGGTCACGCCAGGCCTGTACGCGCACCTGCACGTGTGTAAAAAAACGGTACGCCAGCACCGCGGCACCGCAGCCTCCCGCACTGCCGAGAAAAAGGTAGAGCCAGTTTCCCGTTGCGACAAACACCATCATCACATAGACGACAAAGAAGATCAGCGCGCTTCCAAGATCCCTGGAAGCCACCAGGATCAGCACATATATACCCGCCAGAACAGCCGTCAGCACGATGCGCATAAAATCGTGCGATTCATAGAGCGCACTGGCCAGAAAGAAGACAAAGATGATCTTGACAAATTCCGATGGCTGAAAGGTCACGCCTGCGATCGAATAGGATATCTTGGAGCCGTATGTGGTTGAACCGAGGATCAGGACAATGCCGATCGCCACAATACCGACCGCCGCATAAATCCATGTGAGACTTTTTAAAAATTTCAGCCTGTGTATAAAATAAGGGATCAGCATGCCTATGATGATCGATACCGTGACGATCAAAAACTGTTTGACGGCCTTCTCGAACGACAGTCTGCCTAGGATCACAAATCCGATGCTTAAGAGCATACACATATTGTTGATGATCAGCCTGTTCCCCCGTGGATAGATCATTCGGAAGAGAACGATCGTGGCAAATAGCAAGATCAGCTGCAGCACATAGATCAAAAGATATTCCACCTTGCCCGTCTCGAAGCAGATGACCAGAAAGCACGAAAAATGAACCAGAAACATAAGGATATTCTGGCGCATATAACAACCGCTGCGCTTTTCCTCATCCTGAAAACGGAAAACCAGGAAACACTCCAGCGTATACAATGCGATAAACAACGTTATAAAGTATTTAGACAATTCCGTAATATATAATTCCATAAAATATTATTCCACGCCTCTTTTCAGATGTCCCGTTGTGTACTTATCATAGGGGAATGCTTCCCCGTCCAGAATGACCCGGCAATCTGCGGCCGGCTCCGCCGTAAAATCATAACGCCGTACCTCCGCGCCGATCCTGCGTACTTCCTTTTCCTGCAGATGCAGAGAATAAAGCACGGAATTATAGATGATATTATAGCAGTGTGTACAGTTCGTTTCTACCGGGAAATCCGTCCCATAACGGTCTTTGATACCAATACTGCCGCTGCCGCCGCATACTCCGGCGGTCTTGCGGATACAGTTGGCCGTGATCATCATAGGGATCCTGCCATAGACGATCAATGCGGTCCGCATACCGCTCCGGCGCGCATAAGCAGTAAGACGACCGGCTTCTGCCGCATTTAATTCATACGGAATCGTGACTTCACTGCAATGATCTCTCCAAAACTCCACACCGTATCTGTTAAAAACAGATAAACCCGCATCCGGGATCAGATCATAGTCTTTTCCAAGACTTCTCACATAAGCGATCTCTTCATAATTGCGGACCAGAAACCCTCTGATGAGTTCAGCCCGGCCCGTTGTGCGAAGCAGAAGCCCGGTCAGGCGGTTCAGGTAATCTTCATCCCGGGCCCGTATCACATAGGGAAGCGCCAGATAATATGCCGGACCGGTATGCGCATCCATACATGCACGGACCTGCTCTGACCGCTCCAGATACAGATCGCTGTCTATGTAGATCCGGCGGCAGGGATAAAGCGCGGCGGTCTCAAGCTGCTCTATGGTTGTGACACTAATGTCATAAACGATCTCCCGATGGATGTTCTCTGCATCTTTTCTGCCGTCAGACTGCCTGCCCGGATCGATGTCGTCCCGTATCGCCGGATGGTCTGACGGATCGACTGACCTGACGGCGGGCATCTTGTTCTGACTGATATACTGACGCTCAAAAGCCGCCACACCGTCGCGGCGCAGCCGATTGAGGGCGCTCACAGGCAGAAAAATATCTTCCGGCATCTCGATTTCACACTCCGCCGCCCGAATGCAGGATGCGCCGGTTTTCATCAGCTGCCTTCTGACATCCTCTTCCTTCAGAGGCGTTGTCTGCGCCGGCTGGACTCTGTCGCCCTGTACGGTAATGCGCGTATCCTGTCCGTTTTCATCGGCGACTGCGCTGATCTGTAATACCGCCCGTTCTCCCGCTTTCAGGACTGCCTGCATTCTGACGGGCAGCTTTTCCGGCTCATGGATATACCGGGCCCTGATATGCCGAAGCAGCTCTTCGTCCGTTCCCGCGTAACCGGGCTTCTGCGGCGTGATCATCTCGACACCGTTATGCCGCTCGTAATAGCCGTTCTGCACATCGCTGCGGATATACAGACTGTACAGCTCCCTGCTGTCCTTTTCTCTGACATGAAATCCCTCGGCGCCCTTCTCTTCATACAGATCTATATATTTGCGATAGAATGCCGTGACGCCCGCCGTATACTCGGGCTTCTTCATCCGCCCCTCTATCTTAAAGGAGTCAATGCCCACCTCTATGAGCTGCGGAAGATATGTGACCGTACACAGATCCTTGAGACTTAAGGGATATGGGGGCCCGTCAAGTCTTGCTCCGCCGCTATAGATCTGATACGGGAGCCTGCAGGGCTGCGCACAGGTACCCCTGTTACCGCTCCGGCCGCCCAGCAGGCTGCTGAACAGGCACTGACCGGAGTAGGAATAGCACATTGCCCCGTGGACAAAGCATTCTGTCTCCAGGCAGGTCTCTTCCCTGATCCTGCGCACCTCTGCCAGAGACAGCTCCCTGGCCGGAACAACGCGCACAACGCCCTGCTCTTTTAAGAATGCCGCACCGCGCGGACCGGTAACGGACATCTGTGTACTGGCATGGACAGGAAGCTCTTTAAAATATTCTCTGATATAGCGCAGGACACCGATATCCTGAACGATCACGCCGTCAAGCCCTGCTTCATAGAACGGAAGCAGCCAGTCATACAGGTTGTCGATCTCAGCATCCTTTAACAGGGTATTGACCGTCAGATAGATCTTTTTTTCCATAAAATGAGCCGTGCGGAGCGCATGGCATATCTCTTCTGCCGTAAAATTATCCGCATAGGCCCTTGCCCCATATCTGTCTCCGCCCAGATATACCGCATCGGCGCCCGCGTTTACGGCTCCAAGGAACGCCTCATAACTGCCTGCCGGGGCAAGAAGTTCAACTCTGCTCTTCATGATCTCACATTCCCATTACTTGAAAAGCCCTGTAGATTTCTCTGACAGGGCTATGATCGCTATATCATTTCTTTAGTTCTTTCAACTCTGTTTCCATTCGGATGATCCTTTTGGCGTTCTCGTTGGCCTCAGCCTGAAGCTTCTGAACATTTTTCTCCGTATTCTCCAGCTTGATCTGGGAGGCGATCAGCTCATGCTTCAGGTCATACATTTCTTTCTCTTTATTCTGTATCTCTTCTTCCAACAGGCTGATCTGGTTCTTGGCCTTAAAATAGTCGTCTGCAATATTAAGCTGCAATAAAACGTTCCGAACGTCAGCCGGCTGCCTCTTGAAGCTGTCGACCTTGTTGTATTCGGCGACCTTATTGTTTATGTAGGAAGCGACCTTCTGCAAATACTCTTCGCTTTCATAGCCGCTTAAGGTAAAAACCTTGCCGGCGATAATGACCTCTGTATCCGTTTTTGTTGACATAGAGCGTTCCTCCAATGTTAATGACGCCTATCGGACTATACAATATTAAAAATATTATATATTTCCTGCGGTATAATTTCAAGTCTTTTTGTCGTTTTGCCGCTAAGCCCTTGCCGCTAAATGTCACGAAATGCATCGTGTGCAGTCTCGAAAGCGACTAAGGATCTTACTTTGGATGCCGATATATATCATATAGTACAGATGCACTTATAGATACGGGAAAAGGATTTCCCATTTATGTTCACGGACGGGACTCTCTATAAGTTCTTTTGCTCCTGTGGAGTACCGTCCGTATATCGGAAAGGCATGGTAATCGATATGGGTATGACGGTTGGCAGGATCATTTCAATAAACTCCGATTCAATGAGCGTCGAGCTGAGAAACCGCGACGGCTCCATCGCCGGAACGATGACGGTATCTACCGGCCGCTCCAGCACATCCAGGACGCGTAAGACCTCCGCCAAGAAAAAATTCAAAAAGCTGCAGTATAATTTCAAGCGCCTGTCCAATCAGATCATGCGCACCAAGACCGCAGCCAACGCCAAGCAGCTTGTGACCAAGGTCAAATTCCAGGTCGCCGATCTGAAGATGAAAATGATCAGCGGCGATTACGACTATGCCGAGGTGCACAGCGCCCTTGTGCATGCCGAGAAGATCGC
>CANQIJ010000118.1 GCA_947624025.1 uncultured Lachnospiraceae bacterium | reverse complement strand
GTCAAAATTGATATATACTGTGTCCGCATACGCCTGTCTGCCAAATTCTTTCATCAGCCAGGTTTTACCGACCTGACGCGCGCCTTCGATGATCAAAGGCTTTCGGTGTTTGCTTTCTTTCCATTTCATCAGTTTTTCCATCGCGATCCGATACATACATGTACCTCCATCATTTAATACACGTATAGTATGGCACGATATGGCAGAAAATACAAGGAAATTTAGTATATATATTACACTTTTTGCGACGAATATTGGCCGCTCTTCCAAATGGGCTTTTTCCATCCGGTACAATTCCTCATAGCAGGCATTGACGCTCTGCGCCAGCGCATCCGTGCCCTCCATCCCGTCATGCGGATACCGAAGCGCACCGAAACAGGATTACCGCGTTCTCCGCCGCAACCTCCTGTCGGGAATTGTCTTCCGTATACATCTATGATACAATACCCTTGATACCGGCAGCGCAAACCGCTCCGGAAGGCAGCTGTAATGTTTTATTACATCAAAGAAGACAAAGGAGCGCACAAAAGATGCTTACCATTGCCATATGCGACGATGACCGGGCAGCGGCGGACGCCATAGAGGCGCTGTTGCAGGAAACCGCTGCCAGACAGAATATCGAAATAAGCTGCGAGCCGTTCTATGACGGTGCAGCGCTCACGGAGGCCGTCATCGAACAGGCAGTCTGTTTTGACATCATCTATCTGGATATCGAGATGGGCGGCATGAACGGCATACAGACCGCACGGACACTTCGGGAGCAGAATCTTCCGCTGCTGCTCATCTATGTGTCAGGTCATGAAGAATATCTGAAAGAGCTGTTTGACACTGAGCCTTTCCGCTTTCTCTCCAAACCGATTGACCGGGCTGATTTTGACAGGGTTTTTGCCGATGCCTGCAGACGGCTGCAGAGCAGGGCGGGCTTTTTTTCTTATGCCTGCAACAAAATCGTCCACAGGGTTCCCTTCTCTCGAATCGCCTACTTCGAGAGCTGCGGCAGGCGCATCCGTATCCATACGTCTGACCCGGGCGCAGAAGCAACAGATGCAGGCGTATTCTACGGGAAACTGAATGAGTTGGAACGACAGCTTCCATCCCCACCCACATGTCGTTTTCTGCGGATCCACCAGTCCTTCCTCATCAATTTTGATCATGTGAAGAGCATCGGTCCTTCTCAGGTGGTCATGCTGGACGGCACTGTGCTGCAGATCAGTGATGAACGGCGCAAAGCCGTAAAGACACAGTTCTGTCTCCTCTTAAATGACAACGGAGGGCTGCTGCGATGATACTTCTCCTGACCGGCTTTTTTCTGGCTCTGTCCATGATACATATCACCGGCACCTATATCACCCTGTTCGGAAAGCCGCAATGCCGCCCGATTCTCTGGTACGGCGCACGGGGCGCATACCTGTGTTTTCTCTGGGCGGTCACAAGTGCGGAGTCCCCTTACCCGTTAGTGACTCTCGCAGGTAATATCATTTTTATAACCCTATTATATATGCTTGCCCACAGAGACAGCTTCAAGACGGCTTTTTTTCGTGTCCTGATCTTCTTCACCATCTATATGGCGGTGGAGGTTGCCGTCAACTGCCTGATACTCCTGATACTGCACAACGAAGATGACTTCCTTATGGGCGATGCCATCTGTCAGATCGTTATGTATCTGGGTATTCAGATCTACGGCAGGATCGGTCCGAAAAAAGAAGAAATGCCTCTGCCGCTTCTATGCTGGCTGAAGCTTTTTATCATTCCCGCCGTGTCTTTATACGTCATCTATGACATCTATATCCGTTCCTGGAGATACGGCTCCAATATTTCTCTCATCCTCGTAACACTACTCATGGTCCTCATGAATTTTGTTATTTACGATGTCTATAATCAGATGACGTCATATGCTCTGACGGAAAAACAGAGCGCTGTCTACGCGCAGACCATTGAACTGTGTGACAGACAGATGAAGGAGCGGGAGGCCGCTTACCGTCAGACCCGTATGCTGCGCCACGACCTGAATGACCGTCTTGTGGCCATCGGCGCACTGATAGAGCAGGGGCAGTATGATGCAGCGCAAAAAGAGATCGGCGGGATGCTGTACGAGAACAGGCTGCGCCGGGGAGAGGTATCCCACAGCGGCAATCCGGCGCTGGATGCCCTCATCAACTACAAATACTCCGTAGCTGAAGCTATAGGCGCGCAGCTTCAGTGTCTTGTGGAAGTCCCTGCGGATCTTCCCGTGGATGGAACGGATATTTGCGTGGTTCTCGGTAATCTTCTCGACAACGCGCTGGACGCCGTGGCTCTTCTCCCGGAAAAAGAGCGGCGAATCAGACTGGAGATCCGTCTGGAAAAGGGAGTGCTGCGCATCCTGACAGAAAATCCCTACTCGGGAAGGATCAAAAATAATCGGGACGGCACATTAAAGAGCCTCAAGCCCGGCGATGGCCACGGATTCGGGCTCCTATCGGTACGCCGGATCGTGGACAAGTACAACGGTGAGCTGTGTCTTCCCTGTGACGATACGGTTTTTCGCGCCTGTGTCACCCTGTACCTTCCGTAATTTTTACATCCATAACCTTTATTTTGACAAATTGTGAAAATGCTCCTCCAGGTGCTGTATAGTATTTACAGCACTTTTTTAATCATTGATATCAATAAAACAGATGTCAGACACGCTCTGCGCAGAAGCAATGGGAGGAAACGGAAATGGAGATCATCGACAAAGAAAAGGAACGTGAAAAATACGAAAAGACACCGGCGGGCAGGCGGAAAAATCTGCTGAAAGCGCTCGTCATCATCGGCGTCTTCATCGCCCTGTTTGTCTTGAATTATCTGCTGGAAGCCCCGGCATTGTGATCGGCGGCGGGAAGCAGGCTGCTGAGCCTGCTTCGATTCTATCATAATCACAGATGCTGTAATCCTTGGCAACTTCAAGGAGAATTGCGGAGCAATTCTCGGGAAGCAGGCTGCTGAGCCTGCTTCCTGCTTCGATTTTATGACGAAGCTCCGGCGCTTTCAGGCGATGCAGAGGCAGTTATCGCATTGAACAGCAAGGAGCTGCACGATCAGATCGTGGCTGCCCTGCAGAACATCAGATCTTAAAGTTTGAAGCGATCTCCTGCAGGGAACGGCTGCTTCTCTCCAGAATGGACATCTTGCGCAGGATCTCCTCGGAGCCGACATTAGTATTCTGCATAGCGTCCGCCACATGCCGCACCTCATCGACGATCTCACTGTTAAGGTCTGTCACGGTATGGATGGAAGCAAGCATCTCTTCCACGGACGCTCCCATCTGCTCAGACGCCGATCCAAGATCGGATGCAATGCCGTCGAAGAACGCCGCGTCCTTCTGATACTGCTCCGCCGTATCCACCATCGTATGATAGTCGCCGATCACATGATCCTTCATGAACGCCAGCAGCTTTCCCGCGCTGTCCTTTAACTCCATAACGGAATCAACGACCTCGTCGATCACATTCTGGATCTTATCTACCGTAACCTGTGAATTCTCCGCGAGATTTCTGACTTCATCCGCAACGACCGCGAAGCCTCTGCCCGCCTCGCCTGCTCTCGCCGCCTCGATCGCCGCGTTCAACGCGATCAGATTGGTCTGGCTGGCTATGCCGCCGATCTCCTGAGACAGGCTCTTGATCACTTCGATCTTCTCCACTTCCTTGAGCGCATGCTCCAGCTCATCCTCGGTACTGTGATAAATAAGGCTCGCCTGTTTCTTGGATTCTACCGTATTGCGGTACAACTCGTCCGCGCGCTCATTGATCTCTCTGGACGCATTGGCTGAATCGGACGCCTTGCCCGACACATCCATCACGGCGTCACCGATCTCACCGCTCGCCTGACTGATCGTTTCTGTCGCATCCGCCGCTTCTCTGACTTTGTCGATAAGTCCCTCCATGACCTGATCCATCTGGTCAATATTATTATTCAGATCCGCCATCTCGGCATATGCCGCCGAAGCCGTCTCTTCGATATCAGCTGCCTCTTTGGTCGTGCCGACGATCGTCTTTTTGATCCTGTCCTTAATGCTTCTGGTCGCCTGCGTCACTTCCTCGATCTCATCTTTGAAGCCATCGGCAACAGTTGTTCTGCCTGTCGGCACTTCCTGCCCGCTGAAATCGCCCGCCGCAAACTGTTTTAATTCCGCTAACGGAACAAGCGCTTTGTTAAAAGTAAGCATCACGATCATATCGATCAATACCGTACCGATCACACCGATCAAAAGACCCATGCCGACCGCGCTGCCGAATCCCGCCTTTCCCACTGTGACTGCGCTTATGACAAGCGCAAGAAATAAGATCACAAACGCTGCCGCAGAAACCGACAACATCAGCTTCCCTCTGATTGTTTTCATGCCACATCCTCCTGAATACCCCAAAATAATAGTAATAATATATTATTATACATGAAATACCGTCATTCGTCTATATCCGTTTCTACAGGAAGCCTCCCGGGCTTCCCCCACATCTGCCAAAAGAGTTATCCCGCATTCTTACAAAACATCCGGCCCTGCGTCCAATCCTTGTAATGCATCAGGAAAAGCTCTCAGAACGACCGCATTTCCTTCCTTCTGTAATATACATAGAACCCGGCACAGATCACCGCAGACAGTAACGACCCCAGCGGCGCCGCCCAGCCCATCGGATAGAGGGAATCGGGGAAATATACGCTCGCCAGCCATGCGCCCGGGATCCTGACAAGCAGGATCGACGTGATATTATGGAGAAACGAGATCATGGACTTCTGGCTTCCGCAGAAATAACCGCTGAAGCAGAAATGCACCGCCGCAAAAACGCAGTCAAACGAATAGGATCTCAGATATTCGCTGCCTGCGGCAAGGACAGCCGCATCTCTTGTGAACGCTCCCACCAGCGTATGCGGCAGGAACTGGTTATACAATGCGCATATGCAGCCCCACCCCACGGTAATCGCAAGTCCATAGTACAGGGAGCGTCTTGCCCTGTCTGCCCTGTTTGCGCCCATATTCTGTGCCGTAATGGTAGAGATTGAAGATAAAAGTGCCGAAGGTACAAGGAACATGAACCCGATCAGCTTCTCTACAATGCCGACCGCCGCCGATGCGATAAGCCCCCTGCTGTTGGCGATCACCGTGATCACAATGAAAGCGATCTGGATGAGGCCGTCCTGCATGGCAATGGGCGCCCCCACTTTTAAGATTTGGGAGATCACTTCCCTGTCCGCACGGACATCCCTGCGACTGATATGTATCCCGATACTGCGCACACGCATCATCAGAAGCGACGCCGCCACGCTCACAGCCTGTCCGCAGACCGTTCCCAGAGCCGCGCCCGCCGCGCCCATCCCGCAGCCACCGATCAATACAAGATCCAGAACGATATTGACTACACAGGCGATCCCCACGAAATACATGGGATGCCTGGAGTCGCCTGCGCCCCGGAAAATACTGCTTATGACGTTGTACGCCGTGATTAAGGGTATTCCTGCGAAACAGATCGTAAGATAGGTGACGGTTTCGGGAACCGCCTCCGCAGGGGTTAACATAATATGCGCGATCCCCTTGACACACATCAGAAGAACTGCCGTCACGACGGCAGCCAAACAGGCAAAAAAGACTACGGACGTTCCCACCGTCCGTTTTACCGCCCTGTCATCCTTCGCGCCTACGTTCCGTCCGATTAAAACCGTGGTTCCCATGGCGAAACCCACGATCATGACGGTAAGCATATGCATGACCTGGCTTCCCACCGACACCGCCGTCGTTGTCTCCGACCCGTTGTAGAGTCCCACCACGAACAGGTCCGCCATGCCGTAAAAGGTCTGCATAAAGCAGGACAATAAATAAGGCAGCGCGAACAGAATAAGATTCTTTCCCACGCTTCCCTGTGTCAGATCATTTGTCTCGTTCATTTGTATATCCTTTTATCTGTTTTATATCATGTCTCACTGTACAGCGTCTAAAATTCTACGGTTTTACATCTTCCAGTTTCCTTACCCCAGCGCCACGTCCAGAATCATCATAATGACAAATCCGACGGCGGCTCCGATCGTTCCCACATTGCTGTGCTCTCCCGCCTGCGCTTCGGGGATCAGCTCCTCCACCACCACATAGATCATCGCGCCCGCCGCAAACGCAAGCAGATAAGGAAGCGTCGGAACAATATGGCCGGCAAGCATGATCGTCACCGCCGCTGCGGCCGGCTCTACGATTCCAGACAAGGAACCATATACAAAGGAGCGCAATTTCGATACGCCCTCGCTGCGAAGCGGCATGGATATGATCGCTCCCTCCGGGAAATTCTGAATGGCGATACCCACCGCAAGAGCAAATGCCCCCGCCATCGTGATCTCAGAATGACCGAACAGGGCGCCCGCGAAAGTAACGCCCACGGACATGCCCTCGGGAATATTGTGAAGCGTCACCGCAAGGACAAGCATAGTTGTTTTTTTTAAATTTGCCTCGATACCCTCCGGTCTGGCGCTCTCTAAGTGAAGATGGGGGATCAGGCTGTCTAATACGAGCAGAAACGCTACCCCGCCCAAGAATCCGGCCGCCGCCGGGAACCATGCGATACCGCCCTTTTCCTCCGCCATATCGATAGCGGGTATTAACAGCGACCAGACAGAGGCGGCTATCATCACGCCGGAGGCAAACCCCAGAAGAAGCTTCTCCAGCTTCTTATCCATCTCTTTGCGCATAAAGAAAACCATTGCAGACCCGAGCGTTGTGCCTGCAAAGGGAATCAGCAATCCGAGTGCCGTCTGCATCGTATCACCCGTCCTTTCAAAAGCAGCTATCTTATCTTATGCCGCCACACTTCTGATTGTACCGTTACAGCGCATGAACGCCCTGGGCAATCGGCTTTTTTATACGCTCCTTTGCTCCGCCCCGGACTCCCACATCAGGTCGGCGATCGAAATGCTGTCAAAAAACTCGTTCAGCATACGGTCAAGCTTCTGCCACATGGGAAAAGTTCTGCACTCTGCCGTCATGCCGCAGGGCTTGGGATCGCACTCCAGACAGGCCACCGGCGCCAGATCGCCCTCCGTCAGGCGAATGATGTCTCCCACACTGTACTCCGACGGTTTGCGCGTCAGCCGGTATCCGCCCCCTTTGCCGTGAACGCCCTCGATCATATGATTCCTGGTCAGCACAGGCAGGATTTTTTCAAGATACTTTAGCGAGATCTCCTGGCGCTCTGCCACATCCTTCATAGGGATATAGCCGTCGCCGCCATGCTCCGCCAGATCGATCATCACACGAAGCGCATACCGTCCTCTCGTAGAAATTATCATACCCTTTCATCCTTTCCCAACAGGCGCGGCGCCTTCTGCGGCATGCCCCGCAGTGTTCCCGCAGCTTCTTTTCTCTTCGATGCACCGGGCACTGTGGCATAGCCTATGCGTCACAATGACCGCAGCTTGCGCAATCGGGAAACTGCGTGTGATCGTATTCTATGTTAT
>CANQIJ010000117.1 GCA_947624025.1 uncultured Lachnospiraceae bacterium | reverse complement strand
TTATCTTCTTTCGGCGTTTCGTCGTCCTCTTCATCCTCAAAGAAATCATCCTCAAAGTCATCGTCGAAATCGTCTTCAAAATCCTCCAGATAGTCCGGCGTCAGATACCGGTAAACCGCATACGCAATGGCTGCAACAGCCGCAACAGCGCCGATGATCGCCAATACCCACAGCAGCGTGTTGGATTTCTTCTCCTCGGCTTTTTTTCTGCCCAGAATCTCATTGACCCCGGCATTCTCAAGTATATCGTCCAATTTATTGATGATCTCTTTCTTGCTCATGACATGACCCTCTCTTTCTATCGCTTCTATCCAGTATCGAAATCCTTACCGTTTATAATATACCACTTCTTGGCACTTTTTACTATATCCTTTTTATAAAAAATTCATGACTGACGCCGCGCTGTCATACTGCGGCGTAAAAGTCCGTATCCTTTACACCTTCACCAGCCTGGCAAATCCGGCGTACATGATCTTCTGTCCGGCCTCGTCGAACACCACCGTCACCTGGGAATCGCGCGGACCGGGTTCGATCTTGAGCACCGTACCCTCGCCGTAGCGCATGTGCCGCACCCTGTCGCCCACGCCGTAATCGAGCCTTCCGCTTCCCGCCGGATGAAGCTGTACGGCGCCGATCCCCTGCGGCACAGCGCTGCTTTTTCCGGATACCTGCGCGATATAAGGCTGGTTTTCCACCGCCGTCCGTTTCGGCCTGGCGACCGCCTTTGGCTTCGATGCACCGACAGCAGCCGCAGTACCCGACGCCGCCGCTTCTTTTCTCACGTACGGTTTGTCAAAGGCCGCATCCGGAACTCTGTGGTACGGCTCAGCACGGAAGAGGCTCTTTTCACGCGATCCTTCATCGTACTGTATGCGCTCCTGCTGCCTTATCCCGACAGGTTTATCGTCCATCAGCTCCGGCGGGATCTCTTTGATGAATCGGCTGACGGGGTTATACTGCGTCTCGCCGCGAATCATACGCTGCCTTGCCCAGGTGAGGGTGAGGTCGTCCTTCGCCCTCGTAATGCCCACATAGGCTAGCCTTCTCTCCTCTTCTATCTCCATCGGATCATCGGATACGATCGTCATATAGCTCGGGAAAATACCGTCTTCCATACCCGCCAGATAGACCTGTGAGAATTCCAGTCCTTTGGCGGAATGGAGCGTCATGAGAAGCACTCTGTTGTCGTCCTCTCCCACCCTGTCAATATCCGAAACGAGCGCCACTTCTTCCAGAAATCCGCTCAGCGTCGGCTCTTCGCCGGTCTCCTCGTAATCCGTCACCTTACTGATCAGTTCATCGATATTTTCGATACGGTCTGCCGCGTCTTCCTCGCCGGATTTCTCCAGCTCCCTCACATAGCCCGTGACCTCCAGCACATCTTTTACCAGCTCCGTCAGGCTGTAGAATTCCTGTTTGCTGCGGAAGGCCTGCATCATCGTAACAAAGGGCTCCAGCTTGGATGCGCTCCTGCCGATGGTCGTGATGCGGTCCGCCTCTCTGAGAGCATCGTAGAAGCTTATCTGCTTTTCGTCAGCATATGCCTGTACGCGCAGGATGGTGGACGCCCCTATGCCTCTCTTGGGAACATTGATAATGCGCTTGACCGCCACGTCATCCCGCCCGTTGTCGATCGTCTTCAGATATGCCAGCACATCTTTGATCTCTCGTCTGGCATAGAAATTCGTCGCCCCCACCACGTCATAGGGTATGCCTTCCATGATAAAACGTTCTTCCAGCAGACGCGCCTGTGCGTTGGTCCTGTACAGCACAGCGCATTCACCGTACTGTGCGGCGCCCTCGCGCACCTTATGCGCCACATCATCCGCTATGTACTCCGCTTCCTCGTAGGCGGTATCGAACTGCCGCAGATGAATGCGGCTGCCGTCCTTTTTCTCTGTCCAGAGCGCTTTGTCCTTGCGCCCCCTGTTATTTTTGATCACCGCATTGGCGGCATCCAGTACAGTCTGTGTGGAGCGGTAATTCTGCTCCAGCTTGATCACACACGCCTCCGGATATACCTTCTCGAAATCAAGGATGTTGTGGATATTCGCGCCCCGGAACTTATAGATGGACTGGTCGTCATCGCCCACCACACACAGGTTGCGGTATTTATCCGCCAGAAGCCTTATCAGCTCGAACTGCGCGGTATTCGTATCCTGATACTCGTCCACCATGATATAGCGGAAACGCTCCTGATAATTGTTCAATACATCGGGATCCGCTCTGAACAGCTCCACGGTCTTCATGATCAGATCGTCAAAGTCCAGTGCATTGTTCTTATGAAGGACTGCCTGATATTCCCGATATGCCCTGGCGATCCTGCCGCCGTTGTAGTCAAAACCGTTCTGCTTCTCGTATTCCACCGGATCTGTCAGCTCGTTTTTGGCGGAGGATATGGCATTCAGGATCGTTCGTTCCTTTAACGTCTTCGTATCGATCTGCAGCTTCTTGCAGACCTCTTTCATGATGCCCTTCTGGTCGTCCGTATCATAGATGGTAAAATTGGTATCATAACCGATCCTGTCAATATATCTGCGCAGGATCCTCACACATGTGGAATGGAACGTAGCCACCCACACCTGTTCCGCGCCGAAGCCCACGATCTTATCCACACGCTCACGCATCTCCCCCGCCGCCTTATTGGTAAAGGTGATCGCAAGGATATTATAGGGCGCAACGCCCTCCCTCTCGATCAGGTATGCGACTCTGTGCGTGAGCACCCGCGTCTTGCCCGATCCGGCGCCCGCCAGGATAAGCACGGGGCCTTCGGTCTGCATGACCGCCTGCTTCTGTTTGTCATTTAATGTGTCGTAAATGCTCATTGTTTCAAACCGTTTCGTTAAGCTGACCAAAACCCGGCAGCATCATGCTGTGCAGCTGTACTCCGCAAGCTCCGGGTCAGTACAGCTGATTGCCGCAGTTGCCGCAGAATTTGGAGCCGGTAGTCGGTGTGCCGCAGTTGGGACAGAATTTCGGTCCCGGGCCGCCCTGAGACGCATTCTGCTGTGCGCCCGCCGTCTGCGCTCCCTGTCCGGCGCCGTTTAAATTCATCTGATTCACCATCTGCTGCCCGATCGCCATTCCCATCTGCAGACCGACCATATCCGCCGCCATGCCGCTGCCGCCTCTGCCGCCCTGGCTCATGCCGTCAGCCGCCGCCATTCTGGTGTATTTATCCATATCACCCACCATGGACTGCGCCGCCGCTTTCTCCTGCATCTTCTTGATCTCTTCTGGATAGGAAAAGCTCTCGATGGTAAAATCGGAGATACCGATACCGATCTTTCGCATATCCATATCCAGATCAGACTCAATGCCTTTTGCGATGCTTCTGGCATCCGCCTGCAGGTTAAACATATCCCGGCCTTCTTTGCTGATCCAGCTCATCAGCAGCTGATCGAGGCTTGCGATGATACGCTCTTTCACATCCTCCACGGTATAGGTCTGCCTGATGCCCGCCAGCTTCTCGATGAGCACATCATGCTCCGCCACGCGGCAGTTAAACGTACCGAACGCCCGGATCGGCATACCGCCCGGGAGCCCCGGCGCCTGCAGATTGATGGCATTCTTGGTGCCCCATTTGACAAGCAGCTCTTTCGTATTGATAAAGAGCACCTCCGCCCTAAGCGGCGTGTTGAAACCGAATTTAAAGCTTTTTAACGTCGTCAGGAAGGGAATGATCTGAGACTCGATATCGTAGTCGCCGTCATCCGTAAAGATGCCCTCCACCCTTCCGTTATACAGAAAGATCGCATCCTGTCCCGGACGTATGATCAGCCGCGACCCTTTTTTGATCTCCTGATTCTGAAATTTATAGAACAGAACGCCCGCTCCGTTCTCGTTCCACTCTACTACGCTTGAAAACTGATTCTTGAAAAATCCCATTGTGCTCCTCCGTTACAGGCCCATCTCCGCCTTTAATGCCGCCAGCTCATCATCTACGCCGGAGCCGGTTTCCGCCGAATCGTATTTGGATGCCAGATCCTCTATATCATTGCCGGAAGCGGACTTGTTCAGTTCGCCGACAGCATCCGCCTCATCCAACATCTTATTGACCTTTTCTTCCATTCTGTCAAAGGCCGCAGCATTGTTTCCCGCGCTTTCAAGGCCCGCGCCCATTTCGTTGATCTTCTTCTGCGTCTCTGCAACCTTTACCTTAGCCTTGAGCATATCTCTTCTGCTCTTCATCTCGGAGATATCATTCTCAAGCTTATCATGCATCTGACGCATCTTCTCTGCATTCGCCTGCGACAGCTCATAATCTTTGGCAAGCACTTCTCTCTTCTGTGTCAGCTCGCTCTTCTTGGTCAGGAACTGGCGGGCGTCATCGTCATTGCCAGCCGTAACCGCTTTCCTGGCATACTCGGACATCTTGGCGATCTCTTCGTCGCACTCGTCAAGCTTCCTTTTGGCGCTCTTTTCCTCCGCCATAACAGAAGCCGTCTCCGCCTTGACCTTGGCGAAATCGGATTCCAGATTTCTCAGATACTGGTCGATCATCTTCTCCGGATCCTCCGCCTTATCAAAAAGCGCGTTTACGTTTGCCGCCATAATGTCTTTAAACCTTGTGATAATTCCCATACCCAACATCCTCCTGTTTATGTTATATTTATATTCTTCTGCCGCAAACCGCCGAACCCGCGTCCTGTATCTCATCTTCTCTGATGCAGCTGCCATATCTGATCTGCTTCAAGCCGCCGGACCTGCGTCGCTTATACGCTTTTATTCAGGCGCTTCGCCTGATCGTTTAAGTTCTCCACGAGTCTGGTCACTTCTTCCACGATGTTCGTATTCCTGTTGCTGACCGTATATGTCTCCTGCGAATGGGCCGATACCTCCTCCATGATCGCGGAGATGGTCTGTATGCTCTCCACGATACCGCTGTTGGCATCCGACAGCCGCTCGACCGCATCGTTCAGCTTCTCGCTCTGCTCATTGACGCGCTCTGTGCTCTCTGAGATCAGTCCAAAGCTGTCAGCCGCCTGTCTGACAGATTCACTCTGCTGCCTGCTGCTGTCGATCAGCTGTTCCACCGCAGCGGCCGCAGTGCCAAGCTTCGATGACACGTTGTGGATCACCTCGGTGATATTGACCGTAGCTTCCTGGGTCTGGTTCGCCAGATTGGAGATCTCCGTCGCCACTACCGCAAAGCCTCTGCCCGCCTCCCCGGCGCGCGCCGCCTCGATGCTGGCATTCAAGGCAAGCAGACTGGTCTGGCTCGCCACACTGGTGATCAGATCGATGATGGACTGCATATTCGAGGTATATTCCTCAAGGGCTTTCATACCGTCCACAGCCTCCAGCCCCGCCTTCTCGGACGCCGTCATCTGCGCCGCCAGCGTATCGATGTTCCGTCTGCCGGCCGTCACATTCTCTTTGGCCTGTTCCATGCTCTTAACGATGCTGTCCACCATGTTCGCCATCTTCTCGATATAATTCTGGATCTCCTCCGTCTTGCCGAGCTGATTCTGTATGGACTCCGCCGTGTCGTTGGTCCCCGTGGACACCTCTTCCATGGCGTTCCTCGTCTCCGACACCGCGCCGCCGAGCTCCTGCATATGCCCCGTCACATCCACGATCCCCTGCGACATCTGCCCCGAGACCGTCATCACGTTATGCAGCAGGGTGGAAACATTCTCTTTTTCCCTGTTTAATTCTTCCAGCTTCATTTGATTGACCCGATACAGAGTCTTTGTCGCCAGACATAAGAAAATCGCAATGATCAGAAGCAGAAGCACCCGGATCTCGTAAGTCGCCATATCCGACATATCCAGTCTTCCTATAGCGGCCTGATATACGAGGAAAATAACATTCACCGCAACGGCGGTTCCCGATACGATCCCGCAAAGCCTGACATCGGAATACAGGATCATAACCAGATAGATCGGAATGATAAAAGTAAACGCCACGGCGTTCACCGTTGTAAACACAACGAATATGTAAAAGACGGTGTAGAAGGCCGCTATATAATATCGCAGCTGCAGGCTCTCCGGCTCCCGTTTGTACAGAATCAGCTCCACGATCACCGGGCCTAACGCAAACAGTGAAAATAACAGATAGTATCCTATCGTTCTCGCTCCCTTGGCCACCTCCATAAAGTAGGCGAGCTCCAACACCGCCGCCAGAACGATATGACACGCAAGGGCCACCTTATTTACTGCCCTTCCCTCGTTAAATGCTCCGTTTTCCGCTTTTGTTCCCATATACACACCTCTCATGCGCAGCATTGCTGAATTTGCTGACTCTGCGTCCATTTTACCATCTCGACTGACGTCTCGATGGGGATACTCGTCAAACGCCGATTAACGCAAGCGTCATCGGCGCTTTCCTCGTTATTTTACCACATCGGGGCCGATTATTCTACAAGATTTTTTACAGGACGGCGATCACGATGCCCGCGACAATGACAGCGGCGCACACCAGCTTGTGGGCGGTTCCTTTTTCCTTAAAAAGAAACCTGCCCGCCAGTATCGTCACGATACAGCCCGCCTGCTTTAAGAGCGTCATTACGGTGATGCGGCTGCCCGGTATCCCGTTGGCGATAAAGAGCGCGCGGTCGGCTATGACAAACAATACGCTCAACAGCCATATCCACTTGTTGCGCACCACACTCCCGTAATCCACGGGTGTACGTGTCAGCAGAATAAACAGCAGATACATCAGAACGAGGAAAAGCATGTACCAGAACTGGAGCTGGGAACTGTTGATATCCTTCATCAGCAGCTTGTCGAGCAGTCCCGAAACGGCATTGAGAATACAGGAAGCAAACGCCATAACGATGTATTTCGCCTCCACGCTCTGTCCGTCCGGCGCATTTTCCCTCAGGCTTCGCGGCTTATATTTGAGCAGGAGAAGTCCCGTCGATACAAGAACAAGCCCGACCGTCTGCGCCGCACCCAGCGTTTCATGCAGCACCGCCACTCCTAAAAGCGTTGCGAACATTACTCTGGAAAGGTCCAGCACGCCGTACAGGCTCACCGGCATCTCCCCCAATGCCTTGAAGCTCAGTATCCATGCCAAAAAGATGACAAACGATTTGACCGCCACATAGAAGTAGAACCGGGGTTCCATTCCCATAGCCGCCTTCGCATCCGGCAAGACAATGATAAAGGAAAGCAAAGTATACATAAACAATACCTCTATGGTAGAGTTTTTCTCCAATGCCTTCTTTTTCACGACTTCTCTGACGCCTTTTAGTACGCCATACAGTAACACAAGCAATATCCACAGCATCATTTTATCCGTCCCTGTTCCTTCGCGCCCTGCCCTGCGGCCGCACCCGGGTTTTGCGCTTTGTCCTATAATTTATATTTTAGTCCTTTTCTTTTTGTTCTTTTACTGTTATACTATACGAAGACAGGTTTTCTTGCAAACAGATCGATTCCTGTGCTATAATACAATAGAATAACAGCTTTGTATATTGTATCAGTCTGCGGATATAGTTCATCGGTAGAACGCCAGCTTCCCAAGCTGGAGAGGCGGGTTC
>CANQIJ010000116.1 GCA_947624025.1 uncultured Lachnospiraceae bacterium | reverse complement strand
TAAAAGACAAGGTAGCTGTTATCACAGGCGGTAATTCCGGCGTAGGCGCCGCGACCGCCAAACTGTTTGCCGCAGAGGGAGCAACGGTTGTCATTACCGCCCGCAGAGAGGCGGCGCTTGAACAGATCGCTAACGAGATCAAACAGGCGGGAGGAACCGTGCTTGCCATCTCCACCGATATCTCCAAACCGGAGGATCCCGAACGGCTGATGCAGACCGTTATGGACAAGTTCGGTAAGATCGATATTCTTGTCAACAACGCGGGAATACTCGAAGAAGGGTTAAAACCGATCGACCGATTTTCGGATGAGGATCTGGACAGGATCGTGGAGACAAACCAGAAAGGGACCATGCGTTGTATGCGCGCTGCAAGCAGCAGGATGAAAGCGGGCGCAAGTATCGTCAACGTGGCTTCCGTAGCGGGATATGAAGGATGCGGCGGCGCGGCTTACGTATCTTCCAAAGCGGCCATTATCGGCGTTACCAAGCATACGGCTTTAAGATTTCAGGCACAGGGTATCCGGTGTAACGCGATATGTCCGGGAACGATCGTAACCCCGATGACATCATCCATGAAAGCGGATGCGCTCGACCAGGATATGTTCGGTGCGATGTCAACCCATTCCAATCTGCGCACGCAGCCGTGTATGCCGGAGGATGTGGCAAACATTCTTCTCTTTCTGGCAAGCGACGAATCTCGCGCTATGACCGGTCAGATCATGGTGACGGATTTCGGCGCAAGTCTGTAAGTCGGGAACAGAATGATAGTGTGAACAGGCGTAAAAAAGACGCAGGCCGTTGGGTCTGCGTCTTTCTTAATATTGAACCTGTCCCTTTGCCCTCTCGTGGTCGCGCATTTTCGCATAGGCATCCTGATATTTGTCAAGAACCTGCTCCGGCGTAAGACCCGACAAGTTCTGCTGCTGCAAGTAAAGCATGGCAAGCGCTTCAAACTTGTTGGATGGGAAAACGGGTGAAGGTATTGTATCTGCCATTTTGATTTTCTCCTTTCGTAGTCATTTACTCAAGTTAATGGCGCGGCCATTTACTCAAGTTAATGGCGCGGCCATTTACTCAAGTTAATGGCGCAGCCATTTACTTATAGTATATGAGATTGCCCCAACAAATTCAAGTGCTCACGGCAGCCTGACCGTAAATATACTGCCGCCTGCAGGGTTGTCGCGCACGGAGATGACGCCGTGGTGGGACGTCACGATCTCATAAGCTATGGCCAGTCCGAGCCCGAAATGTCCCTTTGTGCTGCGGGATTTTTCCGCCCGGTAAAAACGGTCGAATATATGGCGTTTATCATCGTCATCAATTCCAATGCCTGTGTCAGATACGGTGATCTCAAAGGAGCCGCGCCGGTCCCTGTGATAGTTGAGAGCCAGCTTGACAGACCCGCCGGAAGGTGTATAGCTGATGGCGTTGTGAAGCAGAACGGACAGCACCTGGGCGATACGGTCCGGGTCACATATGCAGCGTTCTATAGGCGCGTCCGGCAGGACAAGCGACAAGGTCAGCCCTTCCTTGCGGCACAACGGCTCGAAGGATTCATATGCGTTCAGGCAGAGCGTGTCCAGCTCTGTCGGTTTTTTATCCAAGGGAAAGCGCTGCATATCGGTATGGGTCAGGGACAGCATATCGTCTATGAGGCTGTTCATGCGCTGGCCTTCTTTGGCGATCGTCTGAAAAAAACTTGCCTGTTCGGAAACGCTGGCATTCTGACAGCACTCGTTTGTGGCGAGTATAACGGCGAGAGGCGTGCGCAGTTCGTGGGATGCGGCGGCAATAAAACGGGTCTGCTTCTCGTGATTCTCCTTGAGCGGCTTAAGCACCAGCCCGGTAAAGATCCATGCGAAGGTGAACAGCGCGACTAGGGCGGCAAGATTGAGGAACAGGAAAAACAGGCGCTGTTTGTGGAGCGAATCACGCAATGATTTTAGCGGGCTTAGGATCACGATCTGCGAAGCGGAAGAATCTTTTTGTATATCGATCAGGGAACAGAAGTAGAACTGTCCCGTTGAGGGCGACCGAAATTCGTATTCGGAATGCCGGATGCCGGAATAGCTGCTCCCTTCCGTTTCCATGCGAATACCTGACGCCGTCTGGTTCTGTGCGTCAAGACTTTCCGCCAGCAGCGTCTGTCCATCGGCACCGTCACGGTCGTGCAGTTTGTTATACAGAAAAGGGATGCCATTGTCGATGACAAAGATCTGGTATTCGTTTCGGGCTTCGAGGCCGGAGAGCCACTGCATAGATATGTTGGCGGACTGCTCCAGGCTGACGGCTATCGTGCCAATGTCATTTGTAAAGGAGTGAAACGCGTTGGCGTAGAGGTTGTTCTGCGTGGTGTGCAGATAGAACAGCGAGAGTATGATAATGATGACGGAGGTTGTGCCGCCGCACAGCATAGTAAAAAATAAATGGGCTTTGCGAAACATGATGCGCCTTTCTCGGCCTATGACTTAACGGAAGGAGAGCCGGTTTCGTTTCTGGGGGGGGGTCTTCTTTTCCTTAAGATCCGCTTCCAGTCTGTAGCCTACGCCGCGGACGGTTTTGATCCGGAGGACACTGCCTATCGTTTTCAGACGTCTGCGCAGAAAATAGATATAGTTATCCAGATTGCCTTCCTCCACATCGCTGTCAGGGCCCCACACTTTTAACAGGAGCGTCTCTCTGATCAGAGTCTGTTCGGGCGCATGCAGAAAGCTTTCCAGCAGACTGCCTTCCCGTCTGGACAGGGTGGTGACGCCACAGGGACCGGTCAGACACATATCGCGCGCAGACCATGTGATATCGTGGCAGGTCAGTCCGTCGGACTGCTGCGCGGGCGCGCCTGAGCGTCTGGTGACACAACGGATCCTGGCCAGCAGCTCCTCTGATTCAAAGGGTTTGACGAGATAATCGTCCGCGCCCAGGTCAAGCCCTTCGATCTTGTCCTGCAGCGTGCCTAACGCCGTGATCAGGATGACAGGGGCGTTGACGGACTGCCTGCGCAGGGCGGTCATGACGTCCGTGCCTTCGAGTCCGGGCAGCATCCGGTCAAGCAGGATCACATCGTAGATGTCCTGCGCGCCGTAGTAGAGCGCTTCTTCACCGTCATAGCAGGAATCTACGGTATAGCCCTGATTTTTAAGCTGCCAGGTGATCGCTTTATTCAGGTTTTTGTCGTCTTCGGCAAGCAGTATGCGCATGCGGGTGCGGTTCCTTTCCGTGGAAGTGTGATCTGATGCAGATTTTATAATTACCCATTGCAGAGGTTAAGTCCCCTGAGGTGAAACTGCTGACTCTGCATCTATTGTACCATACTAATCTTTAAATATTCTCTAAGAATTTCTTAATATCCGTTAGAGAAAGATTAGAGAATGTTCTGTTAAACTGTTTTCTACGAAGATAAGCTATGCGTCGGGCGGGGAGAGAAAGTGCCCTGGCGGCGATTCCCCGGCGTGAACGCTTCGGAATGGAGGAAGATATGACAGTAACAGGAATCGGTAAAAGAAACAGGAATAAGAATAAGGTTAAAAGGAAAATAGCCGTCTGGCTGCTGGCAGCGCTTATGGTGTGCGCTGCTGCAGGATGCGGAACGCCGGGCGGCGGGGATGCCCCGGCGGACGGCGCGGCGGGATCGGACGGCAGCGGAGATATTGCGGGCGGTACGGACGCATCCGGTGAGGTGTCGGGCGGACAGACCGCTATGGGCCGTTATGTGGAGGAGGAGATCGAGCTTCCCACAGAGTTGTCCCGGCCTCTTTTTATGGGGATGATGGACGACGGCAGCATTGTGATCGTGGATGCCTACCAGGGGTTTCTCGTGTCTGAGGATAAGGGAATCACATGGGATGAGGATACGCCGGACTGGTTTCGGGCATATATGGGCGACAACGCAGACAGATATATCTCATCCTTTGCCATGAGTCCCGGCCGGACGGCGGCGATCACTTATGTGGAGACGGACGAGGTGAACGCTTCGCCGGATGCGTACCACCCTGACCTTGCGTTCGTTGCACCGGACGGGGTGGAAACGCCGGGCGATATCAGTCTGTCTGAGGAGGAAGGGTATTTCCGGCAGGTCGTTGCATCGGACGACGGGCGCTTCTTTGCGCTGACGCATATGAGCGTCTATCAGGTGAATCCGGAGGACGGCACGGGTGCTAAGGTGCTGACGACGGAAGAGTCCTCTTATATGTGGGTCAAAGATGATCTGCTCTACATCGACAGCGATTGGGAGGGCGTCAAGGCGCCGTTTATCTATGATCTTGGCCAGGGCGAATATGTGGAGGATGAGGTGCTGCTTGATTTTATCAGTGAGAATTACAGCGGGCGTAATTATAACGGGCTGGACTACGGCAGTATGATGCTTCTGCCGGCGGCGGACCGCTCCGTGTATATCATAGGGCAGAAGGGCATACACAGACATGTGCTGGGCGGCAATATGGTAGAGCAGGTAGTGGACGGCGGGCTGTCTCTTCTGGGCAATCCCAGATATGCCAGTACCGTGGCTACGCTGCAGCCGGAAGAAAACGTATTTCTGACGCTGTGTGCCAACTATAAGCTGGTGCGGTTTACTTATGACCCCGATATGCCCTCCGTGCCGGAGAAGATGCTGACAGTCTACAGTCTGAAAGAAAATGACGACATCAGACAGGCGATCGCTTACTATCAGATCAAGCATCCCGATATTTTTGTGTCCTACGAAGTGGCTATGAGCGGCGGCAGCGCGGTGACAAGAGACGATGCGCTGAAGAAGCTCAACACGCAGATCATGGCGGGCGAAGGGCCGGATCTGATCGTGCTGGACGATATGCCGGTCGATTCTTACGCGGAGAAGGGTATGCTGCTCGATCTGACAGATTATCTTGATCAGTATCAGGCAAAGGAACCGCTTTTTGTCAATATGACGGATGCCATGAAGATAGACGGCAGAGTCTACGCAGCGCCGGCTACCGTTTCCCTTCCCGTGCTGGTGGCGGGAGAGGAATATGCCGCTAATATGACAGATGTGTCAGGTGTGGCGGATATGATCGAAAAGCTGCGTACCGAGCATACAGGCGATTACGTCATCGGCGTATGCGGCGAGAAACATATCATGAAGCGGTTTGCGGCAGCCAGCGCGCCGGCGTGGGTCAGAGAGGACGGCAGCCTTGATCTGGACGAGATCGGCAGTTATCTGGAACAGTGTAAGCGCATCTATGACGCGCAGAAGGACAGCCTGAGCGCGGATATGATCCAGTCCTCGACATCGCGGATGGAAAGAATGGCGGAATATGAAAATGAGGATGCTTCCATGCTGAACTGGGGAGCCTATCTGGATGTCTTAGACTATATTACGGGAGAGATGCATGTGTTGGCGGGCTGGGTAACGAATTCCTATGAATATGAGCAGCTTCTGTCCATAGACAAGGTTGCGGGCTGTGAAGATACCTGGGTCGTTCCCATGCAGGGAAAGTGCAGCAGTATCTTTATGCCCCACACCTTGCTCGGCATCAATGCCATGTCCGCGCAGACCGAGGAGGCGAAGGGCTTTATGGATGTGTTCCTGTCAGCGGAGGTCCAGTCCAATTACAGCGGCTTCCCTTATAATCAGGATGCCTTTGATATCCAGTTTACGCCGAAGGCTGATATACTGGGAGAAAATAATGAGTACGGCGGATGGGCGACTACCGACGCGGACGGGAATATGATAGAGTTTGACATATATTTCCCGACCGATGAGCAGCTTGCGGCCTTCAAGAAACAGATGGGGTTCGCAGATACCGCTTATATCCCCGACAGAGTAGTGGAAGAGACCGTGTATACGGCGGGCGGCACATATCTGAGAGGAGAGGACGGCTCGCTGGAACGCGTACTGAATGTAATAGAAAGATCGCTGGCGATCTATATGGCGGAGTAACCGCTATAGGAAGCTGCGATACGCTATGACAGGGTGCTGTGGCACCCTGTCTCTGTTCAAAATCCCATCTCTTTTAAATCGTGTACCAGGCCGACATAGAACTCCCGCACATCGAAGCCGGGAATATTTTCCCTGTTCAGATCGATCATGTCGCCGTGGGAGATGCCCCTGCCCTGCGCTGTATTAAGAGGGATGAACCGGGCGCCCCACCTCATGCTGTCAACGGCTACCAGCCCGTCGTTTGCCCCGTCATAATGTCTGACGTACGGATATACCATGTTCAAAGGAAATCTGCCGCTGGAAGCGCGGTTCATCACGCTTCCCACGCTCTGGTAATATACGCCGGGACTGTCGTGAACCGCTTCGTTGAACCGTGCACAGGCGGTAGCGGTCAGATCGCGGACCGCCTTCATGAAGTCGGGATCGGGATCGCCGAAACGTTTCAGCGCGGCATTGTATTTTGCGGCAACGCTGTGACAGACGCGGTCGGGAATCGCATCTAACAGGTGATCTGCAAAAATACATCCTCTATGCGGCGTGTTTACGGTCGTTAAGGATGCCACATATTCTGCCGCACCGCACCGGGCGATGGCGTAACGGCTGTCCAGTCCGCCCTTGGAATGGGCTATGATATTGACCTTGCCGCAGCCTGTTTCCTGCACGATCTGTCTGATGCGGTCTGCCAGTTCCTGACCGCAGTCTGCCACGGATGCGGCGGACTGCTGGCTGCCATAATAGATTGTGGCGCCGTTTCTTATAAGCTCGGCGGGAATACGTCCCCAATAGTTGAAAAACCTGAAATCGCGGAAGAATACCCCGTGGACGAGCAGAAGCGGGTAGCGGGTCCTGCACTCCTCGTTTTCGGCCCGCACCCGGTTCAGCAGATATTTTTCATCTTCATACAACGATTCGTTGTAAACAATACTTATGATCCTGCACAGCGCGAAGATATGTACGATCGGGATCCAGCCGCAGATGATGCCGATGATGCGCCACTTAATGCCGAGCTGCACGGAGGTCAGATATACCCGCAGAATGCCGTTCCAGAACAGGATAAGCTCTGTGAGAAAGGCGGGCAGAAGGTGCCGCAGCCAGATCGCTGCATATTCTTTGCCGGTGCAGGAAATGCCGGGTTTGCCAAGAGCGACAAGCCCGGTGGCCAGTACCGCAATACTGAGGATCGTTTCAGCTATGGTCGTTCCGAGAAAGATCTGCAGAAGCGCCGCGCCGTCTTCCAGAATCTTATTGCGCACGGTGGAAGTCTTGCGGGCAGTCAGCGTGGGATATAGATTGATATATATAATGAGAAGATAACCGCATAATTCAACAATGCCCGGAACAAACGACCGGGGCGCCGGATTGTGCGCGGTAATTGTCCACAGAGGGATATGCCTGTATATGAGTCTGCAGTTCAGCGTCAGCAGAATGATAAGCGAGGACGGTATTTTAAGGGGTAGTTTGTTGTGTGCTTTCATGCTATCAGCGTAGCAAATCTGTCGCATACTTGCAAGGGGTTCTATAAAGGTTGATGAAGTAAACGAATTGTCAGTTGATATGAAAAAGATTGTTCCTAAAGGAAAATGACCTTAGACCTGTTTTCTT
>CANQIJ010000115.1 GCA_947624025.1 uncultured Lachnospiraceae bacterium | reverse complement strand
CTTTGATCATGATCGCACACTCAACACGCTTCTTTTGCAGTTCGCATCCGATATCGTATGAGCCGTTTATGCTGCCGCTGAAATGATAGGCATTGGCAGCGCATCCCCCGCTGCAATAGTACTTGGCAAAGCATTCCCTGCATTTCTCTTTTGCATAAACATTACAGGCCTTAAACGAGTCCCGGATATCCGTCCGGACGATCCCCTCGTCCACGTTTCCCATCAGGAACTGCTCCTGTCCCACAAACTGGTGACACGGATACAGATCTCCCCACGGAGTCACCGCCAGATATTCGCTTCCCGCCCCGCAGCCCGATAATCTCTTGGCCACACAGGGGCCACCCTCTAAATCTATCATAAAATGAAAGAAATTGAAACCTTTTCTTTCTTTTTTTCTTCTAATATATTCCAAAGCCAGTTTATCGTACTCGGCAAGAAGCCCGGGCACATCCTCTTCTGTGAGCGCATAATCCGCTGTCGGCGGCGCCACCACGGGTTCCACCGATATCTGCTCAAACCCTTCATCCGCCAGATGCAGGACATCCTCGGAAAAATCGAGATTATTCCTGGTAAAGGTGCCTCTTACATAATAGTTGGTCTGATCCCGGCTCTGCGCTGCCTTCTTAAACTTCGGCAGAATCTCGTCATAGCTTCCCTGTCCGCCCTTATGGGGCCGCATAAGGTCATGGATCCTCTTACGTCCGTCTATGCTCAGGACCAGATTCGCCATCTCCCGATTGGCGTATTCCAGGATCTCATCATTCAGAAGAATCCCGTTGGTCGTCAGCGTGAACCGAAACTTCTTATTATGAGGCTTCTCAAGGCTCCTGCCATATTCCACCAGCTTTTTGACCACATCCCAGTTCATAAGCGGCTCGCCGCCGAAAAAATCCACCTCGAGGTTTCTCCTGTCCCCCGAATTTGCCACAAGGAAATCCAGGGCTTTCTTCCCGACCTCATAGCTCATGAGCGCCCTTTCGCCATGGTATTCTCCCTCCGCCGCGAAGCAGTATCTGCAGGAAAGGTTGCAGTCATGGGCAATATGGAGGCACAGCGCCTTCACCACGGTCTTTCTGTCTTTGAAACTATCGATATATCGTTCATAAACATCCTCGGTAAAGAGCAGGCCTGCATCCCGGAGAGCCAGGATCTCCTCGACCGCCTCCTTAAGCGCATCGCTGTCCGGCCGCTCTGTTATGCGCACTTCATCGCCGCATAGCTTTTCTTCTGCATAAGCCAGGATCTCCTCTGCGGTTTCCATGTGCCGCTCAAGCGCGTCCTGCACGACGGGTATCACGCGGTACGCCGTCTCGTCCACGACATGTACGCTGCCGCTCTCAACGTCCAGTACGATATGATATCCGTTACTCACATATTGATGTACCACTTCTCTTCTCCATTCTGACGCGTTTTTGCCCGCCGGCTTTACTTGGACAGATAAACGCATAATAAGCAGCGACTGCTATCGCTGCTTATATTTTCTTATTATTTTAGCCGGGTCGAAATCCTTTATTTTACCTTCTCACAGCTCTGATTGCCTACTGTGCAGGACGTCTTACAAGCTGACTGGCAGGATGTCTGGCACTCTCCGCATCCGCCCTTCTTCATGGACTCCTTCAGATCTCTTGTGTTCAAAGTCTTAATATGCTTCATGTAACGTATCCTCCTAATGCCGCTGACGCGTCGTTCGTATTGCCGCTCCGCCTCATGATATCATATTCTCTGATGCCGGTAACATAAACCGTTCCAAAAGAACGGCAATGCGATTCTTAAGACGCAGACTGCTGAATCTGCGTTTATTATATCATAACTTTGATAGCAGGAAAAGCCCTTTTTTTCATATCGTCCGTCAAGCCTGCTGAAATGCAGATGTTAACTGACCATTCCGCCCAGCATACCGCTGCCGGCGCACAGGAAAAAAACTGTGATCATATTGCCCGCCACATCCTGTAATCCTCTGTTGACGATCAGAGATACAACTACAAGGATCGCATAATATATGGCTCCCACAGACAGCCCCCACAGAAATTTTCGTTTCCCCGCACGTTTACCCGCGATCAGACCTGCCGCAAAGGTTACCGCTATGTATATCCCGATGATGCACAGAGACACCACCTTTTCAGACAGACCGAACCGGTACAGCATAAACGCAAGCAGAAGCAGCAGACCTGCGGTCATGATATATGCCGCCAGCATACATTTTGTTATAAAGATCACTTTTCCGAGGCAGATATCCTTTTTCACCATATTTCCTCCATTCCGCATAGCAAACATAAAGATACTAATATATATTCCGCCCGTCGGAAAAACTTGACACATTCTTATGTCCATAGTAATATTTTTGTAGTTAACAACAATAAGGAGTGAATTTTTCATTGGATACCGTAGGTGTCATACAGATCGTAACATTGGTAATCCTCGTTTTCTTGTCGGGATTTTTCTCATCTGCCGAAACAGCTTATTCGACAGTCAGCCGCGTACGTATCCGTACGCTTGTTCAGGAAAATAACAAAAAAGCCGCCACAGTGCAAAAGATCCTGGATCATTACGGCAAGATGCTCAGTGCGATCCTGATCGGCAATAACGTTGTAAACCTGTCCGCCTCCTCCGTGGCGACCGCTCTCGCCATCAAGAAATGGGGCAGCCCTGCCGTTGGGATCATGACGGGTGTGCTTACCTTTATCGTTCTGATCTTCGGCGAGATCATCCCGAAGACCTGGGCGATGCAGAGAGCCGAAAAGATAACGTTGATGTACAGCGGCACGGTACATCTTCTCATAACGCTGCTTACGCCCATCATTTATATCATTGATATTTTGTCAAACTGGATCCTGCGCCTCTTACATATCAGTTCGGACGGCAACACCTTCAGCATCACGGAGAAAGAACTGAAAACTTACGTGGATGTAAGCCATGAGGACGGCGTCATCGAATCCGAGGAACGGGAACTGATCTACAACATATTCGATTTCGGCGACACGGTTGCCAAGGACATCATGATCCCCCGCATCCAGATGACAACCGTCTCCATCGATGCCACATACCAGGAGCTTCTGTCCACGTTTCAGGATTCCATGTTTACCAGGATCCCCGTTTATGATGATGACCCTGATAACATCGTCGGCGTTGTCAATATCAAGGACTTTATCCTGGTTAAGGACAGGGAAAAATTCCAGATCAAAAAAATATTGCGGGAAGCCTATTACACTTATGAATATAAAAATGTAGCCGATCTGCTGATGGAAATACGCGAGAAGTCGCTCAGCATCGCTTTCGTCTTAAGCGAATACGGTGCAACCGTAGGCATGATCACCATGGAAGATATGATCGAGGAGCTAGTCGGCGAGATACGCGATGAATATGATGCGGACGAAGAAGAGCTTATTCAGGAGATCGATGACAGACAATATCTCGTGGAAGCCCAGATGAAGCTGGATGACATTAACGACGCGCTGAATATAGAACTGGATTCCGAAGACTATGATTCCGTCGGCGGACTCATCATTGAAAAGCTGGACCGCCTGCCCCAGGACCGGGAAACGATCGTGCTGGACAACGGCATCACGCTTCAGGCGGACGGAGTACAGGACAACCGTATTGTTAAAGTACTCATTACTCTGCCCGATGAAGACGCCCCAACCGAGAACGATACTACTCAACCCCCTGAATGATACATTCCGGGGAAAGATATTTCATCAACAGCTGTTCGAGCAGTGTTCCGTCGATCGGCTTGGACAGATAATCGTCGAACCCTTTTTCAAGATACATCTCGCGCACACCTGCCATGGCGTTGGCCGTCAGCACGATGACCCTGGCATCCCTGCTCTTGTTATCCGGCATTTTTTTCATCTCTTCCAATGTCTCAATGCCATCCATAGCGGGCATCATATGGTCTAGGAGGATGATATCATACTGCTCTTTTGCGACGCATTCCAGGCATTCCCGTCCGCTCGACGCGCAGGTGACCTGCACCTTTGTTTTCCTCAGGAGTCCTCTGATGACTGTCAGATTGACCTTATTGTCATCCACAGCAAGGATCTTTGCGTCGGGAGCAACGAACAAGGTCGTATCCTTACGGCGCTTTTCGTTCTTCTTCCTGTCGTCGCCCAGTACCCCTACCTTCTCATCGCTGACGACCTTCTGCTGCAGATGAACGGTAAAGACAGAACCTTGTCCGTAAACGCTTTCCACCGTAACGCTTCCCTGCATCAGCTTTAACAGCCTGTCCACGATGCTTAATCCCAGTCCGGTACCTTCTATCGCATGAACCTGTTCCTCATCGACCCGGTCAAACTTTCCAAACAGTCTGTCAATATTCTCTTCTTTGATGCCGATACCGGTATCGGCCACGGCAAACGTAAACTGCTCCACATCCGGCGTCACCTTCTCATGCGAAACGGTCATGGTCACGCTGCCTTTCATGGTATATTTGACCGCGTTTGTAAGAATATTGAGCAGTATCTGCCGCACTCTTACTTCATCGCCCATGAGATCATTCGGGGTGTCGGGCGGCACAACAAAATTAAGCGCAAGCCCCTTTTCCTCGGCCCGCATGATACACTCCGTTTTGAGCGCACCCAGCATATCCCTTAAGGAATATTCCTCCTCGATTACCTCCATCATGCCGGATTCTATCTTGGAAAAATCCAGAATGTCGTTAATGAGCACGAGCAGAGTCTTGCTGGCGTTCTGTATATTTCTGGCATATTCTGCGATGGCGGGCTCCTCACACTCTCTCAGGATCATTTCATTCATACCCATCACGGCATTGATCGGTGTCCTGATCTCGTGAGACATATTGGCAAGGAACGCACTTTTAGCCTCATTAGCCTTATCTGCGCGCCTTTTCTCCCTCTCGAGCCTCTCCAGCATACGCACACGCTCCGTCACGTCATGCACGATGACGATATATCCGATAATGTCCATATAGTCGTCATAGATCTTGTCGATCGAAATACTGCAGATATTATTCTTCTGCCAGCATCTGGCCTCGACCCTGCTCTTATTCCCACGGAACCGGAACACATCCCGGTCCAGTACAAAAATATCGCTCATCTGAAGCTTACAGCACTCTTCCGCGCTGAGTCCAAGGAAGATCGTCGCGCCGTTGTTCACGATGCACAGATGCTCTCCTTCGTCAAACACGAACACCGGTTCATCCACGGAATAATACACGAACTTAGACATATTTTCCAATGTGACGCGCGATTCGTTATCAAACCGGTAAGTCCGGCACAGAACGATCTGCGCCGCAAACTGCGCCAGTGTGCTGATCGGCAGCGCGGCGAAGCCCATCATCTGCAGCATCGCATCCATCGCACACCCGAAGCCGACGATAAAGACGCACAGCATCATCGCATAAGCAATATCCCTTTCACGCTTATGAATACTCCGGCGCAGCATATGGATGATCAGTATCATCATATTGACCGCCGTTACAGAGCAGTATGCAACATAAACAGCGCTCCAGATGCCGGGCTTGATGCGGTACGACATCCCATAAGCCGTCATGGAGAATTCGACGTTCTGACGCTGCACCAGAAAGGGATAAAGCAGCACTCCCAGCCAGACAAAGCAGGCTGTCCATCTTTTGACCCTGCCGCGTATGTCGGACCAGTATATGATCATATTGGTAAAACAGATCAGCAGGCCGATGATATGTACCATGCCTATTGCCCGGAATACAGCCGCCGTATCCGCATCTGTCTGTATCAGGACAAGCCCTATGAACATTCCCCAGCCCGCGCTGAATACCGCAGACATAAAATACAGCCTGTCTATTATGCTTTTTCTGCTCGATCTGCCCAATTCGCTGAAGCCCACGAAATACGTGATCGAAGACAGGGCAAATATCACATAAAACAGAAACTCTTTCATAAACTCTTATCTCCTACATGACTGCGGCAAGATTCATGACTGCTTCGATCTCCGCCCCGTTATCGGGCACCGGTTCCACCAGCTCATGCTTTCCGTCGGAAGTAATCCTCCCGAAGTAATTTCCCTGCTCTGTTTTTTCCATCGTATAATACTGCAATTCCTGCGTACTCCGTCTGAACACCGCATATATCCTGTAACACATGCCCTTCTTCTCTGTTCCTCCCGGCATATCCAGTCTGGTGATCTGTATATCATCCGTAATATTTAACGTCATGACGGAAAAATCCTTCAGAGCCTCCGAAAGCGCTGTCTCCCGGCCATCGGGATAACCTTCTTTATAAAACTGTACGAGAAGCGCCCCCTCTTCGTCCTGCAGACGCTTCAACCCCTGCTCGCCGTTACGGAACAGGTACATGGGAAGCTGGTACATGGTCACCTGATTGTGCAGAAGCTGCTTAAACTGATTTTTGTCCACTTTGACCGTTTTGGGCTGCCGCGACAAAGATCTGCGTTTTAAAGCCACCTCCAGTATTTCCCTGGTGATCATCATATTGTGTGTATAAGGATTCAATACCATCATGCCTACATGGTCCTGATTCGACACGACCATGTTCAGACATAACTGAAAAGGTACGGTAAGAACGACCGGACTCCTCTTGTCCTGCGGAATCTGCGAAAGGGAAGTAAAAATCGGGAGCACATGCTCTCCGTCTTCTTTTCTCAGAAGGCACGGTATGATCTTTGCCTCATTGGGAATCTGTACGGCCTGCCCTGTACGCATCAGCTCCTGTGTCTTTTCATCCAATCCCTGCGGCGGCATGGAGGGCATGAGAACTACGCATTTTTCCAGCACTTCCATGACCTTCGCATAGTTTTCCTTCTGCCTATCCTGTACAAATTCCTCAAGCGCCGACTCTAACTGTTCATTTTCCAGCAGCTGTCCGTCCATCTGTCACCCTTACTCCTTTATATACACTGTTGCTAAGCGTTTTCTTCTTTTTGCTCCGGCGCAACGGCGATGCACAGCTCCTCAAGCTGCTTTGCGTCCACCGGCCCGGGCGCTTCCGTCATCAGACAGGACGCATCCTTGATCTTCGGGAACGCGATGACCTCGCGAATATTGTCCGCGCCCGTCAGAAGCATTACGAAACGATCAAGGCCGTATGCCAGTCCTGCGTGAGGCGGCACCCCGTACTTAAATGCATTTAACAGGAAACCGAACTGCGACCATGCCTGCTCCTTGGTAAAGCCCAGCACCTCAAACATCTTCTCCTGTATGTCGTCCTGATGGATCCTGACGGAACCGCCGCCCAATTCCACGCCGTTTAACACGATGTCGTACGCCTTGGCGCGCACACGTCCCGGATCGGAGTCGATGTACTGCCAGTCTTCCTCCATCGGCATTGTAAACGGATGGTGCATCGCCATGAAACGGTTCTCCTCATCGCTCCACTCAAGCAGCGGGAACTCAACGACCCATAGGAAGTTAAACCGTGACTCGTCGATCAGCCCAAGCTGTTTTCCAAGCTCCACGCGCAGCGCGCCGAGCACGCTGTACACGATATTCTTCTTATCGGCGGCAAACAGGAGCAGATCTCCCTTCTCGCCCTTCATCGCCGCAACCAGACG
>CANQIJ010000114.1 GCA_947624025.1 uncultured Lachnospiraceae bacterium | reverse complement strand
AAAGGTTTTTCCGAAGTTGTTTACTGCAGTACAGATAAAAGCGGCCTGCTGTGGATAAAAGTACGGAAACTCAAGTTTTCAAGGGCTTGCGGACTTTTTGAAGATAAGATATAATAGTTAATAAATGCTATAAATTAGGTCTTATCAGAATTCCCATTTGTCGAACAGTGAATGTTAGAATTGACTTAAATTCCCGCTTTTCGGAAAGTGGGTCAGAGAGAAAAATCGGTGTTCGTAGAGGTGAACGATATGTGGTTTTGGTGGTTTATGCTTTGTTGTGACTTAATCATTCCGTTGTTGATGATAGTTATTGGACGGCTCATGTGGAAGCGTCCCCCGCAAGAGATAAACTCTCTGATTGGATATAGAACCTCTCGTTCCAAGAAGAATATGGATACATGGATTTTTGCTCATTATTACAGTGGAAAACTTTGGTGGAGAATTGGCTGGATCATTTTAGTCCCGTCAATTATTATCCATCTTCCATTTTACGGAGCTTCAGATGATTCTATCGGAATTGTCGGTCTGATTTTGACATTTATTCAAATTGCTATTTTAATAGGTTCTATATATCTGACAGAGAAGGCATTAAAAAGAACTTTTACAGAAGAAGGAATTCGTAGATAAGCCAGAAGCCGGACGGAAAAACTGCAAAAGAAATGCCTGCTTTCCAATCCAATAAAACCGTATCGTGAACGGTTTGAATATGGGCTATGGCACTCAAAAGCAGTATAAGCGCTTGTTCCCAAGATCAGTCCTGTGACCACCGGGCGTATTCCGCTTAATGCCGCCTGCACACCGGCATATTTCATCACTTTTTCCAAAAGCGCCGCGATCAGCAGAATCACAATGAAGGACGGCAGAATTACTCCGAGTGTGGCGACAAGTGCGCCTATAAATCCTGCCTGGGAGGAACCAATAAAGGTTGCCATATTGACAGCGATCGGTCCCGGTGTGGATTCGGCAATGGCGACCATACCTGCAAATTCATCTGTTTGTATCCAGCGGCGTTTGGAAACAAACTCATTTTCCAAAAGCGCGATCATGGCATATCCGCCGCCGAAAGTAAAAAGACCGATTTTCAGCATGAGCAAAAAACAGCTTACCTATTTTTTTCATTCGTATAATCCGCTTTTCTGATCCTTTCCAACGCTTCATACAATACGCTTCTGGGACATGCGACATTGATCCTCTGGAATCCCCTGCCGCTCTCTCCAAAGATCTTTCCGCTGTCCAGCCACAGCTTCGCCTGATACACGATCCGCTCGTCCAACTCCTCCGCCGTAAGTCCGGTCCCTCTGAAATCAAGCCACACAAGGTAAGTTCCCTCATGTTCTGTCATGCGCACGTCGGGAAGCTTTTCTTCCACATACTTTTGGGTAAATGCGATATTATCCGCCACATAGGAATGCATCGCCTGATACCACTGTTCCCCCATACTGTATGCGGCCTCACATGCGACAAGCCCCATCGTGCCAAGCTGACTTATGCCGGACGCAGCCAGCTCTTTGCGAAACTGATGCCGCAGCTTTTGGTTCGGGATAAAAATATTAGACAGCAGCATACCGGCAAGGTTAAACGTCTTGCTCGGCGATGTGCATACGATGCTGATGTCCGCATATTCTTTTTTCAGTCCTGCAAAGACAAGATGTTTCCCATGAAATACAAAGTCCTGATGGATCTCATCGCTGACAACGGTCACATGATGCTTCACGCAGATGTCCCCAAGCCTTGTCAGTTCCTCCTTTGTCCAGACTCTTCCCACCGGATTGTGCGGACTGCATAAGAAAAACAGCTTGATCTTTTCCTCGATGATCTTTTTTTCAAAATCGTCATAGTCGATATGGTAGCGGTTATCCTCTCCCAGATACAATGCGCTGTTTACCACTTTTCTTCCATTGTCTTCTATCACTTCTGAAAAAGGATAATAGACCGGCATCTGAATCAGTACGCCGTCCCCCGGTTCGGTATATGCCTTTACCGCCATTGCCAGTGCGAATACGACTCCCGGCGTTTTTACCAGCCATGCTTCCTGCACGTCCCAGTCATGGTGTTTTTTCATCCACGCGCTTACGCTCTCAAAATACGCGCTCTGCGCCTCGCTGTAGCCAAAGATCCCATGTCTTGCCCGTTCCACAAGCGCATCCTCGATATAAGAGGATGTCTTAAAATCCATGTCCGCCACCCACAAGGGCAGCACGTCCTCCGGCTTTCCGCGCTTTTTTGCAAAATCATATTTCAGGCTTTCTGTGCCTTTTCTGTCTATCACACTGTCAAAGTCAAGATTTCTTTCAGCCATGCAATTCCCCTTCTATCTCACGAAATACTTGATCCAGTTCTTCCAGCAGATCCTTCACATCCTCGATTCCGACCGAAAGTCTGAGCGTGCTTTCCGTAATACCGTTTCTTTCCCGGATCTCCTTCGGCACATCCGCATGGGTCTGCGTTGTCGGATAAGTGATCAGCGTTTCTACGCCTCCTAAACTTTCCGCAAATTTGATCATGCGAACCTTCTCCAAAACGGCCAGAGCAAATTCCCTGCTTTCCAGCTGGAAAGTGATCATCGCCCCGAATCCCCTTGCCTGCTTTTTCATCGTCTCATATCCCGGATGCGCGGGCAGGCCGGGATAGATCACTTTGGTCACCGCTTTCTGCTCTTGCAGCCAGTTTGCTATCGCAGCCGCATTCTGCTGCGACTTTTCCATGCGGATGCCCAGAGTCTTAATCCCCCGCAGGATGAGCCAGCTGTCAAACGGCGCAAGCCCCGCTCCTGTCGTCTTGATCAAAAAACGAAACTTCTCACGAATGTCCTCCCTGTTTGTAACCAAAAAACCTGCCAGCGTATCATTATGGCCGCCCAGATATTTCGTCCCGCTATGTACCACGATATCCGCTCCCAGATTCAGCGGGTTCTGAAAATACGGGGTAAGGAACGTATTGTCCACGATCAGCAGCAGATGATGTTTCCGGGCGATCCCCGATATTTTTTCGATATCTGTCACATTCATCATGGGATTGGTAGGCGTTTCCACATAGATCGCTTTTGTGTTCCCACGGACATAACTCTCCACATCTTCCTTGCAGCAGTCAATGTGTGAAAATGTGATGCCGTTTTTTTTCGATATGTTGTTAAAAAGCCGTATGCTCCCTCCATAGAGGTCTGCATCCACGATCAGATGATCGCCCGGCGCAAACAGCTCCATCAGCATAGCGATCGCCGCCATCCCCGTAGAAAAAGCCAACGCATCTATCCCGTTTTCCAGCGTTGCCACCACCTTTTCCAAATGTTCCCTTGTAGGGTTCTGCAATCTGCTGTAATCATATCCCGTGCTTTTACCCACGCCGGGATGCGCATAGGTGGCGGTCTGGTAGATCGGATAGCTTAACGCCCCGTAATTGCTGCTATATCCTTCCTCCTCTTCCAGATGCAGACATTTTGTTTCAATTCCTCTTGCCATTTTAATTTTTCCTCCCGATTACCTCTTCAATGGAATGTTTAATATGATTCATGGCGACTCTCCTTTTAAAACTTTTATTTTCATATTTTCATAGTAAACCTATAGGATTTATTATATATACTAAAGGAAATGTTGTCAAATAGTTTTTTCATTGCATAAAAAAAAGAGAACCCGGAGGTTCTCTAACTTAACAGACTGATATCTCGCTGATAAGAACCGGACAGATCTGTCTACCAGCCGAGCAGGGCGCAGGCGCACCGCCCATGACAGCTATTTCCGCTGATACGTCTTTCCGTAGATCCCTGTCATGACCGCCGCACACACCACGGAAAGCGCCGCCACATAAGCGGTCATCTGCGCCGTACTTAAGGAATGCCCCATGATGTCTGCTTCAAAGGCGAACACTTCTTTCATCGTATCTGCAAACATCCCATGATCCGCCCCGTTAAGCGAGTGCGCCATCTCCTCCAGCACGCCGTCAAGCAGCGCACCCCGCAACAGACATGTGACATGGCTCGCTGGGAACAGACAGCAGGCCGTCCGCACACTTTCGGAAAACTGCGAAAGCGGGATATATGCGCCGATCACAAATCCCGCCGCAGCGGAGAGCATTCCGAAGAACGCCCCGCTTGCCGCCGAAGACCGGAAAAACAGCATGACGATCATAAAAAAGGCCGCCGAAGACACCGAGCCAAGCGCCACGATACCGTAAGCCGCCACCACATCCGCCGCGCCCAGATACAGGTCTCCCATGCAGGCAAAGGCTGCAAGCCCGGCCGTCAGGATCACGCCGTTTAGCAGAAAGGCAGACAGAACCGCCGAAGTAAAATAGGACAGAATGATCTGCCATCTGCCGACGGGTGTCGCCATGATATCCCTGTCGATCCCGTTTTCCCTGTCCTTGACGATCACACTCAGGCAGTTGCATGGCACCGTGACCATCGCCGATCCCAATATTCCCGTAAAGAGCAGCAGGTTACAATAAGTATCGATATCCTGTGCCCGTATCATCGCTTTGATCCCCGGCACGGAATCAAGAATAGAATTGATGGCATCCGTAAAAGTCCCTTTGATAAAAAGAAGATACGTCACCAATACAATCACGGATGTCAGCAGTGAAAAGGCTACCGCCTGTTTATCCTTAAAAAACACCAGCAGATTTCTTCTGGTAAATCCCGCAAATTTTCTCATATCACTCCGAAAGCTCCTTTCCCGTCAGATGAAGGAACACATCGTCCATGCTCCCCTTGAGGATCTCATAATCCGTGATCTGCTCCCTGTTGTCATACAGAAATTCCGTCATGCTGCCCCGGAACTTCACCTGATAATGATCCGCGTCATACGTATATTCATGCCCGCGCAGCACCGACTCCGCCTCCCGTGAACGACCGGTGTACCACAGCAGCCGTGAGCAGGCGTATCTACTTTTTAAATCTGCCGGCGCGCCCTCCTCTATAACTCTGCCCCGGTCCAGAATGACAACCTTGTCGGCGTCTCTTGTCTCTTCCATATAATGGGTCGTCAGGAAAATGGTCATATGCTTTTCTCTGCGCAGATAATCGATGTGATCCCACACGATCCTGCGGGAGCGCGGGTCAAGCCCCGTAGTCGGCTCATCCAGAAACAGGATCTTCGGCTCGTGAAGAAGCGCCCGCACGATGTCCACCCGCCGTCTCTGTCCGCCGGACAGCTTTCCATAGCGGCGGTTCCATATCTCTTTCAGCTCAAAGCTGTCCATAAAAGGCGCAAGCCTCCTGTCCGTCTGCTTTCCCGACAGACCGTAGTATGCGCCTCTTGTGTACAGGTTCTCCTTCACCGTCAGCTTTTCGTCCAGCACAGAATTCTGAAAGACGATGCCCACGGCGTTCCTGACCGCATCATCGTCTTTTCCCAGCTCATAGTCGAAGATTTTTACCGTGCCGCCGCTTTTCTTAAGAACAGTGCTTAAGATATTGATGGTGGTGGACTTACCCGCCCCGTTTTCCCCCAGATAAGCGAACAGCTCTCCCTCCCTGACCGTAAAAGAAATATGATCTAGGGCCGTATGTTCCCTGTAACACTTTGTCAGCTCCGTTACCGTGATCGCATTCATCCTGTTCCTCCTGTCTTTCCTGTTTGTATTGTTTGTATTGTAGCAAAAAAAAGACAAAAAGAAAGCGCCGCCCGACCCACATGCATCTGCACACGACCAAGCTGCACTTTACGGCTTTTTGCCGCTGTATCTTCCCTACCGGATGCGCTTTCTCCGGCTTTGCTGTCCACGCGGCGTTACTCCGTATCCTGTATCTCCTTAATGGCCTCGTTGATCTTCTTCGCATCGCTGTTGGTGATCCAGAGCGTAGCTACCCACACGAAAAGATAGATCACGGCGACCATCGCCACGATCGGCACATAACCGCGCCAGTCCGTATACCACTTAAAAAGATAGCCACACAGAGAAACGACTGCGCAGATACAGAAGAAATGCACCACGAGACGAAGCGCATCCCGCCAGCCCCCACGCGCTGTCTGGCTCAGGAGAAGCAGCGTCGGCAGAGAGCACAACAGTCCGGTCAGAATGAGGGACAGCGGTATATACCACTGCCACACGATCTGCGTGACGCCGCCCGATACATATTTGATCATAGCCTGTATCCCCAGACCGAACAGGATCGCCGTAGTGATCATCAATGTCTGGCTAAAAATGATTTTTGTCTTTTTCATACTAATCCCCATTCCGAAACGTTCACGCTACAGTCCCAGCTTTCTTTTCAGATCTTTGACATAAGACCGGGCGATCACGATCTGCTCGCCGTTTAACAGCTCCGCGCTCATCCGGCCGTTGAACTGCGCCTTCACCGACCGGATCTTGCGGAGATTAACGATCATCGCCTTGGCGCAGCGGAAGAAATGCGCGCCCGTCATATCCTCCAGCTCGTACAGGCGGTATTTGGTCTCAAAGCATTCATCCTTTGTATACACATAGGTGCGCTTATCCACCGATTCCATATAATAGATCTCGTCCGTCTTTAACAGGATGACCTGTGTGTCTTTTGTACACGGGAGATTTCCCCGCCCGTTCTCCAGCAGGTCTATGGCGTCCCGAATCTGCTCCGTGAGCTCCGCCGCATAGATGTCGGCGTGTTCCCCGTCTGCCGGACGGACTATTGTAAAATTAACTTTCATAAACGGTTCCCGTTCCTGCTCTTCTTACTTTCTACTATCATGATCTAAAATCCCGATTGGTTCCACTCCCATTATACCATGAATGGCAGGCTCTTCGGAACCTGCTTTTCTGTTCTGGGCAATAAAAAGGGAGCTGCTGCTCCATAGATGATTCATCTATTTTGCAACAGCCCCTTTTGTTATTACTCGCTTTTTACTTGTTCTGAAGCAATCTGTATTCCCTCAATCTACGATAAAAAGTTGCCCCGCTCATATTACACTTTCCCAAAGCATCCGCAAAAGACAGTTCCTTCTGCTCCCATGCCCTGACGATTTCTTCAAAATCATCCGGTGCTTCTTTTTCCGGTCTGCCGAACTTCACTCCTCTTGCTTTTGCTGCGGCAATTCCCTCCGCCTGCCGCTTTTTTATGTTCTCATGTTCACTCTGCGCCACGAAGGACAGAATTTGTAACACAAGGTCCGCAATAAAAGTCCCCATGAGGTCTTTGCCGTTCCGGGTATCCAGCAAGGGCATATCTAGCACACAGATATCAATTCCAACCTCTTTGGTAAGGATGCGCCACTGGTTTTGAATTTCCTCATAATTACGTCCCAGCCTGTCAATGCTGAGGATATAAAGAATATCCCCCTCTTTCAATTCCTGCACCAGCTTTTTATAGTTTGGACGGTCAAAATCTTTGCCAGACTGCTTATCCATGATAATATTTTTTTCAGGTACAGAGACTTCCTTCAAAGCGATTATCTGCCTACCCTCGTTCTGGTCTGTGCTGCTGCATCTCACATATCCGTAAATTCTCTTTTCTTCCATATTTTTCCCCTCCATAAAAATACCGGTAGTGTCAAAAAACTACCTGTTTTTTATTGCTAAATTTTAGTAAAAACCTTGATTTTAAGGGAAATCGAAAATAA
>CANQIJ010000113.1 GCA_947624025.1 uncultured Lachnospiraceae bacterium | reverse complement strand
AAAATCATTATACCTCAAGGAACCAATACTCTTTTTATTTATTTTCTGTCAACTGTCAATATCTTTACTCCATCTTCACATCGTCTTAAAAGGATCTCAAAAACCGTTCCAAAACTGTGTCAAAGCCGTCCGGGATCCGTTCTCAGATCAGTTCTGCATCCGGATCTGCTCTTCTTTGACCAGCGGATACCTGATCAGCGCATCGCCGTCCAGATCCTCCTTATGCATATCCACCGCCGTGATCTGGTGATTGTCGTAAGTCGTGTAGTAATAGATGCCCTTAGCCGTGTTGCAGCAGGACGTATAAAGCGTGATCTCGTATTTGCCGTCATCCAGCTCACAGCATCCTCTCTGCTGGTCCACAGAATTGAGGATATGGAAAAACTGGCTCACGCTCTCGCTCTCCCCGTCTCCGGACAGCGAATTTTTCTTAACAAACGCCACCCGCACAAATCTGGACTGTGACGATAAGTCACCCGGCAGCCCGATCGCTCCCATTCCTCGGCTGTAGCGCTGCAGCTCAAGCCCTCCTCCAAAAGTATTCTGCGGGGACTTCGGGGTCAGATGCATATAATTATTCAGTGCAAACAGCTGCTTGTCAAAGGGCGGATTGTTGGTCAGAACGCCCACGGGATTGTCATATACCTTAATCCCGTCACTGACCGCCTCCACGGTGATGCATGCGTCTTTATCCGCAATGATCCAGTGCAGATGGGACAGGGGCAGTTTATCACTGAAAGGAATATTTAACATATTCATCCCTTCTATCCGTTTGCGCGCATCGCCCACTGAAGCACACTGTCCCAGTATCCACGGAATGAACTCAAACTGTGCAATATTGTCCATGCCGTCTTTGCTGTCCCAGAATGCAGCATTGCCGACAAAATTAAGCCCCGCCATGCCAAGTCCCTTCTCGTTGACCGCATCGTAGTACAGCGGATAATCCTGCGCCACATACGCCATACCGATGATCGCATAATGGGATTCCATGCTCTGCACCTGTCTGAAACGAAACGGATAATTGCGGGGCGTGACCGTCACCTCATCACCGTAAGAAAATTCATAATCCAGCGTACGCCCAAAATAAAAGTCTTTTGTCTTATAAGTCGCTGCCGTACACATACCGCTCCTCCTTCTTGATCAGCAATCCCACAGACACCTCATAATAAGCGCCCTCTAAAATACCTTCAGATACTGCTCATAATCTTCGTACGTGACCGTCACCCAGCCTCCGTCATAGTTAAAACCGATCTCCATTCCCATCGGAGTATAGAACACAATAATATTCTCAGAATTGAACAGCTCGGTGATCTGCTGGTCTGACATCATATCGATCGAACTGATCGAGCCGTTCTGTTCCTCGCATCTGCGCCTGAAATCGATGGAAAAATCATCATCGATGCCGAGAATATTCTCATTGTCCATGACAACGCCGTGTTCCATATCAATATTGAAGGAGCACAGGTACACCTCCGAATAGTACGCGCTGTTTATCCGTTCATCAAGAATGATGCTCAGCTTCTCTTCGTCCATATAAGTCACATAAGGCACTATGCGGCATTGATAATAGTCGTCGTCGATGACCTCCCCATATTCCTCCTCATAGAAATCAATATACATAGCGATTTCGGAGTGGATAGCGTCATTGATCTGGTCGAGATTCGGAACAGCCCCGCCCGAAATGACCGGATAAGCAAGCTCTATGTCCACGTTATCATTCCGGGGATCATAATCCTCATCCTCAAATTCTACCGAATAGGACAGATCGTCCCGGATCTCGTTATGGATCTCATAGTACGGACTGTTTCCCCCGTAATCGTCATAATCATAATCATCGAACCAATCGTCATCATAGTCATAATCGTAATCATAGTCATACACACCATCATCATAATCATAGTCATAATCATAATCATAATCATCATCATAATCATAATCACGGTGCTGGCTGTTTCCCCAATCGTCGTCATCGAAATCATACTCGTCACGGCTGTTCTGCGAATTGCGCATACTCTGGGAATACAGATCCATAGCCTTGTACACCAGGGCAAAGACGGCAATAAGGAAGAGCACGATAACCGCCACCACAATACCAATGATCAGCCCCGATCTGTTCTTTTTGGGCGGCGCGGCAAACGGACTGTACTGCCCATTGCCGTAAGGCGGTATACCGGACGGCCCGCCGTAGGGATTGCTGCCCTGCCAGCCGTTCCCATACGGGTTGCCGGTGTGCGGATCATTCCCATACGGATTATTACTATACTGATTATTACCGTACTGATTATTGCCGTATTGATTATTACCGTACTGATTATTGCCATACGGATTATTGCCATACGGATTATTGCCGTATTGATTATTGCCATAGGGTTCATTCCCGTACCGGTTATTTTGATACTGCCCGCCGGTATAGGAATCACTCCCATACGGATCACGATAAGGCTCGTTATTCTGCTGACTGTTCCCATAGGGGTTAGCTCCGTATCGATTATCCCCATATGGGTTATTGCCATACGGACCGCTGCCGTAAGGAGCCGCGGCAAAAGCCTCATCACTGTTCCCGTTTTCCGGCGTCACATCAATGATGTCCGGCGAATCGTAGATATCCGCACTGCTCTCCACATGATAAGTATCGGAGGACACCGTACTGTCCAGAGACACCGTGTTTTCACGGGATGCACTGTTGTCGGAACCCGCATCGAAATTTTCCTGACTGTTATTTAAGTTATCAAACTGATCTGATTGGCTCATATGATCACCCCTTATCTGTCACATAAATTGAGAACTGCCAGTACCTATTTATCTTTTCCTCCAAAGGTCATTTCGCTGTAATACTGCAAAATGCACTCGCGAAGGAAAACCAGCGCCGCAGACACCGTATTTTCCCTGATCTTGGCGCGATTGCCGCTGAAATGATATTCCTTTACCGTGATCTTGCCGCAGACGTTGCATGCAATATACACAAGTCCTACGGGCTTCTCCTCCGTTCCGCCGTCCGGTCCGGCGATGCCCGTAACGCTCACGGTCGCATCCGCCTTGGAGATCAGCGCCGCGCCTTTTGCCATCTCGCGGGCAATCTCTTTGCTGACTGCACCGTGTTTTGCCAGACTGCTCTTTTTAATGCCCAGCAGACGGCGTTTCGCCTTGTTGGAATAGGTTACATACCCCGCCCGGAAAACGTCCGACACGCCCGCCACGTTGACCAGTCTTGCCGCCAGCATACCGCCTGTACAGGATTCCGCCGTAACAAGAGTAAGATGATTGGCCCGGAGCAGATCGACCACCGATCTCTCCAGGGTGACATTGTCCTCTGTCGTATATACACTGCTGCCGAAACGGCCTTTTAACTCCTTGACAACGGGCTTTACCAGCTTCTTTGCCGCCTTCTCGTCTTCCGCCTTCGCTGTCACCCGAAGATGGACCTCCCCGGTCTTTGCATAGGTTGCTATCGTAGGATTGGACTGGCTTTCGATCAAGTCCTTCACCATGGACTCAGCCTTACTTTCTCCTACGCCGCATATTTTGACGGTCTGGGAATAGATCACCCCGTTCTGCAGCCGATTCAGATACGGTATCACCGACGTCTCAAACATCGGGATCATCTCGTTCGGCGGCCCCGGCATCAGGACGATGTGCCTGCCATCCTTCTCCATGATAACGCCCGGTGCGGTTCCGTTGGGATTGTCCAGCACGATACAGCCCTCCGGCACCATGGCCTGCTTCCAGTTATTGTCCGTGATCTCCATACCTCTTTTATCAAAAAAACGGCGGATTGCTTCCTTGCTTTCTTCATGCAGATACAGCGGCTTCTCCATGACTTTCGCCGCCACTTCCTTGGTCAGATCATCCTGCGTCGGTCCGAGTCCCCCGGATATCAGCAGGATATCGGCTCTGGACAAAGCCGTCCTGATCGTCTCATACAATCTTTCCTCATTGTCGCCGACTACATCCTGATAGTAGCAGGAGAGTCCCAGCCATGCGCATTTTTCCGCAAGATATGCCGCATTCGTATTCACAATGTTACCAAGTAAGATCTCTGTTCCAACTGAAATCAATTCTACTGTCATTCTGCCACCTGTTCTTATTTCGTATCCTTCATAACCTCTTTATTTTTCATCAGATAGTCCGCCAGCGATACCACAGTCAGTACGACCGCCACCCACATGACGATCTGCGTAAGCAGCGCTATCTGCGCAATATCCGCGATCATCAGGCAGATCATGACCATCTGAAAAGTCGTCTTAAATTTACCCCAGTAGCTGGCCGCAATGACAACGCCGTTGTCGGATGCGATCAGCCGGAATCCGCTGATAATAAATTCTCTGGCTATGATCACGATCACGACCCACGCCGGTATCCTCTCAAGCGCTACCAGGCAGATCAGCGCGGAGCACACTAACAGCTTATCCGCCAGCGGATCCATAAACTTACCGAAATTCGTCACAAGATTGTATTTTCTGGCGATCCTGCCATCCAGCAGATCCGTCAGGCTTGCAATAATGAAAACCGCGAGAGCGATCCACTTGTCGTAAGAAGTTATGTCAACCAACATCAGCACGACAAAAAAGGGGATCAGTATCACGCGAAACATCGTTAATTTATTCGGCAGATTCATCTTCCATATCTCCAATCAGATCATATTCGTGGGATGCCGTGATCTTTACCTGCACAAAATCACCCGACATAAGATCCCTGTCCGCATTCACAAACAGGCAGCCGTCTACGTTCGGTGCATCTTTATAGGTACGGGCCACATAGACGTCATCGCATACGATCCTGCCTTCGATTATCGCCGTAACCACAGTTCCGATCATATTCTGTGCAGCCTCAAAAGCAATATCCTGCTGCAGCCGCATCAGCTGAGCCCGGCGTTTCTTCTTTGTTCTCTCCGGTATCTGATCCGGCATAAGAGCCGCCGGCGTGTCTTCCTCTCTCGAATAGGTAAAGACGCCAAGTCTGTCAAACCGGATCTGCTTCACAAATTCCATCAGCTGTTCGTGATCTTCCTCTGTCTCTCCCGGAAAGCCCGTGATCAGCGTGGTGCGCAGACAGATATCGGGAATCTCCCGGCGCAGTCTGCCAATGATATCCTGAAGCTGTTTTCTGTCCGTCCTGCGGCCCATCCGCTGCAAAATAGTGTCGGAAGCATGCTGTATCGGCAGATCAAGATAATGGCATATCTTCTTTTCTTCCTTAATGGTCTGTATCAGCTCATCGTCAATTTCTTCGGGATAACAGTACAGTAACCGGATCCAGCAGATACCGCTGAGCGCACACAGCTTATGAAGGAGCTCAGGCAGCGCCTTGTGCCCATAGATATCCTGACCGTAAACAGTTGTTTCCTGGGCCACCAGGATCAGTTCTTTTACCCCCTTATTCGCAAGCTGCTGCGCCTCCGCTACGAGCGCTTCCATCGGCACGCTGCGGTAATTACCGCGAACTTTGGGAATGATACAATAGGTACAGTGCTTGTCGCAGCCCTCGGCTATTTTTAGATAAGCATAGTATCCGCCGGTTGTAACGACCCGTTCTATTCCCGTAACGGGAGGTTCATCCAGACTCTTATAGCGATCGCTTTGTAAGCCATGCTGCACTTCATCCAGAGTCTTAACGATCTCGTCAATGGCCGCAGTGCCGATGACAGCATCCACCTCGGGAATCTCTTTGCGGATCTCCTCGCGGTAACGCTCTCCCAGACATCCCGCCACAATGAGCGCCTCAATATCGCCATTATTTTTAAGCTCCGCCATCTCCAGTATAGTGTTGACGCTCTCTTCCTTGGCATCTCCTATGAAACAGCATGTATTGACGACAACAATATCCGCTTCACGCTCGTCATCCGTAAACTCATATCCGCCGCGCGCAAGCAATCCCAGCATCATCTCCGAATCTACAAGATTCTTGTCGCAGCCCAGGGATACGAATAAGACTTTTTTCATCATTTATTAGAATACTCCACCAGCTTCTCAAGCGTCTTCAAAGCTTTGCCGGAATCGATCGTCTCCGCAGCCAGCTTAATGCCCTCCTCGATAGAAGGCACGATCCTGCCCGCATACAGCGCCGCGCCTGCGTTCAGCAGTACGATATCCCTCTTGGGCCCTTTATCCGCGCCGCTTAAGATATCTCTGGTGATCTTGGCGTTAGCAGCTCCGTCACCGCCCGTGATATCCTCCGCCGTGGCGCGTTTAAAGCCGAACTGCTCCGGTGTGATCGTATACACCGTAACAATATCATCCTTGATCTCGGCAATCGTTGTCTCAGACACCGTGGAGATCTCATCCATACCGTTGGCGCCGGAAACCACCATACCGCTCTCCACGCCCAGATGCATGAGCGCCGTTGCGATCGGCTCGCACAATGCCTGATCGTATACGCCGATCAACATGCATTTGGCACCTGAAGGATTTGCCATGGGGCCGAGAATGTTAAAGATCGAGCGGATCCCCATCTCGCTTCTCGCCTGACCGACATATTTCATAGACTTATTGAAAGCAGGCGCGAACATAAAACCGATGCCCACCTCTTCCACACACTTCTCTACTACATCGATATCCGGCGTGATATTTACACCCAGAGCTTCCAGCACATCGCCTGCGCCGGATTTGGATGAGATTGCGCGGTTGCCGTGCTTTGCCACGGGAAGTCCCGCCGCCGCCACCACAAATGCGGACGTTGTGGAAATATTAAAGGTATACGCGTAATCTCCGCCCGTTCCTACAAAATCCACATACAGCGGAATATTCGGATGAATATGCTCCGCCTTCTCCTTCAGTACACTGGCGCTCCCGATGATCTCGTCGATCGTCTCGCCCTTCATGCGAAGCGCCGTCAGATACGCGCCGATCTGCGCCTGTGTCGCTTCGCCGCTCAACATGATCTCCATAACTCTTGCCGCTTCCTCAACGGACAGATTCTTTCCTTCGCTTACCGCTTTAATCGCACTCTTCATCCTCTTCATCCTCGCTTGTGATCTTAACTTTACCTTCACTCAGTTCTTCAACGGCAACAGAGAGCGCCTTCTTACTCTTGCTCTCCACTAACGGGTCATCGCCCGCGATGATCTGTCTCGCCCGCTTGGCAGTTGCCATTACGATAGAATACCTGCTGTTCACAACAGGATCCTCTCCCTCTTCCACTCCGCTGTTTACAACCTTGATCAAGTCTGCATAAGATGGATGTAACATAGTTTTTCTCCTTCCGGTTCTGTTTCTGTTATTATAATAAACTCTCTTGCAAATCCCAGTCGTTTACTGGCCAAAAGAGTATGTTACCGGCCGTCTGACCGATGCCTGCTAATCCTCGTCGGGTTCACTCTCCCATGTCTGCGCCCTTCCCGATATAGTCTCCGGAAGAAGCGCCGAAAGCACGATCTGACTGTTCTCCATCACAAGTACCGCCTTGGTTTTGCGCCCCTGCGTAGCGTCTATCGCCATGCCTTCCTCCTTGGCCTTCTGCACCATGCGCCTGACGGGTGCGGAATCGGGACTGACAATGGCAATGATCTTGCCCGTATTCACGACATTTCCGAATCCTATATGAATCAGTTTA
>CANQIJ010000112.1 GCA_947624025.1 uncultured Lachnospiraceae bacterium | reverse complement strand
GGTTACCTCCGAAACTATTGTTGCATGTACAGGATATTTTATCATTGATTTGTGCTTTTATCAAGGATATTTTAGTGGTATAATCGGCTATATGAACAGATGCGGTAAGTTCACCGGCCCCGGAATATACTCTTTTATTAAGATGCGATCTGTGGTATGATCGACATGTATTGTTGCGTATGGCCGGCCGGGGCCGTCCGGGTACGGGAAAACGGCGAAGGGCATGACGGACCAAAGATCGGGAAACCATAAGGAGCAGTAATAACAGGAAATCAGGAAGTAAGAGGAGAGCGTTATGAAAACAAAGTTCAGCAATAACAGGCCGGGTAAAAAAGCGGCGGCATTTACAGCCATTCTTGCGGCGGCATTTATAGCCATTCTTGCGGCGGTAGCGATTGCGACAGCTCGCGGCGGTAAAGAATATCTCAAGGACATCACGGCGTCCGACTATGTGACGCTGGGAAATTATATCGGTATCGAAGCATCTGCGGCAGAGCCTGTCGTGGACGATGCCATGGTCGATTCGTATATCGCGATCTATGTCCTGCCCATGTGCGAAGCGGAGGAAGTGACGGACAGAGCGGTGGAAAAAGGGGACACGGTGAACATTGACTTTGCGGGATATATGGACGGAGAGGCCTTCGACGGCGGAACCGCTTCCGATTATGATCTGACGATCGGCGCACACCAGTTCATCGATGGCTTTGAGGACGGTCTGATCGGCGCCAATATAGGGGACAAGGTTTCCCTGAACCTGAATTTTCCCGACTCCTATCCGGCGAATCCGGATCTGGCGGGGAAACCGGTAGTGTTTGACGTTACCGTCAACAGTATCAGCAGAAAAGAGATCACGGAGGATGTCGTAAAATCCATGGGTATCGACGGCGTCACTACAGAGCAGGAGCTTCGTGACGCGCTGTATCAGTCTTTTTATGATAATGCGGTGCAGAACTATGAAAATACCATAGAGACGACGATCGTGAATACGATCATGTCCGGCTGCACCTTTAAGGAGCCGCCCGCCGGTATGGTAGACCGCTTCTATCACTATGTGACGGATATGATGACTCAGCAGGCATCCGCACAGAACGTGACATTGGAAGTCTATATGAAGAATAATTTCGGGATGGACAAGGATACCTATGAGGCGGAGTTTAAGGACGAGGCGCTTAAGGAGGCGCAGCAGTATATCCTGTATCAGGCGATCGCCGATGCAGAGGGACTGAATCCGACAGAAGAGAAGCTTCAGGATGAGATCGACAGCCGGGTGGAAGCCGGCGGCTATGAGTCCGAGGAAGCATACAAAAAGGAAAACGATGTGGAGCTTCTGCGGGAACAGCTTGTGCGTGACAGCGTGATGGAGTTCCTCAAAGAGAACGCAGTGATAGAAACAACGGATGCGGCGGCGGATGCAGACTGACAGCCGGCGCAGAACAGATCCAATGATACGATCTAAGGGATAGAGAAGGAGACAGGGATATGAACGGAATGAATCTGACGGATATCAAGGAGCTTTACCGTAACAGGGAGGCTTATACCGATAAAGAAGTGACGGTAGGAGGCTGGGTAAGAAGTATCAGGGATTCCAAAACATTTGGATTTATCGTCCTGAATGACGGAACCTTTTTTGAGCCTCTGCAGATCGTGTACAGTGATTCGCTTGATAATTTTGACAGGATCTCAAAGCTGAATGTAGGCTCTGCGATCATTGCGAAGGGAAAGATCGTCGCAACGCCGCAGGCGAAGCAGGCGTTCGAGATGCAGGCCGTAACGATAACCGTGGAGGGTGAGTCCACGGCGGATTATCCGCTGCAAAAGAAAAGACACAGCTTTGAATATCTCAGAACGATCTCTCATTTAAGACCGAGGACGAACACCTTTCAGGCGACATTCCGTGTACGCTCACTGATCGCCTATGCGATCCACACCTTTTTCCAGGAGCGGGGATTCGTGTATGTGCATACGCCGATCATCACGGGAAGCGACTGCGAGGGTGCGGGCGAGATGTTCCAGGTGACAACTCTGGATCTTGGCGATCTTCCCCTGACGCAGGGCGGACAGGTCGATTATACGCAGGATTTTTTCGGCAAACCCGCCAATCTGACCGTCAGCGGACAGCTAAACGTAGAAACGTATGCTTTTGCGTTTAAGAACGTATATACCTTCGGGCCTACGTTCCGGGCGGAAAATTCCAATACGACAAGACATGCGGCGGAGTTCTGGATGATCGAGCCGGAGATCGCGTTCGCGGATCTGCAGGATGATATGATGCTTGCGGAAGCGATGTTAAAGCACGTGATCAGGTATGTGCTTGAGAATGCGCCTGAGGAGATGAATTTCTTCAACCAGTTCGTCGATAAGGGGCTGATCGAGAGATTAAACCACGTTCTCAATTCTGACTTCGCGCATGTGACCTATACGGATGCCATTAAAATACTGGAACAGCATAACGATGAATTTGAGTATAAGGTGTCGTGGGGATGCGACCTGCAGACCGAGCACGAGCGATACCTGACGGAGCAGGAGTTCAAGCGCCCTGTCTTTGTGACGGATTATCCGAAGGAGATCAAGGCTTTCTATATGAAGCTGAACGGGGACGGAAAGACCGTGGCGGCGATGGACTGCCTGGTCCCGGGAATCGGCGAGATCATCGGCGGAAGTCAGAGAGAGGACGATCTTGAAACGCTGGAGCGGAGGATGGATGAGCTGGGGCTTAATAAAGCGGACTACCAGTTCTATCTCGATCTGAGAAAATACGGCTCGGCCAGACATGCCGGGTTCGGACTGGGATTTGAACGGTGTGTTATGTATCTGACCGGCATGGCTAACATCCGGGATGTAATACCCTTCCCGAGAACGGTCAATAACTGTGAATTGTAAATGACCGTAAAAGTATGTGTTTTGGACAGCGCGGACGGAGTGCGGCCGGGTGAATACTGCCTGATCGGGGCAGAGTGAGGGACGACAGGATGAAAAAGAAACATACGCAGGCAATATGTCTCGTAACGGCTTTCATAATTTTCCTCTTAGTGACAGATCCGGTATCGGCCACCACTATTTCCGGTCTGAAGGAAGATCTGAAGAAAGATCAGTCGCAGTTGGACGATGTCCGGGAGAAAATCTCTGATTATGAAGACGAACAGGAAGGCGTTGAGGCGCAGATCAATGATCTGGATGCGGAGATGGTGGCGTTATTGACGGATATCAACCTGATCAAGGAAGCGATATCGGATAAGGAAGAGGATATTGTCAATGCGCAGGCTGCCTACGATGAGGCACTGGCTGTACAGCAGGAACAGTACGAGTCGATGAAGGTGCGCATCAAATTCATGTATGAGCGCGGCGAGACATCCTATCTGGAACTGTTCTTTGGGGCGTCCAGCATGAGCGATATGATGAATAAGGCGAATTATGTGGAAGAGCTCTATGAGTATGACCGCAATCTTCTGGAAGAGTACAAAGCGACCGTGCAGCAGGTAGCCGACCTGCAGGATGAGCTGGAGGAAGAAAAATCAGAGCTGGAAACCTCAAAGACGGAGCTTGAGGAGGAACAGGCGTATGTTGAGGACGTCCTGGCACAAAAGAAGAAAGAATACGAGAATTATAATGTAGTGCTTGCAAAGGCTAAACAGGAAGCGGCCGCCTATACTGCGAAGATCAAACAGGAGACCGCGCAGATCAAAAAGCTGGAGGAAGAGGAACGCAGACGCAAAGAGGAGGAAGAGCGCAGGCGCAAAGAAGAGGAGGAACGCAGGAAGGCGGAAGAGGCGCAGTCCGATCAACAGGACAACGCGGACGAAGAGGATGCCGGTCAGGAGCAGCAGGCCCCCAAACCGTCCTCCTCAGGAGGCGGCAAGGGTCAGCAGATCGCTGATTTTGCATGTAAATATGTCGGCTGTCCCTATGTGGCGGGCGGCACCAGCCTGACCAACGGGGCGGATTGCTCCGGTTTCGTGATGGCGGTCTATCAGGCATTCGGAATATCGCTCCCCCGGACATCTTACGCGCAGTCTACCGTCGGCAGAGGGGTATCCTATTCCGATGCGCAGCCGGGAGATATCATTTACTACGGAGGACACGTGGGGATCTATATCGGCAATGGGCAGATCGTACACGCGAGTACGGAGCGGACGGGCATCAAGATCACATCCGCAACCTATCGAAGTATCATTACGGTGAGAAGGGTCGTGTAAGGGTTTGCACAATTGAACGGATTGTGTCATAATGTAAGCACAGTCATTGTGTACAGGGAGGATATCATGAGAAAAAAGGGAAGGATCAGCGGTCTGAGATGGACTTTTTTAAAGCTGAATTTTTTACCTGTTTTTTTGTTTACATTGATCGTTACTTCTTTTGCTTCCAGTAGTTTTGCAGCCAGTATGCGCAGAGAGATGGAAAGCGAGCTTAGAGATCTCAATGATGCGGTGGCCGTTGTCTTCGATATGATGTATCCGGGAGACTATACTGTGGTGGAAGAAGGAGACGAATTATTATTTTATAAAGGCGACCATCTGATCAACGGGGATTACTCCGTTATTGATGCCGTCAAAGAGAAGGCCGGCGTAGACATAACGCTCACTTACAAAAGTACGCGGGTGATAACTACGCTGACGGATGCTAATGGTAACAGGATGACAGGAACCACAGTCAACAATGTGATCACAAGAGAGGTAACGGACAGCCGGGAGGGACATTTCTATCCGAGGGTGTCGATAAGCCGCGAAGATTATTTTGCGTATTATGCGCCGCTGGTCAATTCCGACGGAACGTGCATCGGTATGCTGTTCGTCGCAAAACCGGCCAAAGAAGTGAATAAGCTCGTATGGCAGTCTGTTTTTCCCATTCTTCTGGTCGCGTTGGCGGTTGCGGTCCTGACGGTTCTGATCGTGACTGTTTTTTCCGATAAGTTTCTGTCCACGCTCATCAAGATCGAAAGCCTCTTAAATAAAACGTCCAACGGTAATCTGACGGCAGAGCTGGAGCCCGAGGTGCTCAAAAGAGAGGACGAACTGGGTGACATGGGGAGATATGTCGTCCAGATGCAGCGTTCCCTGCGGGATCTGATAGAGCGGGATCAGCTTACAGGGCTTTATAACAGAAGATATGTCCAGATGAAGCTGGAACATGTCCAGAAGAAAAGCCTGGAGACCGGAGTGCCATTCAGCGTTGCGATAGGAGATATCGATTTCTTTAAACGTGTCAACGACACCTATGGACATGAATGCGGAGACGCCGTGCTGGTGGATGTATCCGCCCGCATGACAGAAATGATGAAGGGCAGAGGCTTTGTCGCCCGCTGGGGCGGAGAGGAATTTCTGCTGGTATTTGAAAGCTACCGGCTTGATATGGCGGCCGACTGCCTGGAGGATCTTCTGAAGATCTTACGAAGCAGGACGGTGGCGTTTCAGAATGAAAAAGTCAAGGTTACAATGACCTTCGGCGTGGTGGAGGGCAGCGACGATCTGCTTGACCACATTATCGCCGATGCCGACAAAAAGCTGTACTACGGTAAGAATAACGGGCGTAACCAGGTAGTGCAGTAAAGCTTGTTCGTTATAAAGAGAGGGCGCTGCGGAAACGAGAATGTTTCCCGCGCCTTTTTATTGTGAAGCAATATGATAAGGGGACTTACTGCACTTTTATACAACAATACGTTGTTTATCTCGCGGAAAAATCCCCATATGAGTAACTTCTAAAATACGGCATACTGTTGTGAAATAATAAAAAAACAACAAAATTCACAAGAGGATAAGCTGTATGAAAGAATTGCGCGAGCTGATCAGGGATCTGAGGGAAGATCATGACCTGAAACAGAAAGAGGTCGCCAAGTATCTGAATGTTTCACAACAGACATACTCTAACTATGAGAGAGGCTGCCGTGATATACCGGTGCGTGTGGTTGTGGAATTGGCGAAATACTACAAAGTCAGCGCGGACTACCTGCTGGGCGTGGAAACGGACTATCTGGGGAACACGAACCTTGCGAGACCGTATCTGGACAATCTGTCGCTTCATGACATTCTATACGATATTCAGAAATTGAAACGCGAAAACAGAAAAGATCTGGTCAGATATATCGGTTATCTGCAAGCTGTCGCGCGTCATGAGGCGGAATGCAGGAAACGCCAGACGGCAGCCGGAAGAAAACCGGAAAGGAAAGAAGCAAGATAAACAGACCGCCTGTTTTTTGGAAAGCGGGAAAGGCTCCGGACGGCGCAGGCCCTGAGAGATTACAGATTTAGTTACATAAAAAGTCATAACGCCTCAAAAGGAGAATAGTACATGCGGTGGTAATAAATTGTAATGGTTGGAGGGGAGGATGTTTCCCTGCAAAATGTGCTGGCAATGTACGGATATCATCATTAGAGGGCAGTCCGGGTTAATAGAATATAAAATTCTTCACAATATTATTAAAGGTGGAAATAATATTTGCATTTGTTTGGTGTTAAATATTCAAGAATTGTAATGGTAGAATGACGGGCATTAAACGGAATGGAAAGGATAGGATTAGGTTATGTACATATTGTATTGCACTGCAATTTTCGCAATTATTCTTGCATTGGCGGCGTGGGCGTTTATGCTATGGCAATATAATAATTCGTCATATAGGCAGGTCACCGGCAATTCATTTCTGGGTGTTTTGCTTGATAAAGGAAGATACGGGGAATATCTGACATATCGTTATCTGAGTGCATATGAAAAACAAGACGCAAAGTTCCTTTTTAACTGCTATCTGCCGAGGGAAAACGGCGAAACAACGGAAATAGATGTGATGATGATAAGCAGGAGCGGGATCTATGTGTTTGAGAGTAAAAACTACAGCGGCTGGATCTTTGGCGATGCGAAAGGGAAGAACTGGACGCAGATCTTACCGCAGGGACGCAAATTCCATAAAGAACATTTCTTGAATCCTGTTAAACAGAACCAACTGCATATTAAGTGGCTGAAGCAATATCTCCAGGATGAAACGGTGCCGATTCATTCCGTTGTAGTGTTTTCCGAAAGATGTACTTTGAAAAAAGTGGATGTATCCGGCTCTGATGCCACTGTGGTCAAGAGAGACCGGCTGTATCGGACAGTGGCTGGTATGGAAGCAGGAATGCCTTTGGCATTAGATGAAAACAAGATTATGCTGCTTTATGAAAAATTATATCCTGGCACACAGGTTGACGACCAGGTAAAGAAAAACCATATTGAGAATATTGAAAATCGCGTCCATGAAAAGGAATACTCTGAAAAAGCTGTCGAATCCGGGGATGCTTCAGAGGCTTTTGGAGGCGAAGAACAAGTGTTGTGTCCCAGATGCGGCGCACCTATGGTATTGCGGACTGTAAAGAAAGGAAGCAATGCGGGGAAAGGTTTTATGGTTGCAGTACCTACCCGAAATGCAGAGGGAGTGCAGAGTATCAGGAGAGAACATAGAATCCAAATTGCCAATTATATCGTTGAGAATAATTCCACGGTCCGGCAGACGGTGAAAGAGTTTGGAATTAGTAAGAGTATAAAATAGAACGGTTGTGGGGGGGGAGTAGTGTGGGTGGTGAAGTAGAGAAGTACGCCCGCCACAGTTGAAAGCAAAACAAAAAAAGGTTATAATTGTATTAAATA
>CANQIJ010000111.1 GCA_947624025.1 uncultured Lachnospiraceae bacterium | reverse complement strand
ATTCAGAATCTCTTCTTGTCGGAATGTGTAATTGTATGGTACAATGGACGCAGATTCAGCAATCTGCGTCTCAAGAATCGCTTCGCGATTCTTCCGGAATGGTTTACGATACTGGCATCAGAGAATATGGTACAATAGATGCAGACAGCACCATACACGGCACAGGGCGGACTCTCAGACAGACAGAGGAGGCATCGGTATGAAAGAGATGGATAAGGACCAGTTGACCAGGCAGGACGAAGCGGCGGGCACGGAGACGGCTGCAGGCTCTGATGTGTCATCGGAGGTTATTTTACAGTACAGGGGTTATGAAGTGGATATGGAAACAATGACCGAACGGGTCAAAGCCCATTACTATTCCAAGGGCTTTAAGCCCGGAACGATCAGGGATATGCAGATCTATGTGAAACCGGAGGATTTTACGGCCTACTATGTCATCAATGACGGCGTGGTCGGCAAGGTCAATCTGTTTTACGACTGATCTGCGGCCGGTCTTGTGACAGGGCGGATCTGCCTGACGGCATTGTGACATTGCGAACTTGCGCCTGTAACAGGGCGCTTTTTGCGTATATATAGAATGGAGGTTACCATGGCTGATTATTTTGGAAAAGAGACTCCCAAGTTGGGATTTGGGCTGATGCGCCTGCCGAAGAAGGGCGAGCGGACGGACATCGGGCAGGTGGAAAAGATGGTGGATCTGTTCCTGGAGGCAGGCTTTACCTATTTTGACACGGCCTATGTCTACGGGTCGTCCGAGCAGGACATCAAAAAGGCGCTCGTGGAGCGCCATCCCAGAGACGCCTATACGCTGGCCACGAAGCTCAACGTCTCGGCGGCATCGGATGAAAAAGACGCAAAGGAGCAGTTCTACAGAAGCCTGGAGCGCACCGGCGCGGGATATTTCGACTATTATCTCCTGCATGCGCTGATGGGCGGCAATTACGCCAAATACGACCGATATCACCTGTGGGATTTCGTCAGGGAGCGCAAGGCGGAGGGGCTGATCAGACATGTCGGCTTCTCCTTTCACGCAGGCCCCGAACTGTTGGACCGGCTTCTGACGGAGCATCCCGAGGTCGATTTCGTCCAGCTGCAGATCAATTATCTGGACTGGGAGGATCCGAACGTGTCCTCCCGCGCCAACTACGAGACGGCGCGCTCGCACGGCAAATCCGTGGTCATCATGGAGCCGGTCAAGGGCGGTACGCTGGCCAATCCTCCGGGAGAGGTCAGGAAGCTGTTTGCCGATGCCAGGCCCGGCATGTCGCCGGCGTCCTGGGCGATCCGGTTCGCGGCGTCGCTTGACGGGATCATCACCGTGCTGTCGGGGATGTCCAATGTGGAGCAGATGCAGGACAATCTCTCCTATATGAAAGATTTCAAGCCGTTAGACAATGAAGAACAGCGCATCATTCAGCAGGCACAGCGGATCATGGGCAACTCGGCGACGATCCCCTGTACCGCCTGTCATTACTGCGTGGACGGCTGCCCGAAGCAGATCCCGATCCCCGATATCTTCTCGGCGGCCAATAAACAGCTCGGCAACGGACAGAAGGCGGAGGCGGCGGCAGATTATGCGGCCGTGCCGGAAGGACACAGGGCGTCCGACTGTATCGGCTGCAGACAGTGTGAGAAGGTATGCCCGCAGCATCTGGATGTTACGGGATATCTGAAGCGGTGCGCCGATATGTTTGCCTGAGTCGGAACGAATCAGAAACAGCCGCTGTCACAACTGAATAACAGCACTATTTAGGACGGTTATGAGCAGGAAGCCTGTAACCGTCCTTTTTTTGTGTGATAAAAAATGAAAAACAGATGTTGACAACTGATATTATATGTCGTATAGTATTAGCAGAAACAATATTATATGGCGTATAATATTATAAAATATAACAATATTGAACGCCGGAAAAAAGGGTAGAACGGAATGGTTCGCTATGAGATGTATAAGAAACAGGAAAGGAGTATATCGCATGGTTTTTAATACGGGCGCGGCGCTGCTGGATGCGATCGTGCTGGCGGTGGTATCCGGGGAGCCGGAGGGGACATACGGCTATAAGATCACGCAGGATGTGCGGCAGGTCATCGAGATATCCGAGTCCACGCTGTATCCTGTGCTCAGGCGTCTGCAGAAGGATGAATGCCTGGAAGTGTACGACATGGAATGCGCGGGCAGAAACAGACGGTATTACAAGGCGACAGAGAAGGGCAGGGCGCAGCTCAATCTGTATATCAGCGAATGGTATCGGTATTCTGCCAAGCTGAACAAGATATTTGAGGGAGGATTGAAAGCATGAACAGAGCGGAATTTATGAGGCGTCTGTCAGCGCTGTTAAACGATGTGCCGCCGTCGGAGCGGGATGCGGCGCTGCAATACTATAACGATTATTTTGACGATGCCGGAGCGGAGAACGAAGGCGGCGTCATCGCGTCGCTCGGAACGCCGGAGGAGCTGGCGCGGTCGATCAAGGCGGGATTAAATGAAGGACAGACGGCGGGAGAGTTTACGGAGTCCGGTTTCCATGGCTATGCGCATACCCCGAAGGACGAGGTGATGAATCCGAACGATGCCGCAACAGACGATTACTACCGGAGAACCGGCGGAAAGGGGATATACGGCGGCAGAAAAGACAGCGGAAGAGGCAGCGATCCTTACAGTCAGCCCGGCAGCCCGGGGAACGGCTGTACGGCCGACAGGAAAAAGATGTCCGGCGGCACGATCGCACTGCTCGTGATCCTTGCCGTAGTAACTTTCCCGGTCTGGGCGGGACTTCTGAGTGCGGCATTCGGTATCGTGATGGGTCTGTTTGCAATGCTGTTCGGAATATTTGTGGCATTCCTTGCCGTCGGCATTGCCCTGATCGTGGTGGCGGCCGCCCTGTTCATAACGGGATTCGCGCTCTGTGTTACGGAGCCGCTTGCAGGCATAAGCCTGATCGGATGCTCCCTCATCGCGCTGGCGTTTGGTATCGTATTCGTATGGCTGACGGTTCTGATGGCCGGTGCGGCAATCCCGGCGGCCGTAAAGCTGATAGGGGCTCTTGGACGTAAGATTTTTAACAGAGGGAGGTGCGCGGCATGACGAACGGAATGAGAAAATTTACAAAAGGGTGTCTTGTCACGGCGCTTGTCATATTTATCATCGGCTGCGTTCTGTGCGGCGTGGGCAGACTGCTTGGAGGCTTCCGGATACTTGACGGAATGGACGTAAGGCGGTATACCGGGTTCCCGTTTCGGTTCATCACCTATTACAACGGATGGGATTTCGGCTTCTTTGACGATGAGACAGAGGAAGATATCATGAACTGGGACGACAGAGAATGGATGCCGATCGGCGGCACGACAGAGATGACGGTGACGGAGCTTACCGCGGATACGCTGCGCGGCCTGGAGATAGAAGCCGGAGCCTGTGAGCTGTATATTCAGGCGTCGGAGGACGAATATGTGAGGCTTGCCTCTGACAGCGTCTCCGACAGAGTGCGCTACCGTATCGAAGACGGCGTCCTCAGACTTAAGTCGAAACAAAGCTGGAGATCCAATCTGGGGATCGGCAGGAAGGCTGACCGGGTATATCTGTATTTTCCGGCGGGGACCAGGCTCGATCATGCGGACATTGAATTCGGCGCGGGTATTTTAAAGTCGGCGGAGCTGACGGCGAAAGAGATCGACATCGAGGTCGGCGCGGGAGAATGTCACTTTGACGGTCTGCATGCAGACGGAGCCGTCAGTCTGGAGACCGGCGCGGGCAAGCTGAATGTCGGAAAGCTGTCCTGCGATACGGCGGATGTGTCTGCCGGCGCGGGCAAGGTTGTCATTGACGATGCGATGGTCGCGAAGGACGCCGGGATAGAAATCGGCATGGGAAGCATAGAGTTTACCGGCACCGTGGAGGGAAATCTCGCTGCGGAGTGCAGTATGGGGAACATCCTGATGAGCTTAAGAGACGCCGAGACGGATCATAACTATTCGATAGACTGCGCCATGGGCACTGTCAGAATCGGCGGCAGCAGCTATTCGGGAATGGCAAGTGAACGCAATATCGATCATTCAAGCACGAGCAACTATACTATCGAGTGCTCCATGGGAACCGTTGCCCTGGATTTTGAGCGATAGCCTTGCGATGGCGGTAAAGGAAACGGGAACAATACAGGCGATAACGGTACAATAAGGAGGGATATCATGGGAAACGATTACAAGAGACTGATGCGATCCAAGACAAACAGGACATTCTGCGGCGTGTGCGGCGGTATCGGCGAATACCTGAACGTAGATCCCACGCTCATAAGACTTGTGTGGCTGCTCTGTTCACTGGTAAGCTGCGGCACGGGGCTGGTGGTCTACATCGCGGCTGCGCTCATCATTCCGGAGGACGACGGCATCGTGGGATAGGACATAACAGGATATCAGGACGGCAGGCAGCGCCTGACCGTCCTTTTTATCATGCGGCAGCTTCTTTCCGCTTTCCGATAGCCGGGAATAATCCCGATCTCTTCAGGGCGGGTCTGACCGCCATATATGCTGCGATGGAGACGATCGTCGATGTGACCGCGTTGATGGATGCGGAAGCGATGTTCCACGCAATCGTAAGCTCTGCGGCGGGTTTGCCGAGGATCAGCAGCTTGTAATAGTATCCGACAAGAGGATCGAAGATCACGTTGAACAGCAGCCCGCCGACGGTGGCCAGAACCGTCCATTTGAAAACCTTGCGGTTGTCCGTCTCCGTGGAGATGTGTCCGATCCTGTGCGCGATCAGCCCGGTGATCAGTCCGATGCAGAGCTTTAACAGAAACGTTTTGGGCGCGGACAGGATATAGACCGGATCGAAAAGGTCGCCGATGGTCATGCCGATGGCACCGGCCAGCCCGCCGCCAAGACCGCCGAGCAGAAGCGCACCCAGTACGCAGACGGCGTTACCCAGATGGATCGATGTCGCATTGCCGCCCGGCAGCGTTATCTTGATCTGCAGAAAAGTAAATACCACGTAGGACAGAGCGGCAAACAGGCCTGTCAAAACAAGCTTGAGCAGTTTTTCATTTTTCATGATAATACAACCTCTCTTTTTTCTCGTTGAGACTACTATACAACGATATGGTATGATTTAAAGTGCCAATTTGAGATTTTATAACCATACCAGATCTGCGGGCGATCCGGCAGATGCCGTCCGCCCATACGGATCCTCTGAAAATCTATACAATTTTGGCGATGAAGATTTGTGCTTATTTACAACGCTGCTCATCTGTCGAAGAATCAAAAAATATGCTACAATGATTAGCATGAGCAAAAGATGGGAACGCTGTGCCGTTTGGGAGTACCGGGGCGTTTACGGCAGCGTGTGAGGAGAGGCTATGTTGTGGATCTATCTATGGTATGGTCTGGCGGGGCTGTGCGCCGTCGTCTATGCTGTCAGCGCATACAGAAAGAAAAACCGTATGGGGATCTTTACGGGCAATATGTTCGTGGCGGCCGCCGCATTGATCATCGTTTATGCCGTGAGGATCAGGGCCGATGCTTATATTGCGGCATCGGTATGGACGAGCATTTATTTTATCTGTATGAATATCATGCTGCTTGCGGCCGCCCTCTATTCTTTTGAATTTACGGAATCGAGGATCGCTGTTTTCAGGCGCAAGCGATATCTGTACCCGGCGTTGTGCCTGGTCACGCTTTTGGACTGCGCGTTTCTGGTCCTCAATATTTTCTATGAGTTTGCCATGCGCTATCAGTACAATCTGTACAGCAGCTATGCCATCAAATATATGTATGCGGCGAAGCCGCCCTTCTACCTGCATCTGGGACTGGATTATCTGCTTGCCGGCATTACGGCATACGCGCTGTTCATTAAGACGGTAAACGTGCCGAAGATCTACTGCGCCAGATACCGCAACAGCCTGATCGGTCTGGTCGTGCTGGTGATCTTCAGCTATTTCTATATGTCGGGGATACTGAAGCTCCCTGTGGATATCTCTGTACCCATATACGGTATGGCCTGTCCTTTTATCTATTGGAATACCTTTGATTACACTTCTAAGGGTATGCTCAATTCCACCCGGAAGATGATCCTGGAATATATGGGAATGCCGATGATCCTGTTCGACTATGAAGGATATGTGGCGGATACCAATCAGGATATCCGGAATCTGTTCCCGGAGCTGAATGATCCGAATAAGCGGATCAGCATGATGGATTTTATACAGATCGCTTCCTTTAAGGAGCTGCAGGACACCGTGACGGATCAGGTCTTTGAATGGAACAATCCGGGCGATGTGGGCGAGAAGGTGTATCAGTGTGATTTTAACTGCTTAAGAGACGGGAAGGACCGCATCATAGGACACCTGCTCATCATGAAGAGCCTGGTGATCGAGCGGGATGCGCTGACAGGGCTTTATTCCAAGCAGAGCTTCTATGCGAATATGGAAAATATCGTTAAGCAGGAGCTGTATCCGATTACGATCGTTGTGTGCAACACCAACGGTATCGGATTTGTGAACGATGTGTATGGCTGGGCGAAGGGCAATGAGCTGATCAGACGCGCGGCGGATCTTCTGCGGGAGGGCCTGCCCAAATCCTCGGTGCTGGCCCGCCTGGACGGCAGCGATATGGCGGCGGGTTTTATTGAGGTTGAGCAGGAGTATGCGGACCGTCTTTTCCAAAATATCAAGGCACAGTACCGCGACGGCAATCACATGGGTATCGCGACGGATCTTGAGTACGGCATTGCAGTCATCCGCAACGGCGGCAAGTCCGTGGACGATGCCGTCAAAGAGGCCGTCAACAGTATGCGCACGAAGAAGCTGATGAGCGAGACGTCCCAGAAAAGTTCCCTGCTGGATTCTCTGACCCAGACGCTTACGGAGAGCGATTACGAGACGGAGGAGCATGTAGAGCGCACCAAAGAGATGGCGGTAAAGCTCGGAAAAGCTCTGAAGCTGTCGGATGCCGAGCTGGGTAAGCTGGAGCTTCTTGCGGTGCTTCACGATATCGGCAAGATCGCCATTCCGCATTCCATCCTGCTCAAGCCCGGCAAGCTGACCGATGAGGAATGGGAGATCATGAAGACCCACACGGAGAAGGGATACCGCATCGCCAGTGCGTCCAAGGAGCTTCAGTCGATCGCGGAGTACATACTGCATCACCATGAGAGATGGGACGGCAACGGCTATCCGGGCGGGCTGAAAGGGGAGGAGATCCCGCTTCTGTCCCGTATCATCACGGTGGTGGATTCTCATGACGTTATGGTCCATGACAGGCCTTATCACAAGGCGATGAGCAAAGAGGCGGCCGTGGAGGAATTGCGCAGATGCTCCGGCACACAGTTTGACCCGCATCTCGTCGAGGTGTTCCTGCAGGTCATCGGGGATGAGCCGGATGCGGCGCGCGGGGCGGTGTAAAGATAGCTCTTGACAAACAACGCCGGACTTACTATATTTATGATAACGTAAAAACTGCGGCAGGCAGCTTGGGAGAACCGTTTCCGGCAGCCGTGTCCGGAGGACACCGCAGATGATATGATCTACAGGTGATGACAGAGAGGAGTACATGACAGCCGCCGTCAGAGAGAATGCCCGTATGCTGCAAGGGCATTTCGGCAGGGCATCGTGGAAGGTAGCTCTGGAACCTGAGCGCCGAACACCGGCAGAGCAGACAGATACCGTACAGTCGGAGCTTGTCAGGAATGTGCCGCAGTAAGCGTTCACGGAGGGCCCCCGTTACAGGGC
>CANQIJ010000110.1 GCA_947624025.1 uncultured Lachnospiraceae bacterium | reverse complement strand
ATGTAGCCAGGGTACAAAGATGTGCGCTAGGATGCAGAACAGGCACTGCTTTGACCCTGATTTTATGTGGAATGAAATCAAAGGAGTATGACGAATGACAGGCTTACAGACATGGTGGGCTGGCTTTTGCGCAGATTTTTACAGCTCTTTTATCAGGGAAGACCGTTATATGCTGCTGTTGGAGGGCATCGGCGTCACCATTAAGGTATCGCTTCTGGCGATCCTGATCGGTATCGTGATCGGTGTGGTGGTCGCGCTGTGCAATGTGTCCAGGTTCAAGCCGTTTAAGATCATCGGCGGTATCTATACGGACATCATCAGGGGTACGCCCTCGGTGACGCAGCTCATGTTCATCTATTTCGTTATTTTTGCCAGTGTGCACTGGGAGAAATGGATCATCGCCGCGATCGCATTCGGCATCAATTCGGGAGCTTACGTGTCGGAGATCATCCGCGCGGGCATCCTCTCCGTGGATCACGGACAGACGGAGGCGGGCAGGTCGCTTGGCTTAAATGCCTATCAGACGATGTCGCGCATCGTGATCCCGCAGGCGGTCAAAAATATTTTTCCGGCGCTGTGTAACGAGTTTATCGTGCTCATCAAGGAGACGGCGATCGTCGGCTACGTGGGGCTGATGGATATTCAGAAGGCGGGCGATTTCATCAAGAGCGCTACCTACAAGCCGGTCATGCCCCTTTTTGGAACGGCTGTCATCTATTACGTGCTGATCAAGCTTTTGACGCTGGCGTTGCGTCAGGTGGAAAAACGCCTGCGCAGATCCGATATCAGATAGAAGGGGAATGGATTTTTATGATCAAAGTAAAAAACCTGCATAAAAAATTCGGCGATCTGACGGTCTTAAACGGAATTGATGAACATATCGAACAGGGCGAGGTCGTTGTGGTGATCGGCCCGTCGGGTTCCGGCAAAAGCACGTTCTTGCGCTGCCTGAATCTGCTGGAGGAGGCCACGGACGGCGAGATCTACGTGGACGACGAGAAGATCAATGCGCCGAAGGTGAACGTGAACAGAGTCCGGCAGAAAATGGGGATGGTATTCCAGCAGTTCAATCTGTTTCCCCATCTGACGATCATGGACAATATCACGCTGGCGCCCGTTCTCCTTAAGAAGATGACGAAGGAAGAGGCGGTCAGAAGAGGACAGGAGCTGCTGGACCGGGTCAATCTCTCCGAGAAGGCTGACGCTTATCCGGCACAGCTTTCCGGCGGACAGAAACAGCGTGTGGCGATCGCCCGGGCGTTGGCCATGGATCCGGAGATCATGCTCTTTGACGAGCCGACTTCGGCTCTGGACCCGGAGATGGTGGGAGAAGTGCTTGACGTTATGAAGGATCTGGCGAAATCCGGCATGACGATGGTGATCGTGACGCATGAGATGGGATTTGCAAGAGAAGTGGCGAGCAGAGTGCTTTTCATCGACCAGGGAAAAGTTATGGAGAGCGGCACACCGGAACAGGTGTTCAATCATCCACAGAATGAGAGAACGAAGCTGTTCCTGAGCAAGGTACTGTAAAAGGTGCAGAGGCTGTGCAGACCTTCGCGCCCCGGATCATGGTATCCTATCGTCGGTGCGGTGATGACCACGCGATCGTGATAAGGTATCGGACCGTTTGCCGATGCTGCGGCGAACGGTTTCAGATATAGGAATCGTCCTTGCGTAAGGGTTCCGGCAGGAACCGATGCCGAAGGATGTTTCCGGGATAATAGTATACAGGAGGAGATCATTATGAAAAAAACAGCAAAAGTATTGGCGCTCTTATTGTCTATGGCTATGACAATGTCAGCGCTCACGGCATGCGGCAATGATACGGCCGCAACAGACACGCAGGCAGATGCGGCAGCAGATACCGAAGCGGCAGACACACAGACGGATGCAGCAGATACCGAAGCGGCAGACACGCAGACGGATGCGGCAGCAGATGCCGAAGCAGCGGACGCGGAGACAGATGCGGCGGATACCGGCGCGGTCGCTACCATACAGGACGGTGTGCTGACTTTCGGTACGAACCCGGAGTTCCCGCCCTTTGAGTTCGTGGCGGCAAACGGTGTGATCGATCAGTATGACGGTATCGATATGGCGATTGCAAAGCAGATCGCTGAGGAGAACGGCATGACGGCAGCGATCGAGAGCATGGAATTTGATTCTCTGCTGATCGCCCTGCAGAACGGGCAGATCGATGCGGTCATCGCAGGCATGACGGTGACGGATGAGAGAAAGGAAGCGGTTGATTTCTCCGTTCCTTATTATACGGCAACACAGGTCATGATCGTTAAGGAGGATTCCGACATCGCCAAGGCATCGGATATGGCCGACAAGAAGATCTGTGTCGTACAGGGCTACACGGGTGAGACCTGCGTATCCGATATGGGCTATGACTATGAGGCGTTTAAGAAGGGAACGGAGGCAGTCCTGGAGCTGGTAAACGGCAAGTGCGATGTAGTAGTCATCGATTCCGCGACGGCACAGAAGTATGTGGATGATAATGAAGGACTTAAGATCGTGGAGGATCCCGATGCATTTGATTCCGAGGAATATGCGATCGCCGTTCAGAAGGGAAACACACAGCTGCTTGATATGATCAACAGCGCGATTGAAGCCAAGCTGGCGGACGGTACGATCTCCGCACTCAGCGCCCAGTATCTTGACGCGGAAGAGTAAGATCCGGCGAATTGTTAAAAAAATAACGGATAAGATCAAGCAGGGGCATACCGCAGACGGTGTGCTCCTGCTTTGCGCTATTTCATATTTTTGTTACATTTTGTTTTTTCCTATGTTTTACTCTTTTTCTACATTCTACTTCTTTCTATATTTTGATCTGCGTCCATTTTCCCTGTTTAAAACGGACCGAGGCGAACAGGAAGCGCGACACCTGATCGGCGAGGACGCCCATCCAGATGCCGATGATGCCAAGGCCAAGCGTATAACCGCCTATATAGGAGCCTGCGGTGCGGATGAAGGTCACGCTGACGGTTGACGCCACAGCGGTATAGAACGTATCGCCCGCACCGCGCAGACAGCCCATGTATACGACCTGGGCGATCTGGAAGACAACGACCAGGATGATGACCAGCATAATATTTACGCCGATGGCAATAATGTGCTCCTCCTCAAAGAAAAGGCTCATCAGCGGCCTTGCACCGACTGTGTCTGTTTTTTCTTTCTGCGGGATCGTTATGCATCGGGCAGAATTGTTCCTATTTACTTTAGTCTGATGCTGTGTTAAAATACAAACGATTTAGAATGGCTGCCGCAGGCGGCAGACACAGCCGGGCAGACATCATAAAACAGCGATAGGTAAGAGGAGGAGAACATTATGAAAAAGAAACTTGCACTTATGTTGGCCCTGTCCATGACAGTGGGCACGGTACTGTCAGGATGCGGTAACAGCGCACAGCAGTCTGATGAAGGCAAAGCGGATACCGACATGGTCTATGCGGTAGAGGCAGGGAGCGCCGGAGAAGCGGCTGCCAAGGACAATGGATTTCAGACAAATGTAGTTGCGTCCCAGGCGGATGCCCTGATGGAAGTGGCTTCCGGCACGTCGGATGCAGCGATCATTGATCTTCTGATGGCCGGCGCTATGATCGGCGAAGGCACAAGCTATCCGGATATGAAGTATACGACAGAGCTGACAACAGAGGAATACGGCGTGGGATGCCGCAAGGGTTCCGACCTGGCTTCCTTCATCAATTCTGTGTTTGCGGAGAGCTATGCGGACGGTTCCATGAAAGAGACCGCTACTACATACGGTGTACAGGAAGCGCTTGTAGAGCAGCCGGAATGTGAGTTTACGGCATCCGCGTCCGACAGTGATGTGGAATACATTCAGGGAAAAGGCACACTGATCGTTGGAATCACGGATTTTGCTCCTATGGACTATAAGGATGAAAACGGCGAATGGATCGGTTTTGATGCCGATATGGCCCGTATAGTTGCAGAGAAGCTGGGCGTGGAAGCACAGTTTGTTGAGATCGACTGGGACAACAAGATCATGGAGCTTGATTCCAAAAATATCGATGTTGTCTGGAACGGCATGACGCTGACAGACGAGGTGACATCCTCTATGGAGTGCACGAATCCTTATTGCAACAACGCACAGGTTATCGTTGTTCCGAATTAAACGGATCGGTCCGGAAATACAGGCATCACAGTTCGTCGCGGCAGGTTTTACGGGGTGGCCGTCCTGCCGGGCTAAGGAGAAAGATTCATGTTTTGGAGTGTTACCCGGTCGCTGCTCGGCGGCCTGCTGACAACGTTTCAGATTTTTATATTTACACTTTTGTTTGCGCTGCCGTTAGGCCTGGTTCTGGCATTTGGCTCGATGAGCAGATTTAAGCCCCTGCGCTATCTGGTGCAGGTGCTCGTCTGGATCATCCGCGGAACGCCGCTTATGCTCCAGCTCATCATCATTTTCTATGGGCCGGGTCTGTGGCTTGGGCATAATATATGGAGCGGCAATGAGGCGGGACGCATCACGGCAACGGTGGTGGCGTTTTCCATTAACTACGCCTGCTATTTTTCCGTGATCTTCCGGGGAGGCATAGAGGGCGTTCCGGCCGGTCAGCGCGAAGCCGGGCAGGTGCTTGGCATGACCAGGAGCCAGATCTTTTTCAGAGTAACGCTCCTGCAGATGGTGAAGCGTGTGGTGCCGCCGATGTCCAACGAGATCATCACACTGGTAAAGGACACTTCGCTTGCCCGTATCATCGCCGCGTATGAACTGACCTTTGCGGGCTATTCTTTCATGAAGAGCAACGGCCTGACGTGGCCGTTATTCTATACGGGAGTTTTTTATCTGCTGTTTGTCGGCATCCTGACTCTTTTGTTCAATTACATAGAGCGCAGGCTGGATTATTTCAGATAGGGACGGATGATATGGCGATTCTTAACGTAAACAATATCGGTAAAAAATTTGGCCCTACGATGGTGCTGAATGATGTCGGGTTCTCTCTGGAAGAGGGGGAAGCCCTTGCGATCATTGGTTCTTCGGGCTCCGGAAAAACTACGCTTTTGCGCTGCCTGAACTTTTTGGAAAGACCCGACCGGGGTTCTATCGTGGTCAGGGGTGAGACGCTGTTTGACGCCGCTTCGCCCGTAAGAGAACAGGAGAAGAATCTCCGTACCAAGAGACTGCATTTCGGCATGGTATTCCAGTCCTTTAATCTTTTCCCGCAGTACACGGCGCTTGAGAATGTGACGCTTTCGGAGAAGCTGCTGGCTAAGGAGAGAGAGGATTATAAACAGAACAAAAAAGAGATCTTTGAACAGATAGAAAAGCACGGAATGGAACTGCTGGACCAGATGGGACTGGCGGACCGCATGACGCACTATCCCCACCAGTTATCCGGCGGGCAGCAGCAGCGTGTGGCGATTGCCAGAGCCCTTGCTCTGAAACCGGATATCCTGTGTTTTGACGAGCCCACATCCGCGCTGGACCCGGAGCTGACCGGTGAGGTGCTTAAGGTGATCAGAGGACTTGCCGAGCAGAGGACAACGATGATCATAGTTACCCATGAGATGGCTTTTGCCAGAGACGTGTCAGACAGGCTGATCTTCATGGACGATGGCGTGATCGTGGAGCAGGGAGATCCGAAGCAGGTCATCGACCATCCTCGTGAGGAGCGGACCAGGCAGTTTCTGACCAGATACGCACAGGGCTGAAGAAGAAAGGAGTCACTATGCTGGAGAAATGGTTTAAACTCAAAGAAAATGACACTAATGTCAGAACCGAAGTCATTGCCGGGATCACTACTTTCATGACGATGGCGTATATATTGGCTGTCAATCCGTCGATTTTGTCGGCGGCGGGCATGGATGCCGGTGCGGTTCTGATAGCGACCGCCATTTCCTCCTTTATCGGCACACTTCTGATGGCGTTTCTGGCCAATTATCCGTTTGCGCTGGCGCCGGGACTGGGCCTGGCGGCCTATTTTGCCTATACGGTGTGCGGTACGATGGGGTACTCCTGGCAGATCGCGCTTCTTGCGGTATTCGTGGAGGGGCTTATTTTTATCGTATTGTCCGTGACCAATGTGCGGGAGGCGATCTTTAACGCGCTCCCTGTACAGCTCAAAAAAGGCATTTCGGTGGGCATCGGCTTGTATGTGGCGTTCATCGGACTGCAGAACGCCGGCATCGTGGCAGATTCCGATTCCACGCTGGTGACGGTCGTCGATTTTACGGCGGATTTCCACACGGCGGGCATCAGCGCGGTTCTTGCTGTTATCGGTACGTTCCTGATCGCCGTTCTGTATATCAAGGGTGTCAAAGGCTCGATCCTGATCGGTATTCTGGCTACATGGATACTCGGCATTCTCTGTCAGCTTACCGGCCTGTACAGCGTCGTTCCGGAGGCGGGGTATTCTTCGCTGATCCCTTCCTGGAGCAGTTTCAGTATAAGCGCCATCGGACTGACATTCGGACAGTGCTTTATGGGTGATTTCGGATCTGCAAAAGTGCTTGATTTTGTCGTTATCATCCTGGCGTTTTTGTTTGTGGATATGTTTGATACCATAGGAACCCTGATCGGTTGTGCGAGCAAGGCGGATATGCTGGATGAAGAAGGCAGGCTTCCCCGCATCAAACAGGCGCTTCTGGCAGATGCGATTGCAACCGGTGCAGGCGCGGTTCTGGGGACGGCTACAACGACGACTTTTGTAGAGAGCTCTTCGGGGGTTGCCGCGGGCGGCAGAACAGGGCTGGCTTCCGTGGTGACGGGTTTCCTGTTTTTGATTTCGATCTTTTTTGCGCCGGTATTTACGACGATTCCCGGTTTTGCAACGGCTCCCGCGCTGCTGTTCATCGGTTTCCTGATGCTGTCGGAGATCACCCGGATCGATTTCGACAGCATGACGGAGGCGGTTCCCGCGTACCTGTGCCTTCTGACGATGCCGCTTCTCTTCAGCATATCCGACGGTATCGCGGTAGGCGTCATCTCCTACGTGGTCATCAATCTGTTCAGCGGGAAAGCGAAAAAAATAACACCGCTCATGTATATTCTGGCGGTGCTGTTTATCTGTAAATATATTTTCTTATAGGCCATGCTGCTCCCAAGGATATGCCGTGTCTGAGCGGAGAAGCTTCGGGCGGATATGCGCGGCGCGTTCACTGCGCGGCGTAATCGGTGCCCTTCCATACAAGGCGCACGACTTCCATCGTATCGTCGGCGGGATAGCGGAGTATATAAGCGATCCTGCCGGATACGATATATTCGTGGATGCTGCTCAACGTGCCCTCCAGCTGTGCCATGAGGATGCGGATTCTCTGAAGCGCCTCGTAAGAATCGGTGCGGTAGTATGTGTCTCCCAGTTCGGACAGGCAGTTTAATTTATGGCGCGCATCGATCATAAAACACCGGTTGTCAACTTCGACCAGCATCTGCATACCTCTGTCCCTGTCTGCGGGCGCCGTCTGCTTGGCGCTGTTTACCTCTCCCTGAAAGGCATCCAGCAGGTCGTTGAAGAGGCTCACGTATTTTTTGTAGTGCGCTGCGTTCGCCACGATATCGTCCCTGTATCTGTGATATTTTATCTTGTCGTGCAGTTGAATTAGTTTGTTCATATCTATAATCTACCACCTTTTATTTCATATGGACAGTATCAACTTGATTTTCTTCGGGTATGATCCCCAAAATTATCATTGCACATGATAAATGAATGTGCTATGTTGATAGTTAGCGTTTGACAGGAACGTTGGAGGGTAGTGTCAAGTGATTTATGAAAGTCTGAGGTAAAGGAAAAAGGCACCGAGGCACCTTGAAAACTGCAGATATATC
>CANQIJ010000109.1 GCA_947624025.1 uncultured Lachnospiraceae bacterium | reverse complement strand
ACGGGAATTTGTGCCGGAGCGTCACAAATTCCCCTGATGGCAGACGCGAATTTGAGATTCGCGTCGCCCCGTCGCGAGAACGCTCCGGAATGGAGGTTATTATGAAACAGACAAAAAAAATAGTTTTATCGGCGTTTTTCATGGCACTGGGAATCGTACTTCCCTTTCTGACGGGCCAGATCCAGCAGATCGGCAGCATGCTGCTCCCGATGCATATTCCGGTGCTGCTGTGCGGATTTATCTGCGGCTGGCAGTACGGGCTGGCGGTGGGGTTTGTGACGCCGCTCCTTAGAAGCGCCATGTTCGGGATGCCGCCTATGATGCCTACGGCGGCGGCTATGGCGGTGGAGCTGGCGGTGTATGGTCTTGTGGTCGGTATGTTACATGCCAGACTGCCCAAAAAGATCCCGTATTTATATGTAAGTCTGATAGGCGCAATGATCGCGGGCAGAGTTGCGTGGGGGATCGTGAGCATAGCGCTGTACGGTATTGCCGGCAGCAGCTTTTCATGGCAGATTTTTTTGGCAGGCGCATTCCTGAACGCTATCCCGGGCATCATTCTGCAGCTTATCCTGATCCCCGCGATCATGATCGGTTTAAAGAAAGCCGGAGTGCTGGACGATTATGAGAAAAGCTATGCCTCATAAAAAATGACAGGGCATATGACAAGGTGTATGACATGGTATATGACAGGGAACATGACAAAGTGTGCGGTGAAGCAGACGGCATGGTGCGCGGTGAGGTATTTGACCAGGTATGCGTCATGATAGACAGCGCACTGCGGGAAACAGAATTGACTAATCAAGTCAATATAGCGATCGACGGTATGTGCGGCGCCGGAAAGACCACGCTTGGCACGGCGCTTGCGAAAAAGTACGACTGCAATCTGTTCCATATGGACGATTTTTTCTTAAGACCCGAACAGCGCACGGCCAGACGCTATGCGGCACCGGGCGGCAATGTGGATTATGAAAGATTTCAGTCGGAGGTCCTCTGCCATCTGGCGGATGAGAACGGATTAAGTTTCCGCCCTTTCGACTGCAGCGTCATGTCGCTTGGAGAGCCGCGCCGGATGCCGTATAAAAGGCTGAATATCATTGAAGGAGCTTACAGCTGCCATCCGTATTTCGGAGAGGTATATAACCTGCGGTTCTTTGCCGAGATTACCGCAGAAGAGCAGCGAAAGAGAATACTGGCGCGTAACGGCGCGCAAATGTATAAGCGGTTTGCCGATGAGTGGATCCCGATGGAAAACCGGTATTTTGCCGCATACGGGATCGGCGGCCGTTGTATCAGAATCTCAATGATGTAACAAAGATATTTGTGGGGGATACCTACAGCATGGACTCGATCTTCTCTATGGCATTGCGGATCAGGTCGCTCATGGGCGCCTCGACGCATCCGGCCACATAATGATTGCAGCGGTTTACGGGGATCAGGACCTTGAAGGCTTTGCTTGCGCCGATCGCAGTCGCGATGGCGGGAGTGATCTCGCCTAACAGCGCGTTGGCAAAAACAATGCCGATCGGGCCTGCGATGATATCCGAGTCGGCGGCATTGACGATCACGGCATTGTCGCCCGTGGCGCCGTAGTCCGCCCCGGCCTTCAGCATCTCTGCGGTTGCAATGCTGTTTGTGCCGACAGCGTACAGCTCCAGATCGCCGTGCCTCTTCTTAAGCTGTTCTATCACCGTCCTGCCGATGCGTCCGCCCTGTCCGTCAATGATCGTGATCTTCATATCGTTTCTGCCCTCCGAAATGATCTGTTTTCCTGCCGTATCTTCTGATGCCGGCGCCGTATCCTGTGTCTTCTGCGCTTATTATACAATACCGGTGGACAACTGCGCAAGAACCGGCGGCTATGCCGGTCGGCTTCTTTCTCCGGCAGATGTTTTCGTGTGTCGGCGACCCGTTGTACAAAACATCCAATTTCTTATCCCCCAATCTGTATAATATTCCGAATTGACAAATCCCGTATCTGTTTGTTATCTTAAATCTATAAAGTGAACAACCGATTGCGCAACAGTAAAACAGCAGATTGCACAGTGGAAGGAGGCAGCATGGATAAATTTATTGTAAATATCATCCATCGTCCGGAGATGGTTCCCGAATATGCGGAAAAAATAACCGGACACGGCAAAGAGGAAGATATCGGGAGAAAGGAGCTTTTGACAGAGTCGCTGGATATCTTTAAGACGCAGCAGGCGATTGCGCACAAGAACGGCTTAAAGACGACGATTCAGATGACATATGCGTCACTTTTTAACGATGAGGCGGTGGAGCTGGCGAAGGCTGACCATGAGAAATACGGCGACGAGATCGCCCTGACCCTGTTAGGGCTTCCGTGCGAGGAGTTCCGGGCCAAATATAAGACGAAGGATTTCTGTATCTGGATGTTTTCCATGGAAGACAAAAAGTCCATCGTAGACGATGTGTTCGGCAAATTCTACGACAGGTTCGGGTTCTATCCGGAATCCACGGGCTCTTACTATCTGGATGCGGCTTTAGTCAATTATATCAAAGAAAAATATCCTATGGTGAAATGTGCCGTGGCCACCTGCTGGGAGGAAGGGCCGAAGGCATATCACACCTGCAACAATTCCTGGTATACCTTTATGGACGGCGGCCCGTGGGCTCCCTGGATCCCCAGTAAGCAGAACGTACACGCGCCTGCCGCGAATGAGGAGGAGGACAGCGGTATCGTGGCGATCCCGCACCTGTCCCGCGACCTGATCGCTTGCTATGACGGCAACGGCTCCAATTTCGGAACGCATCCGCAGAACGTGCTGCGCAGTATGAGCTATGACTCCAAGACCTGGGAATATCCGTATCTGTACAACCTGATCGACCAGTACCGCGATCTGGCAAAGTACAATAACGGTTACGCCTATAATATGATGTTCGTGGGCCCCGGCTGGATGAACAAGATGGGACGCTGGGAAGCTCCTTATGAGCTGCTGCTCAAATCTTACGAGGACGGTATGGCGTATTACGGCCAGCTTAAGAAAGAGGGAAAGCTCACCGACATGACGATGGCTGAGTTTGCAGATTATTTCCGTCAGAAGAAAACGCTCACGGAGCCGGAATGCGCGCTGTGGAGAGATATTCTGTACGGCTCGCAGAAGCAGCTTTTCTGGTACTGCGACCCTTACATGAGAGTCTGCGCCAATATGGACCAGGGCGGCGCGATCGTAGATCTGCGTCCCTATGTGGCCAAGCTGGACTGGCCGGTAGGTATCGGCACCAAGCATGTGACCGACGCTTCCTATCCTTTCCTGATCCAGGAAAAATACAGGGCGGGCTACTTCACGCATTATGCCGGCGAAGGTACGGTAAGAAGCGCTAAGCTCACCCATAACGGCGAGGAAGTGGATCTGTGCCTGTGCAGGACCAAGGCGCACTTCTCCCAGGAAGGTCAGACCAGGATCCTGACGCTGGATCCCGTGGACATCGTCTTCTATGACCTGACGGTCAAGCTGCAGACGAAAATGTACTTTGAGGAGGGCAGCTCCCGCATCAGGATCGAGAGACATATCCTGGAGATGAGCGATCCCGACGCAGATGTGGAGATCAATGAATATATGGTCGCGTGCTACGGAACAACGGAGTATTCCGAGGATATGACAGGAATTGAACTGTCGGTGACGGACGGCGCGCATACGGAGAAGATCGACTATGCGTACAAGTGCCGCGAGGCGCAGCTTACAGGCGCATCAGAGGCCGCTGCGGTCGTACCGCAGATCAGTACCAGAGTTTCGTTAAGCTGTGAAAAGAAGGAAGCGGTCGGCTATGTGAAAGAGGGCTATGCGTTCTCGCCGATGTTCACGTTAGGCTATACGGCCAAGTTAAAGGATAAGGAGGTATTTGCGACATGGCTCAATCTGGCAAAGGCAAATTAAATTACAGGTGTCCCTCCTGCTTCATGAGAGATCTGGATATCGATATGTTTTACGACAAGGACAGAAAAGAATACTACTGCATCCGCTGCCAGTATGTCGGCACACAGGAGGATGTGCTTGAGAAAAATGAGCTGGTGCGTTTTCGGTATAAGGATGCGATGAAGCGGTTTACAAAGTTTGATTTTGATTAAGGCAGTCTGGCCGTGGGCCCCTGCAGGTTTAAGAGGATGAAATCATGAAATTCTACAAAGGCATGGACGTTTCCACGCTTCTTGAAGTGGAGAAATGCGGCGGCAGATTTTATGACCGCGGTGAAGAAAAAGATGCTTTGGACATACTGCAAAGCTACGGTGTCAATGCGGTGCGGCTGCGCCTGTGGAACGATCCGTATTCGGAGCAGGGCGAGCCGTACGGGGCGGGCACAAACGACCTGCCGACCACGATAGCTCTGGCAAAGCGCGCCAGGGCGCATAAGATGGATGTGCTGTTAGACCTGCACTACAGCGATTTCTGGGCGGATCCGGGCAAACAGCGGGTGCCCAAGGCGTGGCGGGGGATGGATGCGGCGCAGCTTGCGGACGCAGTCTATTCCTATACGCGGGATGTGCTTTTTGCCATGAGAGAGGCGGACGCTTATCCCGACCTGATCCAGATCGGCAACGAACTGACAAACGGCATGCTGTGGCCTCTTGGTAAAATGCCGAACTATGATAATCTGGCCCGGTTCATCAGTGCAGGCATAAGTGCGGTGCGCGCGGTCGATGCGGATATGCCGGTCATGATCCACCTGGACAACGGCGGCAACAACGCCATGTACAGGGACTGGTTCGATCATTATATGGAGCGGGGCGAGGATTTTCAGATCATTGGATTGTCCTATTATCCGTTCTGGCACGGATCACTCGCCGATCTGCAGAACAATATGAACGATCTGGCGGCGCGCTACGGCAAGGAGCTGGTGATCGCGGAAGTTTCGATGGGATACACGATGGACGACTATGCCGAATATGAAAAGCTTGCACCCGATAAGCGTAAAGGGTATGCAACCAGGCCTGAGCTTACAGAAAAACTGCCGTTTCCCATGACGAGACAGGGGCAGTGCGATTTTATGAAAGCGGTCTTTGAGGTGATGAAAGGCGTGCCGGACAATAAGTGCCGAGGCTTCTTTTACTGGGAACCCGCGTGGATCCCCGTGCCCGGTTCCGGCTGGGCTTCTGAGGCGGCGCTCCCTTATATAGAAGAAAAAGGTCCCGGCGGTAACGAGTGGGCGAACCAGGCGCTGTTTGATTATGACGGCAACGCGCTGCCTGCGCTTGCGGTCATCAGGGATTCTTGATTGCTGTCGGCGCGCAGCTTGCCGGCGCTCACAATGCCGGAACTTAGGATGTTGCGTTTATGGAGTGGGCAGCGGCCCCGTGGAGCCGCGCACGATCAGCTCGGGACGCAGAAGAGTCCTGCTGATGGACACATGATTGATCAGGGAGTTCAGCGTATAGAAACCGCATTTTCCCAGAGCAATACGGTCCTGGCGGATCGTGGTGAGAGGCGGATCCAGCTTGGCTGAGACGGGGATATCGTCAAAGCCTATGACGCTGACGTCCCCCGGAATGCGCAGCCCAAGGCGGGTGCATTCATCGATGACGCCGGATGCGATCAGGTCGTTGCCGCACAGAAACGCGGTGATCCCCATGGAAAGCAGATTGTCCACATGGGGTTTGGCGGCATCCGGTACAAAATAGCCGTAGGGCATGGTATCTTCGCTGAAGGGAAGACCGTGGGCGGTCATGCTGTCAATGTAAGCCTGACGGCGCTGGTCGGAGATCATGGAGCCCTGAGAGCCGTTGATCAAACCGATGCGGCTGTGGCCGAGATCTATCAGATGGACGATGGCATCGTCTATGCCTTCGAAGCTGTCTGTTCCTATATAGCCGACGGAAGGGTTTTTCTTAATGTAGTTATCCAGCAGAACGGCGGGGATCGATGAGCAGCCAAACTGCTCCATCCATTCGTCCTGCAGGGCAAAGCCAAGGGCAAAGGCGCCTACATAACCGTTTTTTAACATATAGGTGTCGTATTTCTCCGTGGACTGGAGAAGCGGAGTGACCGGCACGACCGATACGCCGAAGTCTTCCCGGTAAGCGCTCTGGCGAAAACCGAGTATGATATCGCAGCCGAACTGGTCGGGAGTCTCGTACTCCATGTTTTCCACAAAGATACAGAGCTTCCGCTGTACCCTGCCGCGCATCTGTTTGGTGGTGTAGCCCAGTTCTATGGCAGTGTCCAGAACGGTCTGGCGCAGGGCCTCGCTGATATCACTGGCGCCGTTTAACCCTTTTGACACCGTGCTGACGGATATGCCGAGCCGGTCGGCGATGTCTTTGATCGTAGCCATAATAACCTCCGGTATCGTATATATTATATATGGATAGCATATATGCAGGTAGAGATAAAGACAACATACAAACTAAGAATAGAAGAAAAACAGACGGAATGCAAGAGAAACGGGCCAAATTTGCGAAAATTTTCGCAAATTTGTTGAAAACCCACAAAATCAAGGGTTTGTTTCCGTGCAAAATAGAAAAACATACCTCAAAAAAACGATTTCCGTATTGACAAAGCGAATGACGGGTGATACATTAAACGTAAGGTACGAAATTTTCCGAAAATAATTTTCGCGCAGCAGCGCGAAGAAAGGGCTAGCCCTTTCTTTATATTCTATATCCATAGAATATAAAATCTCTGTTCGATCGATCACTGCGATATAAGGCGTGGCAGCACGTTTTATATAGAAACCATCAAGGTAAACATTGGTTCGGCGGGCAAAGCTTCCCGGCCGGATCGGAAAGAGAGAGGAAATAATTATGAAGAAGAAAGTATTGGCAACATTACTGGCAGCGGCAATGACAGTCGGTTGTCTTGCAGGCTGCGGCGGCGGTGATGCGGCGGATGCTCCGGCAGCAGACAGCTCCGCTCCGGCGGCAGATTCTGCGTCTGATTCCGCATCGGATTCCGCATCGGATTCCACATCGGATTCCGCATCTACGGATGATGCGGCGACAGAGGCTGTTGATTACGGCTCCGGCAACATCACGATCTGGGTAGCTGAGAACGTAGTGGATTTCACCAAGGAACAGACAGACGCCTTTTTTGCAGCTAACCCCGACATGGCAGGCTACACGGTAACGGTTGAGCCCGTCGGCGAGGGCGATGCGGCAGGCAATATGCTTACCGACGTTGAAGGCGGCGCCGATATGTTCGGTTTCGCACAGGACCAGATCACCCGTCTTGTTTCTGCGGGCGCTCTTGCTCCGCTCACGGGTGCGAACGCTGAGTTCGTAACGAGCCAGAACGATGCGGGCGCAGCAAGCGCAGCGGTTGTAGGCGACACGACATACGCTTACCCGATGACATCCGATAACGGTTATTTCTTATATTATGACAAGAGTGTCGTAACCGATCCTACTTCTTTGGAGAAGATCGTTGCAGACTGTGAGGCGGCAGGCAAGAACTTCTATATGGAGATCAACTCCGGCTGGTATCAGCCCGCATTTTTCTTTGCTACCGGCTGTACCTTAACCTATGATACGGACAGCGACGGTAACTTCACGGCATGTAACATCGACTACGCATCCGATAAGGGCGTTGTCGCATTGAAGAAGATCATTGAGCTTGCGTCCTCACCTGCGTTCCAGAACGGTTCTTCCGTTGACAACGGAACCAACATCGGCGCGATCGTAGACGGTACATGGGATTCCGGTTCCGCACAGGCAATCTTCGGTGACAACTATGCATGTGCAAAGCTTCCTTCTTTTGAGGGCTCCGACGGCAATACCTATCAGATGAGCGGTTTCGGCGGATTCAAGCTTCTCGGCATCAAGCCGCAGGAAGATGCAGGCAAACTGGCAGTATGCCACGCTCTTGCACAGTACCTGACAGGCGCAGATGTACAGCTTGCAC
>CANQIJ010000108.1 GCA_947624025.1 uncultured Lachnospiraceae bacterium | reverse complement strand
CAAGCTCCATTCCCATGAGTTTATTCACAAGATGCCTGGCCGCCTGCTTTTCAAGCAGGAACATGATGCTTCCGGTGATATCGCCCTCGATACCGAGATAGATACCCGCCATGATCGTCTCTTCGCCGCCCATCATTTCGCCCATTTCCTTGAACTCGAGCAGCCTGACCTGCGGAACCGCCATATCCACCTTGCACTGCATCAGCTGGGCAAGCGCAGTCGTGGCGTTGCCCGCTCCGATGTTTCCTAATTCTTTTAGAACGTCGAAATACTCATTCGACATTTTTTCCAAGGATATCCCGCTCACTGCAAACCTCCTATATGTTCTCCATCACGACGGAATTCAGATCGAGCAGAGAAATGAGTCCGCCGTCACATTTTCCGATCCCGCACAGAAAACTGTTTTTATCCTCCATAGAATCATAAGCAATCTTCTCGATCTGATCGTTCTCCAGCGTTACGACTTCCTTCACCTCGTCTACGATCACACCGATAGTGCCCTGCTGTTCCATTTTCAGGATGATGATCCTGCTGGACTTGGTTTCCACATCAGGCTCTAACCCCATCTTGATGCGGATGCTCATAACCGGAATGACCTCGCCGCGCAGATTGATCACACCCTTCAGATAAGGATCCACCTTGGGCACTCTGGTAATATGCTGCATTCTGACAATATTATCTATGAACTTGATATCGATCCCGTACTGCTCATCACCCAGCTTGATCACGATAAACTGTGTTGTTTCTCCTACAACCTTTAATTCTTCATCCATCATGTCGCCGTTCCTCCCTCTGTTTAGATCAATGTATTGGCATCCAGAATCAGAGCCACTTCGCCGTCACCAAGAACGGTTGCGCCGCTGATGACCTTGCACTTACTGATATACTTGCCCAGAGATTTGATAACGATCTCCTGCTGCCCGATCAGTTCGTCTACGACCAGACCCGCCTGTTTGTCACCCTTCTTGACAACGACGACAACAAGATTCTCTCCGGGATCCTTCTTGCTCTCCACATCCAGGATCTCATTTAAACGGATCAGCGGGATCACGATATCCCTAAGCTGGATCACTTCCTTCGCCTGCACCAGCTTCACGTCATTCGGTGAGATGTCTTCGATCGTCTGAATGGAGCCGAGAGAGATCGCATATTTCTCATTACCGATATCCACCATAAGAGCCTGAATGATCGCCAGCGTGAGCGGCAGTCTGATGATCCATGAGCTTCCTTCACCAAGCTTGCTCTTGACCTCTACTTCACCGCTGAGGGCTTCGATCTTGGACTTGACAACGTCAAGACCTACACCTCGGCCGGACACGTCGGAAACGACCTTCGCCGTAGAGAAGCCGGCGTGGAACAGCAGATCGATGCTGTCCTTCTCGCTCATGTTCTCCGCCTGTTCGGGCGTGATGATGCCCTTCTCAATCGCTTTATTCTTGACGGCTTCCGTATCGATACCGTTACCGTCATCCCTTACTTCTATCACAACGTTGTTGCCGTCCTGATAAGCATCTAAGAAGATAGAGCCGACTTCCGGCTTACCTCTCTCCTTACGCAGCTCGGCGGATTCCAGACCGTGGTCTGCGGAATTACGCAGCAGATGCATCAGAGGATCGCCGATCTCATCAACCACGGTACGATCCAGCTCTGTCTCTTCACCGGTCATATGCAGCTCCATCTTCTTGCCGAGCGTCTTCTGCAGGTCACGCACCATACGCGGGAACTTGCTCACCGTGCTCTCGATGGGAACCATCCTTACCTTCATGACAGATTCATGAAGGGACGTTGTTACACTCTCAAGATACTCTATCTGCTCGTTCACAGCCGTACTGGAAGTGCCGGACGCCGCCGCCGCCGATACGAGGGAGTTCTTCGCAATGATCAGCTCGCTGACAAGATTCATCAGCGTATCCAGCTTCTCGATATCCACTCTGACGGTTCTGTTGACGACCGGTTTGTTTGCGGCAGGCTTCTTTTCGTCGGCCTTCTTCTTGCCGCTCTTGGCCGGAGCTTGGCTCGCCGCCGGTGCCGCCGCCACTGTCTGTGCGGCAGGTTTGCCGCTCTCTTTCTCCTTGGCAGGCTCTTCCGCCGCGCTCTCCGCTTCCGCGCCTTCCGCCGAAGCGACACGGTTAAGATCGAGCACACCGCCGGTCACATCCTCGATCTCGGATACGCCCTTTGCCGCGGCGATCACCTGATCTAAGGAAGCGTCCGATATCACGATCAGGCTGAAATCCAGTTCAAACTTCTCATCCTCTATATCCTGTGCGGACGGGCTGGATACAATGATCTCACTCGTCTCTTCGATCGCCTTGAACACCAGGAACGCCCTGGCCGCTTTCAGGATGCAGGATTCCTGCACCTTAACCGTCATGCCGTACACGTTCTTGCCCTGGCTGACTGCTTCCTCCAAAACATTCTGTTCGGATTCTCCCAGCTTGATCGCGAGCCATTTCTTATCGCCGTCCGCCGCAGGCGCTTCCGCTTCTGCAGCACCTTCAGCCGTGGGCTCGGAGGTAGGCTGTTCTTCGCCGCTGTCGGCGCTGTCGCCATTCAATATCTCGTTCAGCTGCTTGATGAGCGGTTCATTGTCGTTTGTTCCCTCATCGGCATTCTCGCGAATATTGGTCGTATACTCTTCCAGAGCGTCCAGACACTGAAACAGCACATCGATCATGTTGGCCTTGACGGTAATGTTGCCGTTACGAACCTCCGAGAACACGTTCTCCATGTCGTGAGTCAGGTTCTGCATTCTCTTGTAGCCCATCGTTCCCGCCATACCCTTAAGAGAGTGGGCGGCACGGAAGATCTCATTGATCGTGTCCATGTTGCCGGGCTCCTGCTCCAGTGAGAGAATCTGTGTATTCAGGTTCTGCAAGTGTTCATTGGTTTCATCAAGAAAAATTTCGAGATACTGACTTACATCCATATTATTTTACCCCCACGTTCATTATTATTTCCTGCGCGATCTGTTCAAGCGGCACGATCTGGTTCGCCAGATCCGCGTTCACAACGCTCTTAGGCATCCCGTACACCGCGCATGTGCTTGCTTCCTGCGCAATCACATGAATCTTCTTTTTCTCTTTCAGATGCTTGATTCCTTCCGTACCGTCGGCTCCCATGCCCGTCATGACAACGCAGATGACCTGATCGTATCTGCTGTCCATAAGGGATTCGTACATATAGTTGGCACACGGTCTGACGCCTTCTCTTGTCGGCTGATCCGTATAATGGATCGTATACCTGCCCGCCGACATCTGGATGTTCAGATGTCGGCCGCCCATGGCTATATACACCGTACCGGCTTCCAGCACATCGCCTTCCGCCGCCTCCTTGACATGGACCTCGCTGAGAGAATCCAGTCTCTCCGCCAAAGACGCCGTAAAGCCCGCAGGCATATGCTGCACGATCACGACCGGAGCCTTCAGGTTGCCCGGAAGCCTCGGAATGACCGACTGGAGCGCCTTGGGCCCTCCCGTGGAGCTTGCCAGCGCCACGATCCTGTTCCCGGTTACCGAGGACGCATGCCTGCTTACCAGCTCGACCATCTTCTTGGATTTCTTCAGCTCATCCATCGTGAAGGTCTTGCCGAAGGAAGGCGCCTTGGAATCCGCCACCACCGCCAGGATGCGCAGCATCCTGTCCTTAAACGAATCCTCCCGGCAGTCCATCGCGTTGTTGGGTTTGTGGATAAAATCCAGCGCTCCCAGCTCCAGCGCATCCAGAGTCGTCTTGGCGCCCTCTTTGGTATCGGTGCTCGCCATCATGACCCTGGCTGAGATCTTGCGCTTCTGCAGCTCCTTCAGAAGCTCCAGACCGTTCATCTGCGGCATATTGACGTCCAGCACGACCGCATCATATGTATTCCGGCTCAGAAGCTCCAATGCTTCCAGCCCATTGACAGCCCGATCCTGTACCCGGAATCGTTCATCACTTTCGATTATATCACACAGCACCCTTCTCATGAGTGCAGAGTCGTCAACTACTAATATTTTTTTTGCCATATATTTCTCCACTCCATCTTACCGGCCGCTGCCGGTGTTATTAACCGCATGCCTGTCTGCGGTCACCTGTCGCCCTTCTGGTTCTTCAAAGCCTTGCGCTCCTCGTCAAAGATATATTTGATGATCTCCTCGCGCTCCGCCGCATCCATATTGATATACTGCACCCTGTGTTCAAAGACTCCTTTGCGGTTTTCCAGCTCTCTCACACTCAAGACTTTGCCCACCAGATTATACTCCTTGGTAATTCCGTCTATCAGCAGATTATATTTGCACAGGATCAGGCTCTGCGGCTCATAGGAATAATTGGCCACAAACCTGAGTCCGCCGCCGCTGATATCCACAATGATGCTGCTCTTTAAGGGCAGCTGCGGCATCAGGATATCGTCCTTATTCTCCGTAAAAGCCAGTTCTTCCTCTTCAAGCTGTCTGGAATTCATTTCCAGTGCGCAGCTGAAACGGTAATATTCCCTGCGCTGATGCTTGCGGAGGTTGCTGACAAGATCAAGGACCAAAACATAAAGGCTGTTATTTTTATATCGGTCCACGACCCGGGCGTAACACTGGTACAGCCCCGTGTCAGAGTAGAAATACAGATCGTATTCGCCGTCCACAGGCAAAAGCACCAGCCTGGACTTTTCCATCGGCATAGAGATCTCTATTCTGTCCTCGGTCAGAACGTCGATCACCTGGCTCTGGTATGTCTTGCGGCTCTCGCCGGTATCGCCCGCACCGTCCTGCGACAGATCCTTAAAGCGCTCTATTGCCTGCAGATCCACCCGGCAGCCGGGCACCACATATTTCGATAAAAGATTCGCCATATTCTATCGTCTCCATTCCGCATGCGCATACCGCTTTCCTGCCGGCTGCGCAATGCCCTTTAGCGGCGCCCTATCTCTTGGATATGATATGGGAGAAAAATGCCGCCATGCCACGCTTTCTCAGATTGGCATTCAGTTCCTTATTCATCAGCTTCGCCGCGATCGTCTCAAATGCGACCGCAGACCTTGCCCTGGGATTATCCAGCGATACGGGCATCTGCTGCATCACAGCCTTGGCGAGCTGCGTATCCTGGGGTATCATCCCCAGATAAGTGATCGGCATCTTAAGGTAACGCCCCACCACGGCCTCCAGCTTGCCGTACAGCGCCTCCGCTTCCGCCTCACCAAACACCTTGTTGGCGATCACCTTGATCTGGGATGCCTCCGGCGAGTATCTGGGATGCCTGCTGAGCGCCTTGAGCAGAGAATAGGAATCCGTAATGGACGTCGGCTCCGGCGTCGTCACCAGCAGGATCTCCCCGCTTGCCACCAGGAACTCCAGAACGGCGTCGGATATACCGGCTCCGGTATCCACTATGATCGTATCTGCCATCTCATCCAGCTCTACCAGATTCTGAATGATATAATTCAAATAATCCCTGCTTAGGTTCGACATACCCGCGATCCCGGAACCGCCGGAGATAAATCCCACCTCCATAGGCCCCCATGTGATGATATCGCGTATGCTCTTGCCCTGATAGATCAGATCGCACAGATTATGCTTGGGCACAGCCCCAAACATGATCTCGATATTTGCCAGCCCGAAATCCGCATCGAGTATGATCACTCTCTGCCCCATCTTGCGAAATTGTATCGCCAGATTGATCGCCGTATTGGATTTGCCGACGCCGCCTTTTCCGCTCGTCACAGTGATCACCCGTGCTACAGGACGCTGCGGCTGATTATTCGCTTTTATGATATTTCTTAATTGTTCAGCCTGATCCATTAGGCGTCCTCCTTAGTTTTTTCCTCCAAGCAGCTTCTTGACCGTCTTCTGCGGGTTAAATTCCTCAATATCATCCGGTACATTCTGTCCGCAGGTCACGTAGGACAGCGGCGCGTCCGTATATAATCTCAGATTCAGCAGGTTGCCGAGCGTTGTCGTCTCGTCCAGCTTGGTAAAGATCAGCTTGAAGTCCGTCATCTCCTTGTAGGCATCGGCTATGCTGATCAGATCGCGGTACTTGGTCGTCGCGCTCAGGACGAGATAGACTTCCTTCTCAATCTTACCGTCCACGGAGTGGATGAACTTATTCATGCTCTCCTTCTGCGTACTGTTCTGATGCGAATGTCCCGCCGTGTCAACCAGGATATAATCGTAATCCCTGAAGTCCTCGAGAGTCTTCTCGATCTCTTCCACCGTATAGATGATGCGGAAGGGCACCTCCAGGATATTGGCGTATGTGCGCAGCTGCTCCGCCGCCGCGATACGGTAGGTATCGGCAGTCAGAAGCGCTACCTTCTTCTTCTGGTCTACACGGAAGATCGATGCGATCTTTGCTATGGTAGTCGTCTTGCCTACGCCCGTAGGGCCGATGAAGAATACCATCTTGATCCCTTTGGACGCCGGTGTGATGCAGCTTGGCATACCGAATTTCAGTATCATCTTCTGGTAGATATTCGCAAGCGCGTAGTCAAAGGGCATATTCGGCTTGTTGATCTGCGCGATCTCATCGATGATCTCCTTCGCGTACTTTTCGTCCACCTCATTGTTGAGCATCGTATCGTGAAGCAGCTTCATGAACCTGTCGATCTCCGTCTCTTCCTTCTGAGCGCTCTCCTTATTCTCTTTATCCTCTTCGGGCTTTTGAAGCTGCTGCTCCAGCAGAGACTGCAGACTGTCCAGCTTCTCCTCTATGGCGCTGCTCTCTTTTCGGACGTTCTCCTGCGGTTCCTCGGACGCCTTCCTGGCCGCCTGCGCCTCCTTTTCCTTCGATTCGCTGGACGCCACCACGCTGTTGATTGCAGACACCGCCGCCGTATACCGCTCGCTCTCCTCCTCCAGCGCTACCGTGACCTCAGTCAGGTGCGGTTTCAGGAAGGAGAAAAAGCCCTTGGCCTTCACATCCCGGACGTTCATGACTACAACGCCGTCGCCCAGCTCCTTCTTAGCGGTCTCGACCGCGTCTTTTTCCGTTTTTCCCGTAAATTTCTTGATTATCATTATGCTGTCACCATCCCAACAGACTGTAGCTCAATATTGGATTCCACCTCATTGTAGGATACAACGATCAGATCCTTATAGTAATCTTCCGTCAGCTTCTTAAAATAAATCCTCACGATCGGAGATGTGATCACGATCGGCATCTTACCCAGATCTTCCAGCTTCTTGACCTCAGTCCCCACAGACTCCATGATCGCTTTGGTCTTATCCGGATCAAGGGTCAGATAAGAGCCTTGCTCCGTCTGTTTGACACTCGCCATGATCTCCTGCTCCAGCTTCGGATCGAGAGTCACCACGCTGGTCGTCTCATTGGCGGGGAAGAACTTATTGGATATCGCTCTCTTGAGACTCTGTCTGACATACTCTGTGAGGATATCCGTATCCCTTGTCGATGTCGCATAATCGGCCAGCGTCTCAAAGATCGTGAGCAGATCCCTGATGGATACGCCTTCCTGAAGGAGATTCTGCAATACCTTCTGTATCTCGCCCAGACCTAACAGCTTAGGCACCAGCTCCTCCACAAGAGAAGGATTGGACTCCTTTAAGTTGTTGACCAGATTCTGCACATCCTGCCTGGTCAGAAGCTCCGCTATGTACTGCCTGATGATCTCGGTCAGGTGCGTCGCTATGATGGACGGCGGATCGACTACGGTGTAACCCATACTCTCCGCACGTTCCCGCTGACCCTCCGTGATCCAGATCGCCGGCAGATGGAAGGAAGGCTCAAAGGTAGGGATACCCGTGATCTCCTCCTCCACATAACCGGGATTCATCGCCATATAATGGTCAAAAAGGATCTCTCCTTCACTGACCTGTACCCCTTTTATTTTAATAATATATTGGTTCGGATTCAACTGTATGTTATCACGCAGACGAATGATCGG
>CANQIJ010000107.1 GCA_947624025.1 uncultured Lachnospiraceae bacterium | reverse complement strand
TAAATCTTTCCTCCCTGCGCATTGGCAAAACCGCATATCCATTTCAGATATTCGTCGCGCCAGGATTCTTTCCATTCAATATTCTGGCTTTCTGCTATCATGCGTTCACCTCCATATATTTAGCGTTCCCACACTCAACCTTTACTACCCTGCCATCGTTCGCATTAGTCAAGGAATTTCCAGTACTGCAAATTCCATCTATCTTAGTGCTGTCTTTGATACAAAGCCCATCTGTGACTTTCACGGAAGAAAGGCGTAAAAAGGTTTGAAACAAAGGCGTTTCCGCTCTGCGCGACCTGCCCGCTGTCTTGACCGAAGTCTTGCGGAGTGCTGGTCTTGTTCTGTAAGCTGTCTGTGCCATCGCCATTTTTGCACCCTCCTTCCTGTTAGATTTCTGCTATCGCTAAAATGTATGGCTATCGCTGAAAAGTGTGTAAACGATGAAAGGTTTACATCTTCTCTATAATTTGAGTATGCTTATATCCATTTTCCTACCAGACAGATAGTGGTCGTAAACCATATCAGCAGGAAGAAAGCGCACCTTGATATTCTGCAAGCCCAATGCTGAGAGCATATCCATCGATGCCTCTCCGTGGTCTTCAATCTCTTTGTTCTCTGTAGGCATCAGGAAGCAGTTCTTAACCACGGAAAATTCATGATCCGTTATAAACTTCTGATACGCCAGCTGATACAAATACTGCTTTGTCACGGATTCAATTCCAGGCTGCCCCTTTGGAGTAATTCCCGGTACAAGCTGTGCATTATAATACTTCGCATCAAATATAATGAACTGATTTCCCGCAATCGAAACAAGGTCAGGAATAAGGGTATCTGCTGCCGTTTTCCCTGTCACCGACCACAGCGGCTTTTCTATCAGATCAATCAGTTTCTGCTTTCGGTCATATTCCGGCTTAAGCGGAATCGGCAGCTGCAATGCACCCAGTCTGACATCAAGCTGATTATCCATGATATCAGCGCATATGCCCTCCCACACAAGGTTGAAACTGTTTGTTCCGAAGAGTGAGAGACAGTCTGTATCATAAAGGTTGCCGCTGTGTGCAATATAGGCATAAATCGTTTTCAGCAGAAGCTGCTTTCTGGTGTTGAACTGTGTATTTAGTTCCTTCTCTATACGATATAGGATATACTCATCTTTGCCGAAATCATCGAGAACTTCATCGGTCAGTTCTACTCCCGTGATTTCAAAGAGGTCGAGCAACTCTGCGTCCTTCAGTTCTTCCGATGCCTTCGTCAGAATACACTCATGCAGACGCTTGAAATAATCAAAGTCGTCAGTAACGCGCTTCTTTGTCTGGAGATCAGTATAATATGGGCGATTATTCGAGAGCATGGTAAATGTCTCGTTTATCGTTTTATCCCACAATATCTCGCCAGAGCCGTTACTTTCAATAATGTCCTCGGTATTGTTATAAACACCATTCTCGAAATAATCCTGCAACAGGAACAGCAGAACCGCAAGAAGATTAAATGCGCTGCTTTCGCTGCTGTCATTGAACATCCGAACAATCTGTTCTTTTGTGTTGTATTTTTCAAGAACCTTCAGCACTTGGCGAAGTTCTTCCTTGGGTTGATCCACATGAAGCAGATACTTCGGATAGCACTTCATGACACGTCCGGCAACTACTATGACACCCACGAAAGTGAACACATAGTAGTATTCATCCTCTCCTGCCTCCACATCAGCAACTTCAATGTCCTCGTCAAGAAGGTCGGACATATCCCTTTGGGTATCCGATGCCCGAACTGCTTTCAAAACGCCGAACTCCTTTAATTTCCGAATCAGCGGTATCGCCTTTTCTTCAGAACACTCCAGTATCCTGGACAGGTCTTTTTGTGTATATCTTTTTTGCTCTCTTACAAATTCAGAGATCATTTATTGCGACCTCCTCAGTTTTCTTCGTTAGGTGGCGTCCACTGCGACTCCTCTGGCTCAGCTTCAAGCTGAATATCATGGTTGAAAATACCGATGCCCTTCATGTCAAATTCTCTACAAATTTCGGAGTAACGAGTGCTGTTTTGGAAACACCCCTCAAACAACTTAGCCCGTTTTTGCCTTGCGGCATCCTCAAAGAGATACATGATGACCTTGTTCTTGAAAACACGGATGAATCTCTCTCTGTCAATTTCATCCCCATCTGACGGAACCACGATGCTCCTCGAAATGAAATACGGTCCCAGTTGCTTATCCTCATTGATTTTCTCTTTTGCAAGGAAATGGTTGATGGCCTTGCGCAGTTTATTCCATTCAACCTTCTGTGACTTGTCATCCGCAAGGTATACATATTTCCCGCGAATCTTCTCGTCGCTATCGTCTATGCCAAGATAGGTGAAGTCCCAGCGTCTCTTAAACGCGGTATCCATCGGGAAAACACCCTGGTCGGCACTGTTCATAGTCGCCCAAATAAACATATTATCGGGAATACGTATCTTGGTATAATTTTCCGGCTTGCCACCCAGTTCCTTTGCAAGATATGCCTTAATATCCTCGGATGCCTGAATCGGATACTCGCTGACTTCATCATCACCGCGATCAAGCAGCTGGAATATATCTCCAAAAACGGCGGCTACATTCGCACGATTAATCTCCTCGATGATGAGAAGAAATGGCCTAACATTCGCATTTCGACTATTTTTCAGAGCCTTAACATACACCCGCATGAACGGTCCCGGAACATAGGCATAAGTAATGGTATCATTGCCTTGACTATCCTTGGATGGAACGGGCTTATATGTCCCCACGAAATGAGCATACGCATAATCAGGATGGAATGTAACGCGCTCATAGTCATCCTCATTATTTTCACCAATGAGTTCTTTCGCTTCTTTGCTTATCGTATAGCTCTTGCCGGTACCAGGTGCGCCAAACAGGATACGATTCCTCTCAAAAGAAGATTGATAACCCGTGTTGAATCTAATCGGTATGTATTCGTCAGCAGTAGCAGAAGAATCCTCCGACCCGTTCGACCAGTAATATTTTTTATACAGGAACAAAAGGTTTTCGGGCTTTTTGATTTCATAACAGGTCGTCAGGTACCCCTCATCTTCCGGAAGTCTATCCGATTCGTCGAACGAAGAATGCCATACTCCAGATTTCTGATGCGCCATATTCTCATTTGCATCATAAAAATACGGAGAGAGACCATCCACAAAAGCTATCAATTGCGATCCATCCATCACGGTAATAACGGAAGATGACGAGGTCTCATAGAAGGACTTTATTTCTCCAGCTTTTCTTGATGCAGTCTTTTTGTCGCTCTGATAATAATGTGTAGACAGGGCTTCAGCCACTTTGTCCTTGTCAAGAGTGCCATTCTTGATATAGTTAAGTAAATCGCCAGTTTCTTTCCAGCCTATAGCGACAATACCTTTCTCTTTCCATTTTTCAGCATAATGCTCGGAATCGTCAGAAGAACCCAGTCTATAGAAATGGCGGATTTCTCCAAACATCGCATAGCAGATATCCTGGAAATGGGGCGACATATAGCTTGTCCTCTTTTTGATAAGCGCAAGCTGTCCGTTCATTCCATAATATTTTTCACTTGGATTGATTCCAAATCCAAACAGAATGTGTTTGAGCCAATCGGTTACATACCATCCGATAAACTGATCTGGAAAAATCATGTGGAAATACTTCTGAATCCATGCATAGGTGGCAAACTTTCCCATCAACGCATTCAAGTCATCATCCAGTTTTTCATAAGCCTCGACAGAATCAAGTGTTCTGGATTGAATCATCTCACAAGCATTCACAAGGTTGTCACGAATCGTTTTCCCAAACTGCAGCGCTTCTGCCTCTGAAAGAACTTGAGGTGTCTTAGGGGCACCTGTTGTCCATTTTCCATCTTCTTGACGTTGGAAAAGGCCGAACTTGAAAGATGAACCGCCTGAAATACTTCCGAAGGTTTTCTTCAATTTCGGATTAAACTCCAAATGATAACAAAGGCTATCATTGTTTCCATCCGCTGTCAGGAAAATGTAGCTCAGCAGCTCATCGTCGCTCAATGATTTCAGGACTTCCGGGGCAAATTTCTCTTTGAAATCATTAAGCAGACTAACGATTTCATCCTTTGGAGTCTCGAACTTGACGGTGTGGTTATTGAGATAATCCATCACCAAGTTCGCGGCCTGTTCATATATCATGGATTCTTGTTGCATGATTCAATCCTCCTTTATTTGCTTTCCTTAAGGACATACTCGATACTGTTATCGTAATCACCGTAAAAATCGAACCAGTCCTGCTTGAAGTTATCTTCCTTGTACTCCCAGAAGGAGGACGGAACAGAAAGACGGCTACAAACATAATCTACGGCCTTTCGTTCCTTTATCGAATAGGTAGATAAAGCGATGGTATTTCCATCTCCGCTAACATTAAAAAGAAGCGTTTGTGAAAGCAACTTCATCCAATCTGCCATATTTCTTCTGGCTCTCGTCAACGGCTGAAGCTGCGGACCATTATGCCGTGATTCTACGATACTTTCAGTACAAGGCAAATAATCTGACATATTCGTACATCGTACCGCATAGCCCTGCATTTCATCCAGAGACAGTATCGGCTGTTCACCGCTTTCCCACAATTTATATAAAATCTTCCATATCAGTGCCGCCGGTCTTATTTGGATATTGTAATGTGCCTGTAACTCCGTGAAAGATTCATAGTTGAAGTTCTCGCCATAGCTCTGCATCAAAGATGGGCTTAGTTGAGACTTATGCCCATTGGGATATTGATACCTTAGTAATTGTAAGGTAATCAATTCCGAATAGGAAAGGCTCTTGTTCAAATAGGCCATTGCTATAGGCGTGAGCGTAAGCACCTTGCTTATCCTGGTGGAGTATATCAGTCCAAACTCACTCAAAATCTGCTGGTAATCTCTCCAAGCATCAACCTGATTGCTATCTGCCCGAACATTAGCTGTAAGGATTCCGTTATCTACGAGATAGCCGTTTATTTTCTCCGCATCTATAGTTTCTCCCTTGCACAGGAGACAAGCATTCAATAGGCCATCGAACACCTCGGCTTTTAAGACACCGGCGTGTTGAGTAATTGGCCATGATAAACCTTCATATGGAATATTAGGATACATTTTGCGCCTCCAACACTTTTCTGATTGCCGACAGTATTTCATATGCCAATAAAGGTGGCACAGCATTTCCTACCTGTCGATATTGCTCGGTTCTTGAGCCAGAAAACTCATACCAATCAGGGAAACTCTGTAAACGTGCAGTTTCTCTAACCGTCAAAGCTCTCGGCTCATATGGATGAATAAACGGTCTTGCACCTCCTGCAGAAGAACCAATCATCACAGTACCTGATGGCATATCTGGTCTAAGCCTGTCTGAATAAGAACCACGATCCCTTCCTCCTTGAGGAACTGCTTCAAACCGCTTTCTTACAGCATCCGTATGAACTCTTATCACTTGATTCGGCAACCCATCCACGTTTTCCAAAGCATACTTGCTGGGCATCTTATCAGGAAGCTGATCATGCAAAGGACCTGTTGCACTTGTTGGAAAGGAAAAGGATTCGCATGATATGTCAGACCTAAATCCGACGATGAAAATCCGTTCTCTTTCTTGCGGAATACCGAAGTCGGATGCATTTAATTTGGCCCTATACAATTTATAGCCAGTTTCGTTCTCAATGAATTCCACGAGATTACTAAAGTCTTCTCCGTGATTTACCGTCATTAAGCCAGGAACATTTTCAAACATAAACACCTTTGGTCTTAACTCAGAAACAAGTTCAAAATACTTTATAGTCAATTTTCCTCTTGGATCATCCAAAGACTGCCTTTTCCCCATAATACTAAATGCCTGGCAGGGTGGACCGGCTATAATTAAATCCACATCGCCTTCGGCATTAGCCATACTTCTGATTTTTTCAGCGGTTAAATCCATTGCATCATCGTTATATACAGAAACATGGGGCAGATTAGCTTTTATAGTCTCTGTATATGCCGGAATGATATCGCTCACCAATAGCGTCTTGAAACCAGCAAAATGCGCACCGAGATCAAGACCGCCACCACCGCTGAACAGACTGATACAGTTATATTTATAATCAACTTCCTTGCTGAATGAGTTCAGCCTCTGAAGATATATGTTCGTTTTCTTTTTGTTCAAAACAGTCACTCCTCCTCATAACCAATTGCTGCCGCAATATCCTTGAAAACAGACTCAATTACAGGTGGACAAACTGCATTGGCCAATTGTTTAGCTGCATCCGTTCGAGAGACCGCAGTAAAATCATAATTACCCGGAAATCCCATTACTCTTTTCATTTCGTTAACACTCAAGTGCCTACGCTCTTTTGAAAGAATCGGAATATGCGCTCCTCCGCCTGAGTTCAAAACGGTAAGCGTAGGCAAAGGACTATCAATTGACAATGCCCTTACGCCACTCGACCTCACCTGGAATACGCAATCTCTAAGGTCGCAATTCGTTGCGACACGTTCCAATGATTTTCTTGTCCGAGGAACATCAAATGACATCTCGTCTATGGTCTTAATGCCCAAATAATAGTCAATGTACTCATCCCATCTTTTAGTGACAGGGATAGAGCGGTCACCGTGAATGATGAAAGGCCTAAAAGCTGTTTTTTCTGTTCTTTTCTTTGTAAATTCAACTATACGCTCACCATAAACATCCTTACGCAAGCCCACGATATAGATGCGTGAACGACTTTGAGGAATTCCGAAATATGAGCTATCCAATATAGCAGAAGAAACGCTGTATTCGGCATCAATCAGCTTTTCAGTAATAACTCGAAATGTCCTTCCCTTATCGTGCCTAACCAAATTGGGAACATTTTCCAAAAATACTATTTGAGGCTTTTTTGCCTCAATTACAGACATCAATCTGAAAAAGACCGTCCCTCTGGAATCCTTAAATCCAAGCTCTTTTCCTGCAGCAGAGAATGGCTGGCAGGGGAACCCCGCACACAGCATATCAAAATCAGGCAGAGCAGACGGATTAATCTCAAAAATATCCTTTGAGTCAAAACCAACTCCGAAGTTCTGCTTATAGGTCTTTTCGCAATTATCATCGATTTCATTTGTATAAACAGGCTCAGCACTTATTCCTGATGCCTCAATCCCAAGCCGGAAACCGCCAACTCCTGTGCAAAACTCTGCGTATCTAATCATTATTACTTACCATTCCTGACTACATAAATGTCTTGTGATGTTGCTTTAATCCATTGCGCTCTTGCCACTGGCAATCCACTCCTCCAGTTCGGAACGTTTGAACTTCCATGCCTTCCCGATTTTCTTTCTTGGGATATCTTTTCCCTTTCGAATCCAATCGCGGATTGTGGCCGGCTTTACGCCAAGATACTCCGCTGCCTCTTTTGTTCCAATCCAGCTTTCTTCTTTTATAATTTCGCTCATTAGGTATCTCCTCACTTACGAAAATGTCTGCGTAATGACCCATTTCATAGTATATCACAATACATGTCGTTTTTCAATGGTTTGGGCATATTTGTATCTGTTTGCGTGGTGGCAGCAGTTCCCTTGTTACACACCCTCCGAAACCTCAAAAAACAGTAGTTGCCTTGTTACGCCAAGAGCAAAAAGTATTTCTCTTGTTACACACCCTCAAAAACCAGTGGTGGCAACTGTTGTCAGAGGGCATAAAGAAGGGACTCCGGCGACGCTGCCGTTCCTGGCAATATTATCGGAATCCCTTGATTTTAAGGCATTTTATGTACTTTTAATCCTTGACCCGTGACATCAACACGACAGTCTCCACATGCTCATCATCATCCAAACTCACTTCCATATCTTCCTCGATAATGGGAAGCCTGAATTTTATGGATCTCAGCCATTGACCATTCGGCTGCCTGTCCTCAAAAATCTGTATCTCCGAAACCAGCGACTCCATAAGCTGCCGCTTCTCGATATCATTCATTAC
>CANQIJ010000106.1 GCA_947624025.1 uncultured Lachnospiraceae bacterium | reverse complement strand
GAAATGACGATGGTGTGCAGACGATTTATTTTTCACCTTTAAGACTGTTCCCGACATGCAGCATGAGCGATATCGATGCGTCCCGCGTGGACGCGCTGTGCAGGGAGGATGACGGTACGGCGGTTGAGGTGGTCGAGGTCGGTCATTTTTACTACATCGTAAGCGGCCATCACAAGGTGTGCGCCCACATCCGTAAGGGGGACAAGCTGGTGCCTGTGCGTATGCTTAAGGTGGACGGAAACGGATATGTGGAGAAGTGCCGTAAGTGTGCAGAAGATCTTGCGAAGATCTCCGCAGGGATTTGTAAGGACTGGGAGAAATTCAATGCGATAGAGTTTTTCGGGTATCCGGTATGATCCGTTACTGTTTGCCGGAGCTTTTTAGATACTGGATATATTTGATAAGATCCCGGCGCTCTTCGCGTTTGAACTTCTGGATATCGTACACAATATCGTGCATCGTGATATTTTCCAGATAAGGACTCTTAAGGTTGGTGCTGCCGAGGTAGCCCGTGTCGGCGCCCAGCAGGTAATCGGTACTGACTTTATAGAGCTTTGATAAAGATACTACCGCCCATGTAGGTATTTCCCGATGACCGTTCTCATAGTTGGAATAAGTCTGCTGTGAGATACCCAGATGCTTTGCGACATCTTTCTGCTTTAGGTCATGGTCTTCGCGCAGATCCCGTATCAATTCGCGTAATTCTTTCATTCCGGCATACCCCTTAAAAACAAAAATTGTTGTTTAGAGTATTATGTCACAACGAAAAATTGTATATACATAATTACGCATTAAAGTGGTGGACGCCGGGGCACCACAACGATACGTTGTTTGCAGCTGCTTATGGCATTTAATAAAGGAGAAAATATGATACATAACATTGCGCCTGTCTATGACAGGGATTCCAAAGTGCTGATACTGGGAAGCTTTCCTTCTGTGAAGTCGCGGGAGCAGCAGTTTTTTTACGGACACAAACAGAACAGGTTTTGGCGTGTTCTGGCGCAGGTGCTCGGCTGTGCGGTGCCGGAAAGCGTTGCGCAGAAAAAAGAGATGCTGCTGTCGCATCATATAGCATTGTGGGATGTGATTGCAAGCTGTGAGATCGAAGGCTCGTCGGACGCGAGTATACGTAATGTGAAGCCCAATGATTTGAGCTGTATTCTGACGCAGGCGCCTATACGGTCGATCTACACCAACGGCGCTAAGGCGTATGAACTGTACCGCAGATACATTTTCCCGGCAAACGGGATCATGGCACATCCGCTTCCGTCCACCAGCCCGGCAAACGCGGGATATTCACTGGAAAGACTGGTGGAAGCGTGGAGCGTGATAGGCCGTCAATAGATCTGATTCCGGCCTTTTCTGAAGCTGCGCATACTCTTTTTATAGGCGAACAGATCTTTCCAGATCGAGGGGTGAAACAGCAGGAGAAGCGGGAACAGCTCCAGCCTGCCCGCAAGCATGTCAAACATCAGAACATACTTGGCGAAGGGAGAGAAGAAGCTGAAGTTTTCCGCAGGGCCGACCATTTCCAGGCCGGGACCGATATTGTTGATGGTGGCGGCAACGGCCGTGAAGCCGGTCACCAGATCGGTGTCGTCAAAAGAGATCAGAAATACCGAGAAGACGAAAAGAACGATAAACGTGACGATGTATACGTTGACGGTACGTATCACCTCATGCTCCACGGGCTTATCGTCCATTTTTATTTTTTTGATGCTCTTGGGATGGATATAAGATGTAAATTCTTTTCTCACGGTCTTAAAAAGTATCACGAGCCGGGACACCTTGATGCCGCCGCCGGTACTTCCGGCACAGGCGCCCACAAACATCAAAAGAACAAGGATCACCTTACAGGAGGCGTCCCATGTGTTAAAATCGGTCGTGGAAAAACCGGTGGTCGTCATGATGGAAGCAACCTGAAAAGCGGACTGCGTCAGCGCTTCAAAAGCATTGGCGCACAATCCGAGAATGTTTAAAAAGATAACCGCAACGGAGACCAGTATGATCAGCAGGTAGTATCTGATCTCTTCCATTCTCAGCGCACTTTTGATCTTGCCGAAGAGGAGCAGGTAGTAAGCGTTAAAATTGATGCCGAACAGGATCATAAAGATAGTCACGACCCACTGAATATAGAAGGAGTATCCGGCTATGCTGGAATTCTTGATGCCGAAGCCTCCGGTCCCGGCTGTGCCGAAGCTGGTACACAGGGCGTCGAACAGGGGCATCCGTCCGATCATGAGAAGGATCGTTTCCAGGACTGTCATACCCAGATAGATCAGATAGAGAAAACGCGCCGTAGTCTTGATTTTGGGAACGAGTTTGCCGACAGAGGGTCCGGGGCTTTCTGCCCGCATCAGGTTAATGTTGGAACCGCCGCTTAGCGGAATGACCGCAAGCAGGAACACGAGTACGCCCATGCCGCCGACCCAGTGCGTAAAACTGCGCCAGAACAGGGAACAGTGCGCGAGCGCTTCCACATCGCTTAATATGCTTGCGCCGGTGGTGGTAAAACCGGAGATCGTCTCAAACAGTGCATCGGTAAAGGAAGGGATCTCCCCTGTGAGACAGAACGGCAGACAGCCGAAGAAGCTTAAAAATATCCAGCTTAAGGAGGTGGCGATGCAGCCTTCCTTCAGATAGAAAATGTTGTTTGCCGGTTTTCTTTTCGTCATGAGAGATCCGAGGACAAAACATACCGCCGCCACAAGAAGATACCATACGCCCTCAGGCTCGGTATAGATGAGTGCGACCAGGCATGGAAGCAGCAGCAGTGCGGCTTCCGTCTTTAAAACATTTCCCAGAATAAAACGGATGATTGAACTGTTCATATGTATGACCATGTCCTTTCACGGTACGTATTTTTCGTTTCGCCGCAGCCTGAATGCCTTTGTAGAGGATGCCGGTTGAATTCCCGTCAATTCAGGATATCCTGAATCGAGTTAAAGCCCGTGTGCGTTGTGACGATCATGACGGTATCGCCCACCTGAATAGAGTCCTGGCCGCTGGGAATGATAATGGAGCCGTTTCGGTGAATAAATGAGATCAGCAGCCCTTTTTTCAGGTTCAGATTCATAAGAGGGGTATTTGTAACCCTGGATTCGTTTTCCACACGAAATTCTATCGCCTCCACGCGGGAATCAAACATATGGTAAAGCGTCTCAATATTGCTGTTCATCGAGTCCTTCTTCGCACGGACATAAGCTATGATGGCCTCCGAAGTGATATATTTCGGATAGATCACGCTGCCCAGATCCAGACCGTCGATCACATCGTTAAATGTGATACGGTTGATCTTTGTGACGACTTTGGCCTGTGAAACGTTCTTGGCATGGAGCGTCAGCATGATGTTTTCCTCATCGATCCCCGTCAGGGGGACAAAAGACTCTGTGTATTCTATTCCTTCTTCTTTGAGAAGTTCCTCATTGGTACCGTCGCCGTTTATAATAATAGCTTTCGGCAGCAGAATACTCAGTTCCTCACACCTTTTCTGGCTGGACTCGATGATCTTTACGGAAATGCCCATATGCAGGAGCAGTGACGCGAGGTAATATGCGGATTTTCCCCCGCCTATGATCATCGTGTTTTTTACGGCGTGGGTCTTAAAGCCTATTTTCTCTAAAAAAGCTTTGGCGACAGTCCTCGACGCCACGAAAGAGACCAGGTCACCTTTTTGTATGCGGAAGGTACCGGAGGGGATATGGATGTCGCGCTCACGCTCCACGGCACAAATCAGAACATTGTCGGCGATACTTTTGCCGAGTGTTCTGCCCAGTTCCATGATCGTCATACCGTCCAAAAGATTGCCGTCCGGCACTTTGAATTTAATCATTTCCGCCTGTCCGTGTGCGAAGGTGCTCACTTCAAGCGCGGTGGGAAGATACAGGATGCGGGCAACCTCGCGGGCTGTTTCCAGTTCGGGATTGATGATCATGGCGAGCCCCAGCTTGTCGCGCAAGTACCCTGATTCTTTGCTGTAATCGGGGGTGCGGACTCTGGCGATGGCTGAACAGCCGCCGACACGTTTGGCCACGGTACAGCAAAGAAGATTTAATTCGTCGGAATCGGTCACCGCGATGATCAGATCGGTGTCCTCGATGCCGGCCTCCATCTGGACGCTGTAGCTGGCGCCGTTTCCGACGATCCCCATGACGTCGTACAGGTTGGTCAGCTCCTGGATCTTCTGTGCGTTGGTATCTATCAGGGTGATATCGTGTCCTTCCCGGCTCAGCTGTGCCACAAGCGTCTGGCCGACCTTGCCGCAGCCGACGATGATGATCTTTAATCCCTGCCCGGCGGATTTTTTATCTTTCAGCATACTTATCTCTCCATTCTGAAATATCTCTTGTATAATATAGCACCTTCTATTGAAAAAATCATTATTTTTTTATAAGATATCTGTGACGGGATATTGGGAACGACCAGCGTCCTCCCGTGACGGGGTTATGATCATCATGTGAAGTGGGAGAGATAACAGTATGTGGCAATGGCTTATCGATCTGGACGGCGGTATTCTGCTGTTTATTCAGGAATTTATCAGAAAGCCTTTTCTGACGCCTGTCGTAAAAGCAGTCACGGCGCTGGGAAACGGCGGAGCGGTCTGGATATTGCTGACGATTCTGTTACTGCTGCTCCCAAGGACGCGCAGGGTCGGCTGTATGGCGGCAGCAGCGCTTCTCGGGACGCTGTTTCTCAACAATCTCTTTCTTAAGAATCTGGTCGCCAGAATACGGCCTTACGAGGTGATAGACGGGCTTACTTATCTTGTGCCGAAGCCGGGAGAGTATTCGTTCCCGTCAGGGCATGCGGGAAGCTCTTTTGCGGCAGCAGGCGTCATGTTTATGCGGCTCCCGAAGCGGTACGGCATTCCGGCAATTCTGTTAGCCGTGCTGATATCACTGTCGCGTCTGTATGTAGGCGTACACTATCCGAGCGATGTGCTCTTCGGCATGATAGACGGTATTTGCATCAGTATAGCGGCGGTGGCGCTTGTGGAGCGGATCGGGCGAAGAAGAGCCGCGGCCGGACCCAGAAGTGAAACAAACGAAAGCTGATGTACGGGGCTTCGGCAGATGAGGGTCAAACATAAGTTATTGAGGAGGGTAAAAAGTCATGGAAAAGATTAAATTCGCAATTCTGGCAACGGGCAATATTGCAGGCAGCATGGCGGCGGCGGTGACGAAGCTTGAGGAGGTAGAGTGTTACGCCGTGGCTTCGAGAAGTTACGATAAGGCGGAAGCGTTTGCCCGCAAATGGGGCTTTAAGAAGGCGTACGGCTCTTATGAAGAGCTGGCGGAAGACCCGGAGGTGGAGCTTGTCTATGTGGCGTCTCCGCACTCCCATCATTATCCTCATGCCCGGTTATGCTTAGAGCATGGGAAACATGTCCTTCTGGAAAAAGCGTTTACTGTGAATGCGTCCCAGGCGCAGGACTTGATAGATCTTGCCGGAAAGAAAGGACTTCTTCTGGCGGAGGCGTTCTGGCCCAGATATATGCCTTCGCGGAAGATGCTGGACGATCTGATCGCCGAGGGTACGATCGGAGAAGTGCAGGCTGTTACCGCAGATTTTGGCGCGCCCTTAAGTCATGTGGAACGCATGTGGAATCCGGCGCTGGCCGGCGGCGCCCTGCTTGATCTGGGCGTGTATCCGATCAATTTTGCCCTGCAGATATTTAAGACGCCCGTGGCAAAGATACAGGCTGATGCGGTCATGTCCCCTTTGGGTGTAGATTATATGAATGGCGTTACCTTAACCTTTGAAGGAGATAAGTTTGCCGTGCTTCACAGCAATATGCTCGCATGTATGCGCAACAGAGGCGTTGTTTACGGCACGAAAGGTTTTATTGAGCTGTATGAGATCAACAATCCGGGGTTCATCCGTGTCTATAATGAGAAGAAAGAGCTGACGGCTGAGTATCCGGCGCCGGCACAGATCAACGGATATGAGTACGAGGTGCTCGCCTGCATAAGAGCGATCCGGGACGGACAGACGGAGTGCGCCGAGATGCCGCACAGCGAAACGATGCGCCTGATGTGCATACTAGATGAGATTAGACGGCAGTGGGGATTCGTGCTGCCGTGCGAGTGATCAGTCAAAGTGAAGCTTGGGCGGATATACAGGGAGAGAAAACCGGCTATGGGAGTGACGATCTTTACGATGACCCACAAAAAGTTTCCGGCGCCGCAGGATCCGGTCTATATGCCGCTGCAGGTGGGGCGCGCATGTGCGGAGGATTGCGGTTACGCAGGAGATAATACGGGTGATAATATTTCGGATAAGAATTGCTATTACGGTGAGCTGACGGGCGTGTACTGGGTATGGAAGAATGTGCGTACTACGGGTTATGTGGGCGTCTGTCATTACAGGCGGTATTTCTGTACCGAAGAGGGGCGGATCTTTAATGAGAAGGACTACCTGTCTGTTTTAAAGGATTATGATATCATTACGTCTAAGCGGTTAAAGCTTAACTTTTCTTATTATGACGGCTACGCGGGAGACTACAATATATCTGATCTGGATGCCACGGGTGAGGTGATCAGGCGGATGTATCCTGGATACTATGATACTTTTGAACGTCTGGTGCACGGCAACGGTACTTATTTCGGTAACATGATGGTGACGGATAAGGCGCTGTACGATGAGTATGCGCAGTGGCTGTTTTCCATTTTTGACGAGGTTGAGAAGAAGATCGACCCCAGCGGATACGATGATTATCATAAGCGGGTCTTTGGTTTTATATCGGAGTTTCTTCTGTATGTGTGGGTGCAGGTAAAAGGCCTGAAGGTATACGAGTGCAAGGTCGGCATGACGACGGAGAAGTACGAGACGCGGCAGATGAAAGAGAGGCTGGCGGCGTATTTTCGGCAGGGGGACATAGACGGCGCAAAAGCGTATTTCCTGCGTGTGCTGGAAAAGCGTCCCGATGTGCTGATGGAGGCGTCGGATATCACAGGGGAACTGAAGCTGTCTATGCAGGTGATCGCGGTGTGCGGGCTGGAGCGGGAGACGTACGGTACGAGTGTGCTTGACAGGATACGGGATTTTGATGCGCTGATGCGTTATTTTGCGAGGCTCAACGAGATCGTGAACGATTGTGCCGCCGTCGGCAGAGAGGCAGGCGGTGCATTGGGGTCGTACGGGGAGAGTGGTCAGGATAAGCTGCAGAGGGAAAACGCGGATCATTCAGGAGAAGACAGGTGTTGCTTGCGTGAAGATGAACGGCGCTTCCTGCGGGAGAACCAAGTGTCGGACATCGCGATAGAGGCCTCGGCGAGGCTTTTCCTTGTAGACGAGGGAGAATTACAGAGGGTGGCAGAACAGATCAAGCGCAGCCGGTAAACAAACGACTGCGCTTGCAGAGTCTTATCCTTTGCGGATGCGAAGCAGGGACTGCGCCGTCTGCGGTGCTGTCTGCCGCAGACGCGCTCTTGCCGGCCTATCGGCTCAGCGTGTCAGTTCTTTGATGACGCTGGCGGTATCGTTGGCATAGCCGGCCGTTTTTCCCAGATAGATCAGGGATTTGTCTTTGCCGTAGCGGAAGAACTGGCTGTAAGGAGGATATTCATCGCCCTCGGCATAGTTGCCGCACAGGGCAAATTCCAGATAGTCGTCCGCTGTGTCCAGGTTGAACAGCACCAGATAAGACCAGGTGGTTTCGGGCAGCGCATCACTTACGGCATCGGCAAAGTCCGTGCCGTCGATGAGCAGATGGTTGACGGTTGTGGAGACGCCGCTGGCCTCGTCGTAGAGAGATTCGTTATACAGGGAGATCGTCTCCTCCGTTCCGTCGCCGTTCAGGTCGGCGGTGTATTCTTGTTTTTCCGCAAGCGGCATGATCAGTCTGCCGTCGTAGGCGTAAGCCTCCCTGAATCCCATGTCCGGAAGGTCGCGATAGGGAATGATGAATTCGATCGCGCCGTCGGCGTAGGAGCCGAGGTCGTAAGCGTCGCTGACGAAGAC
>CANQIJ010000105.1 GCA_947624025.1 uncultured Lachnospiraceae bacterium | reverse complement strand
GCAAAGAGATAGTGAAGCGTAAAAAGCAGAAAGGTAAAAAGGCGGTTTGACAATGAATCCTGTATATGAAAAGCTTTTAAAATGTTATGAATGTTATAAGAATAAAATAGATTTTCATCCGGAGGTGGCGATCGTTCTCGGATCAGGGCTCGGTAATTTTGCAAGGACGGCGGATGTGAAGGCAGAGCTTTCGTACAATGAGATCGAGGGCTTCCCTGTTTCGACCGTACCCGGACATGCGGGGAAGTTTATTTTCGGTTATATCGGCGAGGTCCCGGTAGTTATGATGCAGGGACGGGTCCATTACTATGAGGGATATCCCATTACGGATGTCGTCCTTCCGACGCGCCTGATGAAAATGATGGGGGCAAAGATTTTATTCCTGACCAATGCCTCGGGCGGGATCAATCCCGAATTTCATGCGGGCAGCCTGATGCTGATCCGGGATCATATATCCAGTTTTGCACCCAATCCGCTGATCGGGCCGAATATTGATGAGCTTGGGACAAGATTTCCGGATATGTCGCATGTCTACAATGAAGAGCTGCAGGATGTCATAAGATCTGCGGCGAAGGAAAACAATATTGAACTGTTTGAAGGCGTATATGCGCAGCTGACGGGGCCGTCCTTTGAATCGCCGGCGGAAATACAGATGCTTCATAAGCTCGGAGTGAGCGCCGTTGGGATGAGCACCGTGGTGGAAGCGATCGCGGCCAATCACATGGGGATGAAGATCTGCGGCGTGTCCTGCGTGAGCAATCTGGCGGCAGGCATGAACAGCTCGCCGCTCACCCACGAGGAAGTGCAGGAGGCGGCCAATGCGGTTGCACCGAAATTTGAAAAATTATTGACCGAGTCAGTCAAAAGATTTAAGCAGTATATCTAAAGCATGATCGGACAGACTGCGATATCATTGCGGGGTATGATCCGAAACGAAGCATAACGACGAACAGGGAGGATTATGTATGGAATGTACGGATAAACTGACGCCGGATATGATACGCACACTGATCGGCGGGGCGCTTACAGCAAGAAAAATGTCCTATTCTCCGTATTCGCATTATCAGGTCGGCGCGGCCCTGCTTGCCGGGGACGGACGCATCGTCACGGGCTGCAATATTGAAAATGCGGCGTATTCGCCCGGCTGCTGCGCCGAGCGGACGGCGATCTTTAAGGCGGTGAGCGAGGGGATCACATCCTTTAAAGCGATCGCCATTGCAGGAAGTCCCCGGGGAGATGTACTGACGCAGTATGCTTATCCCTGCGGCGTGTGCAGACAGGTCATGATGGAATTCTGCGATCCGGAGCATTTGCAGGTTATCGTTGCGAAGTCGGAGGATGACTACCGTATCACGACGCTGCGGGAGCTGCTGCCGGAGGGATTCGGCCCGGACAATCTTGCGGCTGATGAGAATACCGATGTAAAGGAATAAGCAGCAGGAAATACGAAACCGAGAATACGAACAAGAAATAGAAAATAGAAAAAACATGGAAGGGCGGACAGATATGAATATCAGATTTTATAACGCAAGGATACTGACGATGAAGTCGGCGGATGTATTGAAGGGCGAAGTCTGGGTGCAGAATGAGAAGATCCTGTATGTGGGAGACGGCGATACGGATGCCGTCTATGGCAGGCTGAAGCTTAAGAGCATCATCTGGGACAGGGAGATCGACTGCGAAGGGAATCTTCTAATGCCCGGCTTTAAGGATGCGCATACCCATTCCGGCATGACGCTTTTACGCTCCTATGCTGACGACCTGTCGCTTCATGACTGGCTGTTTGACCGGGTATTCCCGGTGGAGGCAAAGCTGGACGGTGAGATGATAGAGCATCTGACAAGGCTTGCCATTCTGGAATATCTGACCAGCGGCATTACGGCGATCTTTGATATGTATCTCACACCGGATACCGTGGCGAAGGCGTGTGTGGACATGGGAATGCGCTGTGTGCAGGTGAGCGGTATGAGCGGACAGAAGGAAGAAGATTATGCAGAGTCCTACAAACGGACCGAGAGATGTTATCAGCAGTACAACGGCCACGATCCGCTTCTAAGTTATTTTATCGGGTTTCATGCAGAATATACCTGCTCCCGGGAATTGCTTGAAAAAGTGTCGGAGCTGGCTCATAAGTATAAGGCTCCGGTCTTTACCCACCTGTCGGAGACCCGGTCTGAGGTGGAGGAGTGTAAGGAGCGCTATGGGATGACGCCGCCGCAGCTGTTTGATTCGCTGGGGATCTTCGACTATGGCGGAGGCGGATATCACTGCGTATGGATGGACGACAGGGATATGGAGATCTTTCAGCAAAGAGGCTTAAGCGTCGTGACCAATCCGGGCTCCAACACGAAGCTGGCGAGCGGGGTTGCGCCTATATCGGAATACCTTAAGAGAAGCATAAACGTGGCGATCGGAACGGACGGGCCTGCCAGCAACAACTGTCTGGATATGTTCCGGGAAATGTTCCTGGTGACGGGCCTTGCCAAGCTGCGCGAGATGGATGCCTCCGCAGTGGATGCGTGGGAGGTTCTTAAGATGGCAACCGTCAACGGCTCCAGGGCGATGAACCTGCCCGATACCGATGTGCTTGAGGAGGGAAAGCTTGCGGATCTCATTATGATAGACCTGCATCAGCCCAATATGCAGCCGCTCAATAATATTCCCAAGAATATTGTATACAGCGGAAGCAAGCAGAATGTGAAGATGACGATGATCCACGGGAAAATATTATATGAGAACGGTAAATTTTCCGATCAGTATGATGTGGATGCAATTTACGGAAAGGCAAACGAGATCATAGCAAAGATCGGATAGTTATGGAGTATATTGTATTTGCGGGCGCGATCGTTCTTGCCCTTGTGCTTTTTATGGCAATAGAATACCTGAACAGCAGGAATTACCGGAAACGGATCTTGGAAATACTGTACCGAAGCTACGGTATGCCGCCGGACAGAGAGTACAAGGCGGATGAGATGGCGCATATTTCCATGTATTATCAGAAGCACCCGGTGAAAAACCAGATAGACGATATCACGTGGAACGATCTGGATATGGACAGTATCTATCGTAAGATTAACGTATCCTGCAGCGCGGCGGGCGATGAATATCTCTACTACAGGCTGCGCACACCGATCTATGAGAAGGATGCGATGGAAGAAGCGCAGGAGCGCATCGCCTATTTCGCGGAGCATGAGACAGAACGGCGGGACATGCAGAGAATCCTGTTCGGACTCGGAAGAATGGGAAAATATTCTATCTATGAATATCTTGACAATCTTGATACGCTTGGCGAACGAAAGAGTGCAGGATACTTCATAGGCGATCTGCTAATCTTTGCCTGCATCGGGATCATGTTTTTTTCCGTTCCTGTCGGAATGCTGGCGCTGTTGGCTGCGGTATGCCATAATATCGTGGGGTATTTTAAAGAGTACAGGGAGATAGAGCCGTATCTTACGAGCTTCCGGTATATATGCCGTCTGTTGGAGGGCGCCAGACAGTCCGGACGCAGAACCATACCGGGCATACGCAAAGAGCAGGAGAGGCTTATGGAATGTTACCGCGGTATGCGGAGCTTCCTTGGGCATACGTGGCTCCTTGTCTTTACGGAGAAGGGAAACGGCAATCCGCTGAGCGTCCTGACAGATTATCTGAGAATGATCTTTTATCTGGATCTGATCCAGTTCAATCAGGCTCTCCGTGCGGTGCGCGGCCATATGCGTGAGATTGATGATATGGTCACGATCCTCGGCCGGATCGATGCCGCGATCGCGATTGCGTCCTACAGGCAGTGCTTGGGCCGGGAGGAGTGGTGTATGCCGTCGCTTCGGTACGGTCAGGCTGCGGATGGAGACAGAAGGCTGACGATAGAGAAGCTCTATCATCCTCTGCTGGACAATCCGGTGAAAAATTCGATAGATACGGGCAGAGGCGTTCTGATCACGGGGTCAAACGCATCCGGCAAATCAACATTCCTGCGGGCGGTGGCGGTATGCGCGTTGATGGCGCAGACGATCCACACCTGTCCGGCGAAACGCTACGAAGCGCCGATCATGCGGATCTATTCTTCGATGTCCTTAAAGGATGATTTGCTGGGCGGGCAGAGCTATTATATGGTGGAGATTACGTCTGTCAAAAGAATATTGGATGAGGTAAGGATCGCGAAGAAAGAAAGAGCCCTTGTGCTCTGCTTCGTGGATGAAGTGCTGCGGGGAACCAATACGGTGGAGCGCATTGCCGCATCCACGCAGATCATGAAGACGCTTTCAATGGACAACGCGATCTGCTTTGCGGCGACTCATGATGTGGAGCTGACAAAGCTGTTAGATCATGAATACGATAATTATCATTTTGAAGAGCGGATCGAGGGGGACGACATTTTCTTCCCGTATCAGCTGATGTCGGGTCCGGCTGTCACAAGAAATGCGATCGCGCTGCTTAAAGTGCTCGGTTATGACGAACGCATCGTAAAAGATGCGGAAGCTATGGCGGAGGGCTTCCTCACAAACGGCAGATGGGAAGACAATGCCGGGCAATGACAGGAGTATGGCGCAGAAAGGCATAATGAATGAAGGTCACAATCTACACGGACGGCGCGGCCAGGGGCAATCCCGAGGGGCCGGGCGGTTATGGAACGATATTGCAATATATAGACACTAAGGGGACGCTGCACGAGCGGGAGTATTCGGCCGGCTATCGGAGAACGACCAACAACAGGATGGAGCTGATGGCGGTGATCGTCGGACTCGAGGCGCTGACGAAGCCCTGCGATGTTACCCTGATCTCGGATTCCCAATACGTGACGAACGCGTTTAACGAACATTGGATCGAGAACTGGCTGATGAAGGGCTGGAAAACGGCAGGCAATAAGCCGGTCAAAAATGTGGATCTGTGGGAGCGGCTGCTTAGAGCCAAAGAACCGCATCGGGTTACTTTTCAGTGGGTAAAGGGGCATGACGGCCATCCGGAAAATGAACGGTGCGACAGACTGGCTACGGCTGCGGCCGACGGTACGGTCTTACTTGACGATACCTTTTGATCGGTGGTATCATAGAGACAAGCCGAAGCTTCCGAGGCGTTCGTGACGGATCGCAGTGCGGATGGGACGGTATATTTTGGAAAAGGACGATGACATATGACAAATCTGATCTTATTTGTAAACTCTTTTTTATCATATCTGTTGATCTTCGTGTTTATCATTGCGCTTGTTATCATCGCTTGTGTGATCGGCGTGAAATGGGGAAAAGCAAGGACGCCAAGGCGGCTGCTGCCGCTGAGACGGTGCCGCAGGCGGAAAAAACAGATAATGCGTAAATACTGAGGGCATATGAGTGGGAAGGTGTTCGCATACCGAACGCCTTTTTGCATATGAGGGGAGACCGTTATGGCTAAATCTTCAAACCAGAAGCTGAAGCTGCTGTATCTGTTAAAAATACTCACGGAGCAGTCGGATGAGGAACACTGCATGAGTGCGCAGGCTCTGATCGACGCCCTGGATGCGTACGGCATCAAAGCGGAACGGAAGAGTATCTATGACGATATCGCCCAGCTGATCGATTTTGGGTATGATATCGTACTGATCAAGGCAAAAACGGGCGGCGGCTATTATCTGGCAGGCAGAGAATTTGAGCTGGCGGAGCTGAAGCTTCTGGTAGAGACGGTGCAGGCGTCCCGGTTTCTGACGCTTAAGAAATCAAGAGAGCTGATCGCGAAGATAGAGCAGCTTGCGTCCAGGGCGGAGGCAAGGCAGCTGCAGCGCCAGGTGTATGTGGCAAACCGGATCAAGACAGCCAACGAGAGTATCTATTATATTGTGGATGATATCCACAGGGCGATACAGGATAACGAGCAGATTTCCTTTCAATATCTGGAGTGGAATCTTGACAAGGAGCTGGTGCCCCGCAAGGACGGTAAGATCTACCGGATCAGTCCGTGGGCGCTGACTTGCAAGGATGAGAACTATTACCTGATCGCGCATGACGAACAGAGCAATACCATCAAGCATTTCCGGGTGGACAAGATGGGACACATCAAAGTGCTTGAGGGTGTCAGGCGCGAGGGTGCGGAGCTGTTTGAACAGTTTGACATTGCGGCATATGCCAATAAGACGTTCGGCATGTTCGGAGGCCGGGAAGAGGTCGTGACGCTGGAGTTTGAGAATCGTTTTATCGGCGTTGTCCTGGATCGGTTTGGCAAGGATGTGTCTGTCCGAAGGATGGACGGAGAGCATTTCCAGGTCAGGGTACAGGTGGCATTGAGCGGACAGTTTTACGGCTGGCTGACGGGACTGGGGGTTGGCGCCAGAGTCACGGCGCCCACAGCTGTGGTGGAGGAATACTGTCAGTATCTTCATAAGACGGCACAGCAGTATCAGTGATATCAGACAGGGTATGAACCATACAAACATAAAAAATATACGTAAAAACGTATAATTGTGATAGATAAAAGATGGAAAGCGGAGGGCTGCGATGAGCATACAGTTGTCCAAACGGATGAAAGACTACGAGGCGGGGATTTTTCAGGTATTGAATGAGAAAAAGGACGAGGCGGAGAAAAAGGGAAGGAAGATATATAACCTGTCCGTCGGCACACCGGATTTTAAACCGGCGAAGCACATTATGGATGCTGTGACCGCGGCGGCGTCGAAGCCGGAAAATTATAAGTATGCGCTGGTGGATATACCGGAGCTTATCGCCGCCGTGCAGGAGCGTTACCGGAAGCGCTATCAGGTTGTTCTTGAGAAAAATGAGATCATGTCCGTATACGGTTCCCAGGAAGGGATAACGCATATCTGTATGACGCTGTGTGATCTCGGCGATGTTGTTCTTGTGCCGAACCCCGGCTATCCGATCTTCGGGATCGGGCCGTCTCTGGCGGGGGCGGATATAGTGACATACGATCTGACGGAGGATAATCATTATCTGCCCGATCTTGACGGAATAGATGAAGCACTGTTAAAACGCGCCAGGTGTATGATCGTATCCTATCCGCTCAATCCGGTCTGCAAAACCGCGCCGGACGATTTCTATGAGCGGCTGATCCCCTGGGCGATCAAACACAATATTGTCATTATTCATGATAACGCATACTCTGATATTATTTATGACGGCAGGATCGGCAGATCTATATTGAGGGTTCCCGATGCCAAAAAGATCGCAGTGGAATTTTATTCGCTGTCCAAATCGTTTAACTATACGGGCGCCAGAGTCAGCTTCCTGGTGGGAAACAGCGAGATCGTAGCCGCTTTTAAAAGATTCCGTTCCCAGATCGATTATGGAACATATCTGCCGGTACAGTACGGCGCGGTGGCGGCGCTTACAGGACCGGACCAGATGGTGAAGGACCAGTGCGCCGAGTATCAGAAGCGAAGAGATGCCCTGTGCGGCGGATTGCGCAGGATCGGCTGGCCTGTTGAAGACAGTGAAGGTACGATGTTTGCCTGGGCGAAGATCCCGGACGGCTATACGGACGATGTCGCTTTTGTCATGGAGCTTGTGGAAAAGAGCGGTGTGCTGTGCACTCCGGGAAGCAGCTTCGGAACGCTGGGCGCCGGGCATGTGCGGTTTGCCCTGACGCTGCCGGTCGAGACGATCAGCGAAGCGGTAGAGGCGATTCGGCGGTCGGGAATGATACGCCGGGAATGCTGAACGGATGGCAGGCGGATGATCTGCGATACGTGAAAGAAATAAGAGACGGATCAAATATTGGGATATGTCACAAAAAGGCATATCCCTTTTTGTATAATTTTAATGGCGAGCGGTCATTGACATAACATATATATTGTCATATACTAAAGCTAAACCACAAAATATAGTGCTTTTATGTCAACCGATACTATATTTTGTACATATCATATTGTAAAAGCTGTATTATACGTATGAAGGCGGGAAGGGCATGTAATGAGGATAGAGGCAGCGCTTTTCTGTACGTAAGATGCCGCTTGTGCAATAGCTGCGGAGGGGAAAATGGATGAGCAGTAAATTTGATTCAGACACGGACGTTGAAGAAAATTACGGACTGCAGTTTAAACCTGATAAGACCGTAAAGGTCATCAAGAAAGACGGAAGTCTGGAGGACTTTAACGTCCAGAAGGTAATCGATGCCGTGGGCAAAAGCGCGTACCGTGCGCTTACCAAATTTACGGACGAGGAAAAACGTCATATATGCCAGACGGTCATTGACAAGGTCAATGATATGGGTGAGGAGCGGATCCCGATCCAGATCATGCATAATATCGTGGAGAG
>CANQIJ010000104.1 GCA_947624025.1 uncultured Lachnospiraceae bacterium | reverse complement strand
CTGGAACATCTGATTTCCCAATCCGCCCGCCAACTGTATGATGATCATCTTTTCAAAATCCTTTTAAGCCCGGCCTTAAGAGGGATCAGGAACCGCTTCTCCAGCCGGACTCTGCGGCTGTACCGGGAGGGCGACTCAAGAAACAGCTTCATCCTCGCATAGTCCCGCGGATCCGCCTCCGGGCAGCCGTAGGCTCTCTCATAATGATCCCTGTTATCCCGTATGAGCTGCGTAAGCTTCTCTCGGTAGACCTTATCGTCGGGATCCTCCGACTGATCAAGCTGATCGTAAAAGAGCAGCAGCCTTTTATAGATAAAGTAATCATGAATGTCCGCCAGATCCTGCCTTCCCAGCCGTTTCAGAAACTCCGTCTTCTCAAAATAAGCCGGGATATGATCCGTAAACGTGCGGGAATTGATCTTTGCACTCATGATGCTTCCCTCTCTGTCTATTATATAATTATAATAGGCCGTGTCAAGGTAAACGCACCTCTGCACACGGCTGAGCGCGACCGTTGTAAACAGGATATCCTCATACCATTTACCCACCGGAAATGTGATATCCCCAATGATCTCTCTTCTGTACAGTTTATTCCATGCGGCGTTCTGGATATCATACTCTTCCCGCTCCCGCACATAGTATTCCAGAGTCTCCTGTCCCTCAAAGACCACTACCCTGTCTACGGAGCCGTCATCTGTCCGGTCCCTGTACACCCGCCGATACCTGCAGACGGCGGCGTCCGCATCCCGGTTCTTCAGTGCGGCTAGCATCCTTTCATACATATCCGGATCGATCCAGTCGTCACCGTCCATAAAGGCAAGATAGCGTCCCGTCATATTCCGCATACCCGTGTTGCGGGCATCGGCAAGGCCGCCGTTCTCCTTATGGATCACCCGGATCCTCTCATCCGCGGCGGCGGCACGGTCGCAGATCCGTCCTGTTTCATCCGTAGAACCGTCATCCACGACTATGATCTCCAGGTTGCGGTATGTCTGGTTTCTTATAGAATCCAGCCCTCTCTCAATATAATCTTCAATATTGTACGCCGCCACGATCACGGAGAGCAGCTCCGTCTGCGCTCCCACCGCGATCACGGGCGGACGATAATCGTCCAGTATCGTCATAATATCCGCATCCTTTTCCGGAACGTCCGTTTCTTACGCGGACCGGTGCGCTCTGCTGCGCTCCCTATGCCGCAGCCATTCCTGAAACATCAGAATATACCATATCTGCGCCCGCCAGATACCGCGCCCGGTATAATCACTCCACAGTCTGCGCACCGTATCCGTATCGAGCAGTCCCTGCGCATCCAGCGTATCACGGGCGAGCAGGTCTTCCGCCCACTCGCGCAGCCCTCCCTCCTTCAGCCAGCTGTGCAGCGGCACGGCGAAGCCTTGTTTGGGGCGTTCCATGAGTTCATGGGGAACATAGCGGTACAGGATGTCTCTCAGGATCATCTTGGTCCCGCCGTCCTGATACCGGTAGGACATCGGCAACGTCCACGCAAATTCCACCACATCCCTGTCCAGCATCGGCACCCTTGTCTCCAGAGAGACCGCCATCGCCGTTCTGTCAACTTTATTTAAGATATCGTCAGGGTGATACATCAGCAGATCCATCAGCATCAGATTGTGCACGGGATCCTTTAATAAGCCCGAAGGATAGGTATCCATGACGGTCGGACAGTCCGGAAGATCCCTTACGATATCAAAGCCTTCGCCGATCTGTGAGCGAAGATACATATCCTCGATACTGCCCGCCCCCATCAGACCGGCTTTGACCGCAAGCGGGCCCTTCCTGTTCCCGTTCACGGCGCCGATCAGTGCACCCGCCGGTCTTCTTAAGCTGCGCGGTATTTTTCTGACTTGATCCCAGATCCTCTTTACAGAGCTGTAAGTGCCGTAACCGCAGAACAACTCGTCTCCGCCGTCGCCGCTTAGGGATACCGTCACATGCTCCTTCGTCATCCTGCTCACCAGATAGGTCGGGATCTGGGAAGAATCCGCGAACGGTTCCCCGAACATTCCCGCCAGGAGCGGTATCACATTCCGCGCGTCCTCTTCCGTGATATACAGCTCTGTATGCTCCGTCCCGAGATGGGCGGCGATCTCTTTGGCGGCAGGGGCTTCATTGAACTTCCCGTCCCACATGCCGATCGTAAAGCTCTTGACCTTACGTCCGCTTAAGGACTGCATCAAGGCCACGACCGTGCTGCTGTCAATGCCTGCCGACAGGAATGCCCCGACCGGAACATCGGCTTCCATCTGGCCGCGTATGGCGTCCTTCAGCAAACGCTCCAGTTCTTCCGCCGCTTCCTGCCTGCTTCCCTGAAAGAGATTCTTCTGCCCGCTGACCGCCGCCTCCTGCATCGACCAGTATGTCCTGATATCATATTGATCATACGGCGGCCTGATGGTCAGATAAGTGCCGGGCCGAAGCTTATAGATATTCTCGAAGACCGAATAGGGCGCCGGAATATAGCCGTACCTGAAATATTGATGCAAAACGCTCCTGTTTACGGGATTGTCAAATCCGTCCAGTGCCATAACGGAATTCAGGTCCGAGGCAAACACAAAACGACTGCCTTTTGTAAATCCATAATAGAGCGGCTTCTCACCGACACGATCCCGTGCCAGCATAAGCAGCCGTTCCTGCTTGTCGTATACGGCGAAGGCAAACATACCCTTGATCATCCGGAGCGTTTCGTCGATCCCGTACTCGGAGACGGCCTCCAGCAGGATCTCCGTATCGGAAGTACCCCTGAACACCGTTCCATGCTCCCCGGTGAGGCGGTCTTTGATCTCCCGGTGATTATAGATCTCTCCGTTGAAGGCAATTACATAACGGCTGTTATGTGATTCCATGGGCTGCGCTCCCGACGGCGTCAGATCCACGACGGACAACCGTCTGTGGCCCAGGACCACGGCATGACCGTCACACGCCCAGATACCCGAAGCGTCCGGCCCTCTGTATGCCATCGCCTCATTCATCTTCCCGATATTGCGCTGCCAATCCCTTCCCCAATTACATAACCCGGCAATCCCGCACATTTATCCGTTCCTCTCTTCTCCGCGCTCCGCCGCTGCCGCAGGGCCGCTCACTCATTTCCTTCACGGTCCGCATAGTCCTTCTTCTCTATCCGCTCGCGGATCACCTTCTCTGCGGCCTCCTGCTTCTGCTGCCACAGCCGGTACGACTGATCCCAGGACGCATACCCGGCGTCACCGCGCTTATCCTCAAACTCATAATGCTCCTGCAGGTACTCTGTCAGGAAATCCGTGCATTTCTTAGCGCCTACGGCGTTCGTATGACTTCCGTAATCCGCAAAATCCTCTTCAAAAACGATCCCCAGCTCCTCATAATAATTGTTCAGATTGACAAACGGGTATCCGTAGGAGGATATGATCTGATCCATATAATTGAACATCTGCTGCTCATCCGCAGTCTCACCGTAAGGAGATACGATAAAGAGCGCATCCCTGCCGCCCGCTTTCAAGAAATCCAGAAGATCCCTGAGACATTCCTCCTGCGGGGGCGGGATCGCCATACTTCCGCCTAAGCCGCCGCATTCGGGCATAGCCCGGGGCCCCACCTCATCCTTGAACGCATAACCCTTTAACGGGCTGGGCTTATGGTAGGTCATATTCGCCCATTCCGAAGGAAGAAGGAGCATCCTCCAATTGGTATGATACTTGATGATATCCAGATAAAAGCTCAGACGCCCTTCCCCGCTGTCCTCGGGTACCATCGCCCGTATCACCTCATACCGCAGAGGCGAATACCGCAGATTATCGGTCACGCCCCGGGTATACGCCATATTCTCGCTCAGATATTCCTCCCACATGGTGAACATGCGCATCTCAAATATATACAGCCCCGGCGACTGGTACTTCTCGCTTTCACGGACGAGATATTTGGCGGCGACGGGCCTCTGTACATTGGAAGAGAGCGGATACACCGCGATACCGGAATCTCCCCAGATCTGCGGCGCGGCATAACAGGAGAACACCGGACTCGAACCGATCATCACCGCGTCCAGGGTATTTTTTTTCTCTGCATAAAATCCGGAAAAGCGGTCCTTCACATCTCCGTTCGTCCTCATGACATAAGACACTGAGACCAACAGGAACAGGAGGATCCCAAGGAAAGCAGCGATCTGTATGAAATCCCGTATTTTACCTTTTTTCATCACACGCCCTCTCTCCGATGATCCGGTCAAAATATTCCCGCCACAGCCGGTTCACCCGCTCCGGCGCAAGCCTCTGCTGGATCTTACACGCTTCCCTGCCCAGCCCGTCGGCATACTCGGGATCGCCCAACAGCCTGTCCATCGCGTCCGTCAGCGCATCCAGATCCCCCACGGGAATGACCAGACCGTTCTCACCGTCCTTCATCAGCTCCGCCGTTCCGCCGCTCGGCACATCGGTAGCGATCACGGGAAGACCGGTTGCCAGCGCCTCGATCAGCGCATTGGATACTCCCTCGGAATAGGATGTGAGCAAAAAAAGGGACGCCCGCTCGATCCGCACGGCAACATCAGGCACCACGCCCGCCAGACAGACACGGTCCAAGACATGAAGCCGCTTCGCCAGATCTGTCAGGAACGGACGCAGTTCTCCATCGCCGTAAACGGTCAGCGTATATTCCGGATATCGATCCTTCAGCCGGGCAAACGCCCGGATCATCATCTCGTGGTTTTTGTTGGCGTCAAGACGACCCACCGCAACGATCCTCTTATCCCGCTCTCCCTCATATCTGGGCTTGATAAAAGCCGGATTCAGCGAATTGGGCAGAATGACCGCCCTGCGCTGTACCGCCTTATGAAAGAAATACCGGGAGCGCTCTGTCTGGAGTACGATCCCCGCAGCATGGGGGAACAAAAAATCGGCAAGCAAAGGCATAAGTCTGCCCGGATATTCTTCCTTCGCCTCGCCGACTACCGATACAACCGGGCGCGTCCCTGTAAACATCGTCGTCACAATAGCCATAAAGTTATTCTTACCCACACAGGAAAGAACCAGATCCGGCTGACAGTCCTTCCAGATCCGGTGCAGCTTGCGGATGCGGCGGTACAGATTGACCGCCCGGCTCCCCGACAGCTCGTCGGGCGTCAGGTCGCTGAGCACTCTTCCGACTCCCGGGTCAAGCGCGTATTCCGCCTCCGGGGAATATTGGTATTGCGTAACCATAGTGACTCGATAGCCCTCATGCAGGAAATATTCCGACAGATTTACGAACACTCTTTCCGCTCCGCCCTTGCTGAGTGACCCGATATAAAAAGCTATGTGTTTCTGCTCTGCATTGCGATTCATGGCTTTTGCATAAATTCCTTCATTTTGTTATTAAAAACAGGCGTTTTTGCAAGTTTTTCAATTTTTGTCCTGCAAATTTCCTGCAAAACAGGTTCATAATTAAATCTATTTTTATTTTCCAAATTTTAATTGTATTGACAATTTTTTTTGTTTTCTGACCCTTTATTTTTACCGAAAAGCATTTATTTAATATGTTATTTTATTTTATATCGTATTTCACCAGTTATACAAACCGACATATCACCAGTTATATAATGTGTCGGCGGTTCAACGCGGTACTGCCGGCGCCGTCTGTCCGCGATATGCTTCATACCACTGCTGAAATACAAAATACGACCAGATCAGCTTGGAATAATTCGCCCCGGTCGCCGGGCCCGCATCCCCCGTCTTAAGATACCGTTCCACCATATCAGACACATAGGCGGCATCAAACAGATCCTGACGCTTCAGATACTCATAGCTGCTGTAATCCGTCAGCTGCTCCTTCAAGGGTCCCCTGAGCCACTTGTCTAACGGTACGCCAAAGCCCGTCTTGGGTCTGTCCAAAAGCTCTCTCGGAATATAGTCATAAGCGATATCCTTCAAAATATGCTTCTTGTCACCGGACGCATATTTGAACCTGTGCGGGATGCGATAGGAAAATTCCATCACGTTGACATCCAGGATCGGGCATCTGGTCTCGAGTGAATATTTCATGGACGCCCGGTCAACCTTGCAGAGGATGTCACCCGGAAGATACGTGTCCATATCAAGCAGCATCCTTCTGATCTGCCAGTCGCTCACACGGTATCTGCTCTCAAACAGATAATGGACAGAGAGCGCGTCGTTTTCCTCCTGCATGCCCGCCATAGCAAGCGCACACGCCGGATAATTGCTCGCGCCGAACTGGGTCTTGCACTCTTTCTCCCGATTGCCCGCGATCACCCTCACCTTAAAGGGAAGTCTGTCCTCCATATGCAGCCGCCTTACCCCCGGCAGGCTGCACAGTCCGTGTACCCAGGCTCCCGGCAGATCCAGCCGCTGTGCCAGTGAAATATTATCATAGATATTATATCCGCAGAAAAATTCATCGCCGCCGTCGCCGGAAAGTGCGACCGTCACCTGCTCTCTTGCAAGCCTGGACACCATCATCGTAGCGACCTGCGAGCTGTCCGCAAACGGCTCGTCGTAATATCGGGGAATACTCTCTACCAGATCAAACAGATCCCGCTCACCGATATACAGCTGCGTATGCTGCGTTCCCAGATACTCCGACACCGCTTTGGCATACTGTGCCTCGTTGTATCTCTCTTCATGAAAACCGATCGAGAAGGTCTTGACGGGAACGTCCGAGCATTCCTGCGCAATGGCGGTAATAAGCGAGGAATCATAGCCGCCGCTTAAGAATGTGCCAAGAGGCACGTCCGCGATCATACGCGCTTTCACGGACTGCCGCAGAAGATCCTTCAGGCGCTCCTTCGCCTCCCGATAATCCTCCACACGCTCCCGCTGCGCGCTGTGATACGCCTTCCCCGCGCTCCAGTATTTCCATGTATTGAGTTTCCCCTGGGAAAAACGCAGAACCGATCCGGGCTCTACCTTATAGACATTCTGATAGATACTCTCGGGCGCATTGATATACTGCTGATACAGGTAACGCGGCAGTACGCGCCTGTCAATAGCCCCCTCGAATCCGGGACACGCCATGATAGGTTTCAGCTCCGACGCAAAGACGAGATCGCCGTCCTCATACCAATAATATAAGGGCTTCTTGCCGATCCGGTCACGGATCAGATATACCGCCTGCTTGTCCCTGTCGTAAAGGGCGATCGCAAACATCCCGTTAAACCGCTCCACGCAGCGGATGCCCCATTTCAAATAGGCGGCGATGATAACCTCCGTGTCACAGCTGGAACGGAACGGGTAATCCGGCAGCTCTTCCCGCAATTCACGGTAATTGTATATCTCCCCGTTATAGACTACCGTGATGCGCCGGTCGCACGAATGCATGGGCTGATGTCCCAGCTCGGAGAGATCCAGGATAGACAGCCTGCGGTGCGCAAATCCCGCCTGCCGCCCGTCCGGCATCTCATAGATCTCCGCCCCGCTGTCATCGGGACCTCTGTGGTACATCGTATCATTCATCGCCCGAAGCTGTTCGAGACTGATATTTTTACCGCCAACAAAACCGCATATTCCGCACATATATAATTCCACCTGTTATTTTATATAGCTTCCGCCAGCGGCGCCCGCGCCGTCACAGCCGCCGTCTGTTTACCGCACATCCTTTTCCAGAAAATAATCCTTATATTCGCCAAAATCCTTACATTCGTTATCCACGGACTCTACCAGCTCGATATATTTTTCCTGCAGCAGCGATCTGTAATTATCAAAATTGCCGTATCCCTTTTTCGACCAGGCGAAGGGATGCGTCAGGATCTGCACCCTGTCATATCCGTTGATACCGGCCTCGTCGGGATATCCGTAACGCCAGATATGATTGGCGTCAGACATATATTTTACCCGTAAGGGCGTACCCTCGTCGATCGTCTCGGCAAAGGTAAAGAAATCGTCCTGATAAGCGTTGAACATGCCGTCCAGCTTGATATTTTCCCGCAGCACATCCTTGGACGGGCGGTGTATGGAGAACTCCGTGATCTCAAAGCCGAACATTTCGCTTAAGATCTCCGTCTCCATCCTGATCCGCCTGCGGATCTGCTGCATATCCGTCATACCGTTTAACGCGAAATGCAGTCCGATATGCTGCCCGCGCTCATGCATATCCTTGATCATATCCATATTGCGCCTTGACAGGATATTATAGGAATTGTTTGTCCACTGAAAGAAATAGGTGGAAACAAAATCCATGCTCTGCTCTACCCTGGCAAGCTCGTAAGCCCGCTCCACGCTGTACTCCACATCATGCCGCATGATGACGAAGCGGTCCGCCCCGAACGCCTTCGCATAGCTGCACTGCCTGCCCGTCGCCTGTATGA
>CANQIJ010000103.1 GCA_947624025.1 uncultured Lachnospiraceae bacterium | reverse complement strand
GCTTCGTGATAAACAGTTTATGAAAATTGTTTCACTGGCTCCGGAAGTATTATAGGAGGTGCCGGTATGTCGACATTCAAGATTAAAAAGGGTGATTCCGTCAAGGTGATTGCAGGTAAGGATAAGGACAAAGAGGGCAAGGTCATTTTCGTTGACAGAAAGAAGAACAAGGTTCTTGTCGAAGGCGTGAATATGATCACAAAGCATGAGAAGCCTTCAGCTGCCAATCAGAACGGAGGCATTATCAGGAAGGAAGCGCCTATCGATGCTTCCAACGTAATGTATGTGCACAAGGGCAAAGCAACAAGGATCGGCTTTAAGTTCGAGAACGGCAAGAAAGTCCGTTTTGCCAAGTCCACGGGCGACATCATTGATTGATTCTGAGAAAGGAGGTCTAAAACGTTGAGTAGTAGACTTAAGGAGACATATAAGAACGAGATCGTAGACGCTATGATCAAAAAGTTTGGATATAAAAATGTTATGGAAGTTCCGAAGTTAGACAAGATCGTGATCAACATGGGCGTTGGTGAAGCCAAGGAAAACGCCAAGGTTTTAGAGTCGGCTGTATGCGATATGGAGACGATCACAGGCCAGAAGGCTATTGTCACCAAGGCGAAGCATTCCATCGCTAACTTCAAGATCAGGGAAGGTCAGGCGATCGGCTGTAAGACAACGCTTCGCGGCGACAAGATGTATGAATTCCTTGACCGCCTCGTCAATCTGGCGCTGCCCCGTGTGCGTGACTTCAGGGGCGTGAATCCCAATTCGTTTGACGGCAGAGGCAATTATGCGCTGGGCATCAAGGAGCAGATCATCTTCCCTGAGATCGAGTATGATAAGGTAGACAAAGTAAGGGGTATGGATGTCATCTTTGTTACCACTGCCAAAACAGATGAAGAAGCCCGCGAGTTGTTAAGATTATTTAATATGCCATTCGCTAAATAAAAGGAGGTAAATTCATGGCTAAGACAGCAATGAAGGTTAAACAGCAGCGTAAACCTAAGTTCTCTACAAGAGCATATAACCGCTGCAAAATTTGTGGTCGTCCACATGCTTATTTGAGAAAATACGGAATCTGCAGAATTTGCTTCCGTGAATTAGCATATAAAGGCCAGATTCCCGGCGTGAAGAAAGCAAGCTGGTAAGAATCGAGAGAAGGAGGAAAAATCATGACAATGAGCGATCCGATTGCAGATATGCTTACAAGAATCCGTAATGCAAATACTGCAAAACACGATACAGTAGATGTACCCTCATCCAAGATGAAACTGGCTATTGCTCAGATTCTTCTGGACGAAGGTTATATCAGAAAATTTGATTTAATCGATAACGGCAATTTTAAGACCATCCACATCACTTTGAAGTATGGCGAGGATAAGAACGACAGGATCATCTCCGGTATCAAGAGAATCTCCAAGCCGGGACTTCGTGTGTATGCCGGAAAGGAAGAGCTGCCGAGAGTCCTTGGAGGTCTGGGTATTGCGATCATCTCTACGAACCAGGGCGTTGTCACAGACAAGAAGGCAAGAGAACTGCAGGTAGGCGGCGAGGTGCTGGCGTTCGTCTGGTAGGGAGCAATAAAATCAAGCGCGAGCGAAGCGAGCATTTGATTTTATGCGACCAACAACGAGAGAATCAGAAGCTGCGAAGCAGCGTGTCCGTGAAGCGGACGGATTCTCGAGTCTGGAGAAAAGCCTCTTCGAACCATTCTCGGGGAGCAGGACGACAACGAGAGATTCTCGAGTCTAAGGAAATGCTTCTTCGGGACATTCTCGGGGAGCGACCGACAACGAGAGATTCTCGAGTCTGGAGAATGTTTCTTCGAACCATTCTCGGGGAGTGACCGGCAGCACAGGTATTGTTGTAAGATTATGAAAACAGGAGGTACGGGCATGTCACGTATAGGAAGAATGCCAATCGCGATTCCGGCAGGCGTTACTGTGGATGTCGCAGAAAATAATAAGGTGACTGTAAAAGGTCCTAAGGGAACACTTGAGAGAGTGCTTCCGTCAGAAATGGAGATTAAGGTAGAGGGCGATCAGGTCCTTGTATCAAGACCGAACGATTTAAAGAGAATGAAATCCTTTCACGGTCTGACAAGAACCCTGATCAATAACATGGTAGTCGGTGTTACGGAAGGTTATGAGAAGAAGCTGGAAGTAAACGGCGTTGGTTACAGAGCAGCCAAATCAGGCAAAACCCTGACGCTGAACCTGGGCTTCTCGCATCCGGTTGAGATGACAGATCCCGAGGGCATTGAGACTGTTGTGGACGGACAGAACATTATCATTGTCAAAGGTATCGATAAAGAAAAAGTCGGTCAGTTTGCGGCTGAGATCAGAGATAAGAGAAGGCCGGAGCCTTATAAGGGCAAGGGTATCAAGTATGCTGATGAGACGATCAGGCGTAAAGTCGGCAAGACCGGTAAGAAATAACAGATAAGGAGAGTATGAAGATGGTTAGGAAAGAATCAAGACAAGATATTCGTGTAAAAAAGCACAAGAGACTGCGTAACCGTTTCAGCGGCACAGCCGAGAGACCGCGTCTGTCAGTATTCCGAAGCAATAATCATATGTATGCTCAAATTATTGACGATACGGTTGGCAATACTTTGGTTTCGGCGTCCACGCTCGAGAAGTCTGTGAAGGCTGAACTGGAAAAAACCAATAACATTGATGCGGCAGCATATCTGGGAACAGTGATAGCTAAGCGAGCGATTGAAAAAGGAATAAAGACCGTTGTTTTTGACAGAGGCGGTTTCATATATCAGGGTAAGATCGCAGCATTGGCAGAGGCGGCGAGAGAAGCCGGCCTGGAATTCTAGGAAGGGAGAAGAAAATCACATGAGACGTACGATCATTGATGTAAGTCAATTAGAGCTGACCGAAAAAGTTGTAACGATCAAGCGTGTTACCAAGGTCGTTAAGGGTGGCCGTAATATGCGTTTCACGGCTCTCGTGGTTGTCGGCAACGGCAATGGCTATGTTGGCGCGGGTTTAGGTAAGGCAACTGAGATCCCTGAAGCAATTCGTAAAGGCAAAGAGGATGCGATCAAGAATTTAGTTTCCGTTGCACTTGATGACAGAGGCAGTATCACACATGATTTCACCGGCAAATTCGGATCGGCCTCCGTGCTTCTTAAGAGAGCTCCGGAAGGTACCGGTATCATCGCCGGAGGTCCTGCCCGTGTTGTATGTGAGCTCGCGGGGATCAAGAATATCAGAACGAAATCCCTGGGCTCTAATAATAAGCAGAACGTTGTACTTGCTACAATCGCAGGCTTAAGCCAGTTAAAGACTCCTGAAGAAGTAGCCAGAAACCGTGGTAAATCCGTAGAAGAAATTCGCGCGTAGGTTACCGTATATCATCGACGGTCAGAATATTTAGGAGGGAAAAAACATGGCAGCAAAGAAAGAAGAAGCTAAAAAGTTAAAGATTACTTTAATTAGATCTACCATTGGTCAGGTTCCGAAAAACAGAGCCACAATAGAGGCTATGGGACTTAGAAAGATGCACCAGACGGTTGAACTGCCCGATAACGCGGCGACCAGAGGGCAGATCCAGAAGGTAAGACACATGGTGAAAGTCGAAGAAGCATAAGGAGGTGGCACAATGGAATTATCAAATTTGAGACCCGCAGCAGGGTCGGTACACAGTGATAATTTTAGAAGGGGCCGGGGACACGGTTCGGGTAACGGCAAGACAGCCGGAAAAGGACACAAAGGCCAGAAGGCTCGTTCGGGAGCGCCCAGACCGGGTTTTGAAGGCGGTCAGATGCCTTTGTACAGACGTCTTCCGAAACGGGGATTCACTTGCAGAAATTCTAAAGATATCGTAGCGGTCAATCTGAGTGTGCTCGAAGCGTTTGATAACGGCACGACGGTTGACGTAGATGCATTGATAGAAAAAGGGATCATCAAGAACCCCCGCGATGGCGTTAAGATTCTTGGAAACGGAGAATTAACCAAAAAACTCGATGTTAAAGTAAACGCTTTCAGCGCATCCGCGAAAGAAAAGATCGAGGCACTTGGTGGAACAGCAGAGGTGGTTTAATGTTTAAAACCTTAGTAAATGCATTTAAAATCAAAGAAATAAGAAAAAAGATATTTTTTACGTTTATGATGTTGATCGTGATCCGTTTTGGGTCGCAGCTGCCTGTACCGGGTATCAACAGAGCGTTTTTTGCTGACTGGTTTGCACAGCAGACCAGCGATGCGTTCAATTTCTTTGACGCTTTTACGGGTGGCTCGTTTATCAACATGTCTGTTCTGGCGCTGAATATTACGCCGTACATCACATCGTCGATCATTATGCAGCTGATGACGATCGCGATCCCCAAGCTGGAGGAGATGCAGCGTGACGGTGCGGACGGCAGAAAGAAGATCGCATCCATTACCAGATATGTGACGGTTGCGCTCGCGCTGATCGAATCGACGGCGATGGCTGTCGGATTCGGACGTCAGGGACTGCTGCAAACGTATAATGTCATGAATGTTATCACGGTCATCGTAGCATTGACGGCGGGCAGCGCATTCCTTATGTGGATCGGTGAGAGGATCACGGAACACGGCGTGGGCAACGGTATTTCCATCGTGCTCACCATCAATATCCTCTCGCGTATGCCTCAGGATATCACGCAGCTGTTTGAACAGTTTGTGATCGGCAGATCCATTGCCAAAGGCGTAGTGGCCGCGATCATCATTATTGCGATCATTGTGCTGATGGTGGTGTTAGTCATTGTCCTCAACGATGCCATCAGGAAGATCCCCGTACAGTATGCCAAGAAGGTACAGGGCAGAAAGATGATGGGCGGCCAGTCGACTAACATCCCGCTGAGGGTCAATACATCCGGCGTTATCCCGGTCATCTTCGCATCATCCCTGATGCAGCTTCCGGTGATGATCTGTTCCTTCTTTAATGTCAGCGGAACAGGGGCATGGGGCGAGATCTTAAAAGGATTGAACTCTAATTACTGGTGTAATCCCAGTCAGCCGGTTTATTCGATCGGACTGGTCGTATATATTGTGCTGGTTATTCTGTTTGCCTATTTCTACACCTCGATCACCTTCAATCCGTTGGAGATCTCGGAGAATATGAAGCGGCAGGGCGGATTTATCCCCGGTATCAGACCGGGCAAGCCTACCAGCGACTATCTGAACAAAGTGCTTACCTATATCGTTTTCATCGGAGCGGTAGGCCTTACGATCGTATGTGTCGTACCGTATATCTTCAACGGTGTGTTCGGCGCGAGCGTATCCTTCGGCGGAACGAGCCTGATCATTATCGTCAGTGTTGTTCTGGAGACGGTGAAGCAGATCGAGTCACAGATGTTAGTACGTAATTATAAAGGCTTTTTGAACGACTGATATATTTAAGGAGTACTGCGGGGACGAGCGGGCGACCGACCGTCCCCAAGACTTTCATAAAGGAGTAAAAACATGAAAATTATTATGCTTGGGGCGCCCGGCGCGGGCAAGGGAACGCAGGCCAAGATGATCGCAGATAAATACGGTATTCCGCATGTATCCACGGGCGATATTTTCAGAGCTAATATCAAGAACGGTACGCCTCTTGGGACGGAAGCCAAACAGTATATGGACAAAGGACTTCTTGTTCCTGATGAACTGACGGTGAAGATCCTTCTTGACAGAGTTGCACAGGAGGACTGTAAGAACGGCTATGTCCTCGACGGCTTTCCCAGGACCATTCCGCAGGCCGAGGTGCTTGACAAAGCGCTTGCAGAGCTGGGTGATAAGATCGATTATGCGATCGATGTAGACGTTCCGGATGAAAATATCGTGAGAAGAATGGGCGGGAGACGTGCATGTCTTTCCTGCGGGGCGACATATCATATTGAGCATGTTCCCCCGAAGAAGGAGGGAATATGCGATGTGTGCGGACAGCCGCTCGTACTGCGTGACGATGACAGACCGGAAACGGTACAGAACCGTCTGAACGTGTATCATGAGCAGACCCAGCCGCTGATCGACTTTTATCAGAAAAAGGGAGTGCTTAAGACCGTGGACGGTACAAAGGATATGAAGGATGTGTTTGCGGACATTGAGGCTGTCCTTAAGGCCTAGATGGGCAGAGCATCCGGAAAGCTCAGAACGGTGTCTGATATATAATATATAATAGGAAGTAAGGCGGTAAGGCGCATGGCGATAACGATCAAGTCTCCGCGAGAGATCGAACTGATGAGAGAATCCGGCAGGCTGCTCTCCAGGGTGCATGATGAGCTGGCGGACATGATCCGGCCGGGGATCTCCACAAAAGAGATAGACCGGGCTGGTGAAGAAATCATCCGCGGCTACGGCTGCACACCAAATTTTCTTCATTACAACGGCTATCCGGCGTCTGTGTGCGTGTCCGTAAACGACGAGGTCGTACACGGTATACCGAGCGACTCGCGCATCATACAGGAAGGTGATATCGTCAGCCTCGACATGGGGCTCATCTATAAAGGGTATCATTCCGATGCGGCCAGAACCCATGCGGTCGGACAGATCAGTCCGCAGGCCAGACAGCTGATCGATGTGACCAGACAGAGCTTCTACGAGGGGATCAGGATGGCGAGAGCTGGGATGCACCTGCACGATATCTCCAACGCGATCGACGCCTATATCGCCAGGTATGGATACGGTATCGTGACAGCGCTTGTCGGGCACGGCATCGGGACGCATCTGCACGAAGCGCCCGAGATCCCGAACTTTGCACAGAGAAGACGGGGGCCTAAGCTCAGGCCGGGCATGACGCTGGCCGTAGAGCCGATGATTAATATGGGAACCGGTAAAGTGATATGGCTTGATGACGGCTGGACGGTCGTCACGGCGGATCATTCGCTGTCGGCCCATTATGAGAATACGATACTGATCACCGAAGGCGAACCGGAGATCCTGACATTAGGAAAGATATTATAAGCGAAGGAAGCACAGTCATATGATAGGTATGCTTGCCATATCAAAAGCGGGTCATGATATAGGAAACACTTATGTCATAACAGGAGAAGAAAACGAATATGTTTTTCTGACCGATGGCAGGGTCAGGACCGTGAACAGACCCAAGAAAAAGAACCGGAAGCATATTCAGGTCATCAAACGGGTGCAGATGAAAGAACCGCAGGGCGGTTGGAGCGATCTGGAGATCAAGAGAACAATCAAAAAGTATCAGGAGGAAGCAAATGTCAAAAGCGGATGTAATTGAAATCGAAGGAACAGTCATTGAAAAGCTGCCGAACACGATGTTTCAGGTGGAACTGGAAAACGGCCATGTAGTGCTGGCACACATAAGCGGCAAGCTGCGTCAGAATTTTATCCGTATCCTGCCCGGAGACAAGGTTACGCTTGAGTTATCGCCTTATGATCTGTCCAAGGGAAGGATCATCTGGAGAGATAAATAAGATAAGCGCACATACAGGGAAAAGGCTGAAAAAAGCCCTTGCCAAATGCTGGGTTTGATGATATAATGTAAAACGGTCTTTTTTGAAAGGAGGGTTTGAGATGAAAGTAAGATCATCCGTAAAACCGATTTGCGAAAAGTGCAAGATCATTAAAAGAAAAGGAAAGATCAGAGTCATCTGTGAGAATCCGAAACATAAGCAGGTACAAGGTTGATCCCCAGACAGTTTCATGATTTGAAGGGGTTCTTACTATTATATATAGATTATATGTAGAGTTCTTATTGATACAGATATGTATGAAAGATATAGATAGAAGAGCCTGAGGAGACAACTTTTTGATACCAGACATTATGTTTTGGAAAGATCGGAGACTTTGATCCGATTGGGTAAGACCTACCCCAGTCAATTAGTGTCACTGCATACAAAATGCAGAGAAAACGGAGGAAATGTAAATGGCTCGTATTGCAGGTGTTGATTTACCAAGAGAAAAACGTGTTGAGATCGGACTGACCTATATCTATGGAATTGGCAGATCCAGCTCCAATAAGATCCTCGCGGCGGCTAAAGTCAGCCCGGATACCCGCGTCAGGGAGTTGACTGACGATGAGGTAAAAAGAATCGCCGAGATCATTGAGAAGGACTACATGGTAGAGGGTGACCTCAGAAGAGAAGTCGCGCTCAATATTAAGCGTCTTCAGGAGATCGGCTGTTACAGAGGTATCCGCCACAGAAAAGGACTTCCGGTCCGCGGACAGAGAACAAAGACGAATGCGAGAACAAGAAAAGGTCCCAAGAGGACAGTTGCCAACAAGAAGAAATAATGCGGCGTAAGAAGATAATATCTGCCGTAAAGCAAGAAGCTGTAAACAGTAGAAAAGGAGAAAGTAGGTTAGTTTATTATGGCTAAAAAAGTTACCAAAAAAGTGACAAAAAAGCGTGTAAAGAAAAACGTTGA
>CANQIJ010000102.1 GCA_947624025.1 uncultured Lachnospiraceae bacterium | reverse complement strand
TTTATCTATGACAGTCTGACCGACCCTATCGTCAGAGAGATCGCTGACGCCGATCCCGATTTCTACAGGGGCGGCGACACTTACACAGACACCGACCGTTATCTTGTGGCACATCAGTATATCGGCATGAAGCTGGCTTCCGTGGAGCGCCTCAGAACGCTGCTCCATCTGGCGGAGCATTTTCAGGTCGCCCTCTACACGCGCAGCAACCCCTCCATACTGGGGCAGGTGGGTTTGGATGTGCGCGGCGGCGCAGATACGCTGACCGAAATGCCGAAGATCTTTCACGCCAGCAGGATCAATCTGAATATGACGATGCGTCCGATCGAGACGGGACTCTCCCTTCGCGTCTGGGATGTCCTGGGCTGCGGCGGTTTCCTTATCACCAACTATCAATCGGAGATCCCCGAATATTTTGAGATCGGAAGGGATCTGGAGACTTACGGATCCGCGTCGGAGCTGGACGAGAAAATACAATACTACCTGACGCATGAAGATGAGCGCGTGGAGATCGCGATAAACGGCTACGAGAAAACCGTACGGCATCACACTTATGAAAAGAGGATCTCACAGATGATACAGGTCCTGGACGGTCTGACGCAATGAGAACAAAAAAAGGACTGCGCGCCTGCACCTGCGGCAAAACAGTCCTTTTATCCGTATGGGCTCTTTTAACCCAAAAGTCCCTTCAACGCTTCCATACCGTCCACATTGACCGCTTCCTTATTGGAATCCTGGATCTGGACATATACTTCCTTACGATATACAGGCACTTCCCTCGGTGCGCTGATGCCGAGCTTTACCTGTTCGCCTTTGATCTCTAACACCGTGACTTCAACATTATTATTGATCACGAGCGCTTCATTCTTTTTTCTGGATAAAGCTAACATCTACTCACCTGCTTTCTTCTTTCTCTCATTTAAGATATCATAGATCGGAAATTTAACCTGATAGCCGTCGCCCTCGACAATGAGCTGGCAGGCTTTTCTCTGTGCCGCATTGATGATAAGGGGGCCTTTCAGGTTCACGGACATTTGGGTCAGATCCTTCGGAACCGTAACCGTGACCAGTACAAGCAGCTCATCAGGCACGATCTCGCCGATCACCTTAAGGAGTTCGTCGTCCACCTCCGGGTTATAGTCCGGGCACACGATCAGCGGATCCATGACCGGCATGGCAAAGGCAGGCTCCTGAATGGACTGAAGCCAGTGAATGGAATCCGTCCCTTTTTTCTCGTCATGGATCAGCGTAAAATCCGTCAGATCCGAAAAGCCGATGATCCCGTTTGGAAAATGTATGATCTTATCATCATCGATCAGTATCGTGCCAAATATCTTCGTGGTGATCTCCATATCTGTACCGCCTTTCTCCTTCTTAGATATAGTTCATCAGGTTCGTCTGCATGATCTTACCCGTCGCCATAAGAGCCGCCTCGTAGGTCAGTTCGGAGCTGGACAGCTCCGTTGCGGCCTGTGTGATGTCGATGCCTTCGTTATCCGTCTGAAGCTCCTTGAATGTCTCCTGCTGACTCATCAGACGTTCAGAGATCAGATCCAGTCTGCTTCCCCGTGACGCATTGTTGGTGATAGCGATATTGTTATCATCCATATACTGCTGATATCTCGTGATCTGATTCTCAAACTGGGTGTGGATATCTTCACGGATATAGCTTTCCGCTTTCTTCGCCGCTTCCAGCTTTCTCGTCCAGTTCTGATACTCATCGCTGTCTTCCGGAAACTCGGTCAGTTTCTTTTCGATATCGCTGATCTGGGTCTCGATTCCCTTCAGCTGATCCAGGCAGCGCTGGAAGTCGTCCATATCCCTCTTGACATCGTGGCTGAACACCTCGTCCGTCGTGGTATTCACCTGTATCTTCTGGTTAAATCCGACATCGTAATAGATGTCCTGGGGAAGCGTGTTGGATTCACTGTTATAGACAGTCGTCTGGGTCTTGCCGCCGCCCACATCCTTCGTCTCCGAACACTCAAAATAGTGCGCGGGATTGATATCGCCCTCAACCCAGGAGGATTTATCGTAAGAAACCTGGAACGTCTGTCCCTCTTTGAAATTCGCCTCATAATATTCTTTGCTGAATACCAGCTCTCCCGTGGAAGGGATATAAGCAACGCCAGTCTCTTTGCCCTGGGCGATAGCCATGTATGCCTCGTCGGCATCGGCATACTCCGTAATGACCGGATCGGGGGTAAGCGGATTGCCTAAGCCGTCCGTCAATGTCAGCTTGGAAGCGCCGTCCGCGCCCTGCGCGTCCAGATCGTCATAGGACAGGCGCAGCCGGAACATCTCCGTGTTCGTAACATCCTGCTCATAGCTCTTACCGCTTACCAGGCCGTTGCCGCCCTTATCCGTATCCAAGGTGCTGTAATCCGTATAGTGGAAGGAATCAATGTCGGAAAAGCCCAGCTTTTCCTTAATATGATAGGAGGTATTGTTCTCCCGCAGCCTTTTCTCGTCTTCTGCCGTAAAAGTGATCGGCGTATCCGTTCTGTAACCGGAGAAGATATAGCGTCCGGCATAATCCACATTGCCGCTGGAATAGAATTCTTTGGTCAGAGAATCCATCTGTGTCAGGATGATACTCAGATCCTCCGAAGTCAGATCCTTGTTTGCCGCGCTTCCCGCCTTCTCATACAGATCCTTCAATATCGTATTCAGGGTGTTGAGCGCATCCGCCGTCACCGTCAGCCAGTTGTCCGCATCCTGCGCGTTCTTCTCATAATACTGCGTTACATAGGTCACGTTGCTTCGAAGACGCAGCGCCCTGATCGCCGTCACCGGATCGTCCGAAGGTCTTGCGATCTTGCTCTGGGTAGTCATCTGATTGGTCAGCTTATCTTCCAGTATCTTATTCTGGTTGAGATTATACAGCGAATTGTTCCGCATGATCTTGTTAGTGATCCTCATAGTTTATCATCCTCTCCTTATTATACGCCCGTCTCCAGTATCAGCCTGTCATACACCTCTGTCAGCACCGAGATCATCTTGGATGCCAGCGTGTAGGAATTCTGGTACTTGACCAGGCTGATGGCTTCCTCGTCCTCGTCCACGCCCGAGACAGACAGCCTCTGATTGTCTATATTGCTCTCAAGACTGATATAAGTCGCGTAAAAGGTGTCGGCATTGCTGGCATTCAGCATCGCATCGGACAGTACGCACTCCAGAAAGCCGTTTGCATTTCTTCCCCGGAAGCTGAACTGGTTGATATCGTTTATCATGGATATCACCTTGCGCACCTGATTGTTCTGCTCAACGCCGTCCTGCTCCGTGCCGTCCGTCGTGTCGTCGTCCACATTCTCTCTCGTGCCGAGCAGTCTCGCATTCTTCATCAGCTCATCCGTGATCGTGATATTGCCCGCCGTCAGATAATAATAACCTTTCCCGTTATGTCTCGAATCATTCAGTTCGTCCTCTCTATACTGTCCGCTGCTGTTCGGATAAGTGCCCGTAAAGAGGATCCCCGCATCCTCGCCGTCGCCGTCAAGTCCCGCAGTAAAAATATCGTTGACCTTATGAACAAAATCCCTGATCCATTCGTTCATCTGAGCCATATAGTAGGGAACGCCCTGATAATCCACGTCCTGCCCGATCGTTGCGCGTCTCCCGGTCTTGACTGCCGTGAGCGCCTGGTCGCTTTTCTGATTGTCTATCGTAAAAGTATACTGGCCGTCGCCGTCGTATGTCCAGTCGCTGAAATAATAGAGCTGGTCGCCGATATTGATAACGCCCCCGCCGTCAGGCAGCTTACACTGTATCATGCTCTGCAGATACGATTCCGATGCGCTGATCGTCACCTCTGAGGTATCGCCGTGATAGTTGATATGGGTGGCCGTACCGCTGTAATACTCTCCGTTGTTGCCGTCACGCATCTGGATCAGACCCTTGAGCTCTCCGCCCATCGCTTCATTGTACAGACCGAAGTCGTTGCCGTTGGTCCACCGGATATCGTACAGGCCGTCAATGTCGGTCTGATTGACCCTCTCGTCGGCGCCCCTTGCCACGCACATGAGCTGATTGTAATCATTCATATCAACCAGCGTCTGACCCCCGGCTATCCTCACGATATACCGGGTTGCGCCCGTATCGTTGCCCCACTGGTCATAGATCGGGGACTCTTCTATCTTAACGTCCACGATAGCGGACAACTCATCCACCAGCGCGTCTCTCTTATCCCGCAGCTCGTTGGCCGTCGAACCCGTCATCTCGATCGTATTGATCTGTTTGTTGACCGTCGCAATGTCCTGCGCGATGGAATTGATATGATCCACGCGGATCTTGATCTCGTCGTTTACATCCGCCTGCAGATCCTGCAGATCGCCGTACATATTGTTGAAATAATCCGTCAGGCTCTTGGCCGTGGATATGAATGATCTTTTGACCGAATCGTTGTTGGGATCGTTCGCCAGACTCTGAAGCGCGATCGCCATCTGATCAAATATGGATGTAAAACCTGTCTTGCCGTCATCCTCCAGATAGTCCTCGACCATCTTACAATAGTATGCCTTCGTGTCGTACTCGCCCAGCTTGGTCTCGTTCTGGCGGAATTTCGTATCATAGAACTGATTGCGGATACGCTCGATCGCCAGCGTATTGACGCCCGCGCCCGCGCAGCCGTATGTGGCGAACACGCGCAGCGGATTCATCGCTTCCTGTTTTACCTCCTGGCGGCTGTAGCCCTCCGTGTTGGTATTGCTGATATTGTTTGCCGTCGTATTGAGCGCCGCATTGGCAGCCCTCAGACCCGATGATGCAATTTCCAGACCAAAAAATGTAGATGGCATATCGCTTCACTCCTTCCATCCTTACGGCGCCGGGTATCCTGTCCTGTCTTACCGCAGGCTCCCATCCTATCTGCCAAGCGTCGTCAAAATATGCTCGAGCATCTCGCTGATCACATTGATATACCGGCTTGATGCGTTATAGGCGTTCTGATAACGGATCATGTTGGTAAGCTCCTCGTCCGACGAAACGCCGACGACCTGCTCTCTCGCGTTCAGGATCGCATCGGTCGCCACGGTCTGCGTTACCTGTACGCCTCTCATGACCGAACCGCTGTTTGCCACCTGGCCGATCAGATTCTTATAATAATCCGTAAAAGAAAGAGGCGTCTGCACGTTGGGATTCAGCGTGTATATTGTCTCTTCAAATGCTTCCTTGAGCTTCTCCATCGCCGGAATATCCTCGGAATGTTCGTCTTTTCTGAACTTAAGGAGCGAAGGATTCTGGCGGAGCTCCTGATTGATCCCCAGATTGGATACCGTCCAGGGGTCATACTCATTGAGCTTGACGAACAGCTGATAGGGTTCTCCGTTCTCGTCCCGCAGATATCCGGTCTCATTGTTGGGATCCGCAGTCTCGGCATCCCACTTGATGACATCATTGATCTTGGTCACAACGGCGTTGATCAGCTGGTCAAATTCAGCCTGCACGTTCATGATGACCGACTGGGAAATATGCTTATCGTACCAGCCCTCTTCATATTCGCCGTCCCTGTTGATATTCTTAATATCCTGATAGGTGGCTCTGTGATCGCCTCTGGCAAGAAGCATACTCTTCAGAGAGCCGATATCCGTATTCAGGTCGGAAGATACCGTTCTGGTCAGATCGAATACCTGCGACGATGCGAGGCTCTTCTCCGCAATGACCTTATTGCCGTCCTTATCGTATGTATAATCGGCAAGCATCGACCAGTAAGGAGTGTAGAAGCTCGTTGCGGGATCGGTGTAAAGCTCGATCTTATTGACCAGTCCGCCCTTGACCAGATCCACATCCTCAAACCTTACGTTCATATAGCCCGTCACATCTTCGCTGAATGAAATATTGCCGAGCTTCGCCAGCTCATCCAGAAGATAATTGCGGCGGTCGCGCAGATCGTTGGCATGCTCCGCGCCGGCCTCGATCGCTACGATGCGCTCGTTTAAATCCTCGATCTCCTGAGCGTAGCTGTTGATCTTGTCAACGTCCTTGACGATAACCTGATTCAGGTTATCCTGATACTGCCCCAGACTGTTGTAAACAGCTGCGGCCTTCGTGATAAATTCATAAGAACGGGTCACAAAAAGATTCTGGTTGACCGCACTCGTGGGATCCTTACTCAATTCCTGAATGGACTGCCACAGATTCGTCAGCGATACCGAGAACTCGTTGTTATCGACCGAACCGCCTCCCTGCGCTTCGCCCAGAATATACTCTATTTCCTCCAGAGCGCCGGCCGAGACATCATAAAAAGCGCTGCGTCCCGATTCGCGGCGATAGTTTTTGTCCAAAAATATATCTCTTTCCTGTCTTGTGAGGGTATAATTGACACCGCGGCCGACCTGCTGCCAGTTGGGTCTGCCCTTGTAGGTCGTCGTATACGACCTTGTACCCTGGGCGACCTGCTGCCTGGTATAGCCGGTGGTATCCAGATTAGACATGTTGTGCGCCGTCGTATTCAGCGCATTATTTGAAGTTTGTAAGCCCGATACGCCTACCCAAAAACTACCCATCAATGACATAACTCTACCGTCCCCAACAATTACTGTTTGGCGTCAAAGGCTTTATTTCCCATACCGATCACATCGCCGGTATTGTAAGCGCCCCGGTTGTAATTGGCCGTCTCGGGGGCTTTGTTCATCGACTGAAGAACGTTCATGTTAAACTGTACCAGTTCTAACGCCTGCTGAAGTAATTCACGGTTCTGCTCGTTGACCCTTTTCACATTCCGTACATTCTCCTGCAGCCTGTCATATACAGCCGCCAGTTTAGCCTGCTCTTCTTTCCTTGCCGCCAGCATTTGAATCAAATCTACAATCTTTAAATTGTTAACATCCTTGTTAAGTACATTCGCAATATCACTGATCGCTTCGGTCCTCTGGACATCCAGATGGTTGATCCGGCTTACTATGATCTGCTCTTCATCCGTGATTTTTGTTAATTCTTCCAGGTCCTCAGACACAATGACGGGGGTTTTCCTTAATGACAAGTTATGGAGCTGTTCGTACTCATTGCTCTCTCTCTCCAAAACATCGATCAGAACTTCCATTAAACTCGCCACGACAGATCCTCTCCTTCACTGTGCCTACAGACTCTCGATCTCTTCATACTTCTGCATCAGCTTCTCCGCAAAGCTCTCGCCGCTCACCTGATAAGTGCCGCTTGCAATTCCTGCTTTGATAGGAGCCGTCAGGTCTTCCCTGATATCAGGCGCTGCCGCCACCGCGCTCTTGGCGATCTGGATATCCTTGCCGATACTGGAGATCTGTATTCTGTCAGAAGCTGCCGCCTTCGCTTTGTCCTGCACTTTGGCGGGTTTTTTCGCGCTGTATAACTTCTGTACCTGCGTGTAAGCTTCAATACGCATAAGAGACTCTCCTTTCCCAAATAAATCTTTACACTATTAGTATCGGACGTTTTGCGAAAGACTTTAGGGCTGATCTCATTTTTTATTTTGGAGAACCGGCATACGCTCTTGCCGCCAGCTCCAGACAGCCCATGATCCCCTGGTCGTCGCAAAGGCTCGCGGGAACGATATAATGCTCCATATCTTCCAGCTGCCTGGTCCGAATATAGCCGCCGAGCAGCTGTGTGACTTTATCCCGGATCAACGGGAAAAGCTGCGTCTGATGCATAACGCCGCCACCTAAGATGATCATCTGCGGCGACAGAGTCAGGATATAGACGGTAAGCGCCTGGGCGATATAATCCGCCTCCATGTCCCATACTTCCGGCCTGTCCGCAAGGTTTACCGCCCGGTCGCCCCATCTTTCTTCAATGGCCGGCCCGGACGCCAGACCCTCCAGGCAATTCTTATGATACGGACATTTGCCTCTGTAGGCGTCATCGGCCCTTTTCCGGATCAGGACATGTCCCGTCTCCGGGTGCAGCATGCCGTGAAGGAGGTTCCCTTCTATATAAATGCCGCCGCCCACTCCCGTACCGACGGTAAGATAGATCACGCAGTCCGCTCCCTTAGCCTGTCCAAAGGTCACCTCTCCAAGCACCGAGGCATTGACATCCGTATCAAAGCCGATGGGGCAGCCCAGCGCGTTCGCAAAGCTTCCCACCATGTCAAAATCCCTCCACGCCAGCTTCGGTGTGGAGGTGATATAACCGTATCGCGCAGAAGAACGATCCAGTTCGATGGGGCCGAAGCATCCGATTCCCAGCGCGTCCACATTCCTCTCCTTAAAAAAGGCGGTAAGCTCCGGTATCGTATCCTGCGGGCTCCAGGTGGGAATCGATATCCGCTCGAATATCCTGCCTGTCTCGTCGCCTGTGGCGCACACCATCTTGGTGCCGCCCGCTTCCAATGCTCCCAGTATCATGTCGTCTCTCCTTATTCTTCCTTTTCCATAAAATACATCCTGGAGGCAAAATCCGGGAAATGCCTTACTTCACTGTTATATCCCGTAGCCGCAAAGGCCTGCTTCAGTCTGACGCCGCCGTACATCAGCGTATCGCCGTAAGCGCGCACATCC
>CANQIJ010000101.1 GCA_947624025.1 uncultured Lachnospiraceae bacterium | reverse complement strand
CTCGAAGGGATTCGAACCCCCGACCCACGGCTTAGAAGGCCGTTGCTCTATCCAGCTGAGCTACGAACACGTATAAACCGCCTGTTAAACAGGCAAAGCGGGTGATGGGAATCGAACCCACGTGTCCAGCTTGGAAGGCTGGTGTTCTACCATTGAACTACACCCGCATATCATATTGATTCAAACGTCGGGGTGACAGGATTCGAACCTGCGGCCTCCTGGTCCCAAACCAGGCGCTCTAGCCAAGCTGAGCCACACCCCGCAATAATACCTGTGCGCATCCCATCCGCAACGCAAGTTTCATTATATAATATCCCTATTTTGCTGTCAACTGATTTTTCAATTTTATGCCGGCGGCGAAAAGACCGCCGATGCCCGTGTCCGGCATATTCAACACGCTTTCAGTCCACATAGTTGATCGTGTAATGGGCTTCCCCCATGCGGTCTATCTCCATGATCACGTAACTGGGCTTCCTGTTCTCCTGCCTGGGATAGCTGATACTGCCGGGATTGACAAGCGTTAGGCCGTTCTCAATGTCCACCACAGGCTTGTGGGTATGTCCGCACATCACGATATCCACCTCTCTCGCCCGTGCCTCCTGCTTGATCGTCTCGTTGTTCATCGATATGTAGTAATTGTGTCCGTGGGTCAGCCACACCTTGTACTGCCCGATCATGAACTCTTTTTCTTTGGGCAGATTCGAAAAAAAGTCGTTATTGCCCTGAACCATTTCCACGGGACATCCCGCCGCCTCGCAGATCACAAACTCGCTTCCTTCCACGTCGCCGCAATGCACGACCATATCAAAGGGACCTGCTTTTTCCACGATCTTGATAAAATTGACATTGTAGCGATGGGTATCGCTCACGATCAGTATCTTCATAATTTTTAAGATATCCTCTTCTTTAGCTGTTCTTTCATTGCCTCCAAAGCCTTCCCGCGATGACTGATCCGGTTCTTCTGTTCTTCGCTAAGCTGCGCGGTGGTGCATCCGTATTCCGGCACATAGAAGATCGGGTCGAAGCCAAAACCGTTGCCGCCTTTTTCTTCATAACCGATCCTGCCCTCTATGACGCCCCTCGTTGCAAACATCTCTCCGTCCGGCATCACCGCCGCGATCGCGCACACGAACCGGGCGGTACGCTTCTCATCCGGTACACCGTCAAGCCGGTCGATCAGACTGCGGTTCTTGACGCTGTAGGGGGTATCTTCTCCCAGATAACGCGCCGAGTATATGCCCGGCTCCTTATTCAGATAGTCGATCTCCAGTCCGGAATCGTCCGCCAGCACGATCGTATCGCATTCCCGGCTGCCGCCTCCTTCTGCGGCGGTACGCGCCCGCACCGCCTGTGCGACCGCTTTTGCCTTGATATAGGCATTCTCTTCAAAGGTAGTGCCGTCCTCCACGATATCCGGATCGATCCCCGCCTCCTTCATCGACAGGATCTCCATGCCCGTATCCTTCATGATCTCCCTGATCTCGCGCATTTTACCCGCATTGCCCGTTGCGAAAATAATCTGATATTTCATCCCGATCTCCTATTCTTCATACGCCTTCATGACAGCCTGATAGATCCCTTCCGCAATGCGGTCGATATAGTCGTCACGCTGCAGCAGAATGGCTTCCTGACTGTTAGTGAGGTAACCCACCCTGATCGCTGCGGCTGGCACTGTGGCATCGCATATGACAGCGTCTTCCTCTCCGGCCTCCAGCAGTCCTCCGGCCTTTCCGCTTATCGCCGTCACTACTTCCCGCTCCAGCAGGTCAGCCAGCTCCACGCTGCCGAATCCCGGTATAAAAAATCTGCTGTTATAAACCGCCTCCGTGCCATACAGCTTGCTGTCATCGGCTCCGCTGACTTCTATGCGGATCAGCATATCCGCCTTGGTGGCGGACGCCAGCTTCACGCGTTCCTCTTCCGCCGGGTCAGTGTCATCCATCCTTGTATAATATACCTTAACGTCCGTCTCGTCCAGCTTCGCCTTCAGCGCCTTAGCGATTCCCAGTGTGATATCTTTGGCGGCTGCGCCTTCGATTGTGACACCAGTGTCATTTTCTCCGTACGCCGGGTCAATGACCACGATCTTATCATATACTTCCTTTGGCGTGTCAAACTCTACATACAGGGTATTATTTTCAAAAATACTGTGATATTCATATATATCCGTCACTTCAAAGTGCAGGCACAGTCTGTGCTCCTCCGTGTCCAGATGCCCGCTCAGCACATTTTCACAATTACCGTACATACTGTTGCTCTTATAAAACTCTTCCAGCGTGTCCGGCTTTTCGTCTTCGATGCTCACCCACAGTTCTCTGTCCATGTAGTGATTCTCGATCGTCACCTTCTCTGCGCGCACACTCTCTGGGAGAGGAATACAGAAATAACTTGTGTTCGGTCTGTTCCTGTCAATGTTAAGGCGCCCCTGCTCTTCCCCGGTCCGGGCAGCGTCATCACCGGTAAGGGCGGCGTTCTCCGCCCCGGAACCGTCTGCCGCCCGGTCGCCGGAGGACGCAACGACCTCGTCCTGCGCCACTCCCGCGACCACGATCACCTTGTTCGCGCTGTAGTACAGCATAACGCCCATCGCCGCCGCCACAAACACAAAACAATATATCGCCATTCTTATCATTACTCTATTTTGCTGCATGATCGTTCCTTCCCGGCTTCGGTCACTGAAACTGGTAAAAATAAGTTTTCATCATACCGTTGTAGATCTTCCGGTTTTTATCCGCTTTCCTTCCGATTGCCTGTTCCGCCCGTTCATACGCGGTGATCAGATACATAGACCAGCTGTCAAGCATACGGTATCTTTCGCCGAGCATACCGTAGAGCTTTGGAAGGTTTCGTTTATCCTCCAGCCGTTCTCCGTACGGCGGATTGGTAATGATGAAACCGTATTTTTTCGGATGGCTTAAATCGCTCACATCTCTTCTCTGAAAATGGATCAGATGATCCACGCCCGCCAGCTTCGCGTTTTCCCGCGCCGCAGCGACCATACGGTCATCTATATCGTATCCCTGGATATCCGTTTTCACGTTTCTGTCCGCCAGAGCTTCCGCCTCATCCACGGCACGATACCAGCATTTCTTTTCCGCGATATGTGCCCAGTTCTGCGCCGTAAAATCGCGGTTCATGCCCGGCGCGACATTGGCCGCCATCAGAGCCGCCTCGATCGGGATCGTTCCGCTTCCGCAGAACGGATCTACCAGAATACGATCCTGTTTCCACGGCGTCAGCATAATAAGCGCCGCCGCCAGATTCTCCGCGATAGGCGCCTTCGCCGTCAGCCTTCTGTATCCCCGCTTATGTAAGGATTCTCCCGTGGTATCCAGTCCCACCGTAACCTCATCCTTCATGAGGGAGACACGAACGGGATAGGGATCTCCGGTCTCCGAAAACCAATCGGCGCGGTAGGATGTCTTCATGCCTTCCACCATCGCTTTTTTCATAACGGATTGTATGTCGGACGGGCTGAAAAGCCTGCTCTTGACACTCGTTGCTTTTGCTACCCAGAATTTGGCGTTTTTCGGAAGATACTCTCCCCAGGGAAGAGCCTTTGTACCCTGAAAAAGCTCTTCATATGTCTCCGCATGAAAGCTCCCGACCTTTAACAGGACACGCTCTGCGGTACGCAGGAAAACGTTCGCGCGGCAGATCGCCGGCGCATCGCCCGCAAAAGTTACTCTTCCGTCTTCCACGGCGACGATCTCATAACCCAAATCCGTGATCTCTCTTTTTAAAACCGCCTCCAGGCCGAAATGACAGGGCGCAATATATTCAAATCTATCCATATGATTTCCTCGCGGTGCAGACCCGGCGCAGGTTTCTTTTCCTTCATGCCGACTCCGTCATATTAGTCATTGTATACTAAAGCGGCCAAAATAACAATGTTGAAGTGGACGTTTTCCTTATTTTTACTAAAAAGGCCGGCCTCATACGCCAGAAACGGGCGCCGCCGGGCGCACCGCATCAAAAAAGCGGCACTGCCGGATGGCAATACCGCTTTCTTTTCCCGCCGCGCAAAGACTACTCAGATCATCTTAGTAGTTGCAATTCTTCTGGCTGTCCTGTGTGCTGCTGCCAGAGCTGTTCTTGGAGCTGTTGTTCTTCTGGCTGTTCTGACTGTTCTGGCTGCCCGCCTTGTCCTGCTGCTTGTCATTCTGTGAATTCTGGTTATAATCATTCTTAGACATCTCAAATACCTCCTGATCATTTTTTTGTTACAGGATTAGTATGACAAGATGATCACGATAGTATTCAGGGAATATCTAGTGCTTTAGTACTAATTTTTTATATAAAATAACCAAATATCTGCATAGGACTTTAGTACTATTTTTGATTGCACTTTTTATCATTTCGTATATAATAATAGTTGTAAATAGAAAAACCCTTCACTTTCTATTTACAGACCCTTATATATTATTTATATACTCCCCTCAAGAGTTGGCTTAACCGCCAACTCTTTTGTTTGGCGCAAACCCCGGCGATGCGCCGGACTGCGGTGTTCCTGTCTATCTGTCGGAAATGATCTGCACGACTTTCACGACCAGGATCACCGCCAGGACCACAAAGATGACGGGCGCCAGAAAACTCAAAAGCGCCGTTGCCACACCGATGATCAGAAGCACCACCACGGTTATGATCAGCATGACCAGCCAGCCCGGCATCCTGATCACTCTGCCGTCCGCATTTTCCCCGTCGTCCTCCATACCGTAAGATGCGGCCGTCATTTCTTCATCATACTCGCGGTTAGAACCGAAGCTCTCGCCCGCCCGCTTATTTGCCTCGATGATGCTCTTAGCAAGAAGCCTGGGATCTCCGAGCTGTTCCATGACTTCTCTTTCGCTTCTCCCTTTACGCATCTCGGAGTCGATATACTCCCGATAGTATCTTACATTCTCAGCCACCTGCGCGCTGTCTAATCCTCCCGCAAGTGACCTCTGCAATTTTTCTATAAATTCCGTTCTGTCCATCTTCCCAACCTGACTGCCGCCGCACTTCACGGCATCTGATCCATCCCGAAGCCTTCCTGCCATTTCCCCGGCTGCTGCCGGTCGGGATCGTTTCTCATCCTTGCCATTGCTTCAAAGGCATTTAACACCATCTCTTCTTTATTACACGCCGCCGTATGCTTCCCCGTGTCCTGTCTGAGATTATACAGGTCGAGCTGCTGCACATACAGATCCGTCACGGAATACCCGCCCGCTTTCGCCCTGTCCAGAAAGCTGTGGCGGTTCATATAATAGGCCAGTTCCTCAAACAATTCGGGATCCTCAAGCGCAGCCGCCCACAGTCTGTCGCACCAGCCGGACGGCTTCCCCGCATATTCGCACAGCTGCTTGAGCCGCTCATACACCGCTATTCTGTTCCCGTCAATGATCAGCCACGGTTCCGGCATTTCTTTTCCTCCCGGACTTTATAAAAGATCCGTCCTGATCATATTGTATCATACATATTTTTCTTTTACTATTGCTTTTGCCACTAAAATTGTACAAACGGGAATATCGGTCTGCTCACCGTCATACAACATCATGTATGAGCATTTTTTGTCACCACTAGTTTTGCAAAAAGGGTTGTTTTTCCTCCGAACTTGTGACAAAATATGACTTACCGAACTGTAACCCTTGGTTAGAGTTTTATGTAAATCACTTTGGATTTGTGCTGTACATCGCACACAGACAGTCCCATTAGGAGTATCCCTCGTCATGAGTCAATATATGTCCATCGGAAAGGTTGCCAAACTGAAAAACGTGAGTATCAAATCTCTCCGCTACTACGACCAGATCGGCATTTTAAAGCCCGCTTTTGTCAACACGGAAACCAATTACAGATATTACACCAAGGATCAGCTGTATCTGCTGGATGCCATTACTGTCTGCATTAAGCTGGGGATCCCGTTAAAGGATCTGAACAATTATGTAGAAAACGACTCCATCAATCTGCAGAAGCTGCTCTATGACGGCAAAATCCTCGCGGAGCAGAAGATCCTGGAGATCCACAACTGTCTGGGTACTTTGCAGGAAACCCTGCAAAATATCGGGAGCTCCGTAACCGGACTTGCAAAGATCCCGGCAAGCAAAAGCGGCATCCTGCTGCCCGACGGCTTCTACCACAGCATCATCGATGAGCGCCATATTCTCACCGTGCCGTTGGACGAGATGGACACGCCAAAATATTACGGCCAGCACATCTTAAAGCTGTTTGTCACGGCCCAGCAGCATGGCATCACCGCATCCTATCCTTCGGGCGTTCTGCACGAGTATAAGAACGGCGTCTACAGCCGCAGCATGTTCCTGACTGTCAGGAATCCGGATGCCGGCGACAGCAAAAATGACACAAGTGTCACAACATCGTCAGCCGCTCTTGACGCGTCCGACGGCCTTCTGCGTATACTGCCGCAGGGAGATTACGCCTGCCGCAGAATCTCTACTCATATGTCAGACTTTAATACCGTTCGTGAAGAAATGAAGGAAGTGTTAAAAGACAACGATTTCTGCATGATAGAAACGGACACCCTGTCCGAGAAAAATAAAAAGGACGGGTATCCGTTTGAATTAGAGTGCCGAATAGAGCGCTGATCATCCCTTCTGCAGAGTCGTCTGAAGTGCAAAACGTTCTATCATATGCTGTGTTTGTCCGGAAACCCTGGCGGTCTCAACCTGATACGCTTCCGTTCTGCCATCCTCGTATTTTGCCTCCACATAGACCTGCGTTCCCTCCAGCTTGCCCTTAAGCGTGTAGCCTTCCGTCACCGCGATCTCTATGTTGTCGCTTTCTTCATAGCTCATATGCCTGACCTCCGCCGGCTGCACGGCTTCACTCCGCGCCGCCTCATTCACACGCACACCTGACCTGCCTCCCAGCATACCGGCTGCCGGCACCTCATCACTTTTGCGCGTACTGCCTGTTTTGGAAGCCTTATGTCCGGTTTCCGCCGTCTCTGTGTTCTGCTGTCTGTGCGATTCCAGATTCTGTATCAGGCTTTCCTGAAATCTGTCCGGCTGTACGATATGCCGCTTGTTTGAATATTCCTGTACGCCCTCGTTCCCTTTGACCTCCTGTATGCCCATTAACTCTACGGCCTCCCTTCCGTAAGAATCTTCTTAACCTCTTCCCTTCCGCGCCTCAGTCTTGTCTTGATGGTTCCTTCCTTCTCGTTCAAGACCCCCGCGATCTCCTGTATGGAATAGTCCTCATAATAGAAAAGATAGATCGGATTGCGATAGAGCACCGGCAGCTTCAGCACTGCCTCCAGCGTCTTATCGTCCTTAAGCTGATAAGGCAGATAAACGCTTCTCGTCTCCGCCGTCAGCGCATCCTCATACGCCACCGTCTTACGGCGCCATCCGCTTTTTAAGATATCCGTGCAGATATGAACGGTGGTCCGTATCAGCCATGCCCGCTCATGCTCCTTATTCTGAATGGGCTTCTCATCCTTCATATAGCGCAGAAACGCCTCCTGTACCGCATCCTCGGCGTCCGCTCTGTTCTTCAGATTGGAAAAGGCGATCCGGTACAGCATCGTCTGGTATTCCCCGGCCAGATCGCCCCACCTTTTCTCCCGTTCAAACTTGTGCTCCATCCCGGTTCTAATCCCTTGCTCTATCACATAGTAATGACGCTTCTGTATATAACACGAATCAGAAGCGCCAAAAGTTTCATTTCAAAAACAATTCCAAAAAATTTTTCACGCATAATCCCGTCTGCTGCAGACTGCAGAAGCTATCAGGACAGCGAGCACGGTAAATACCGCCGCGATCAAAAGCGCCCCAACCGCACCCACGGACGGATGTTTCCCCAGCCAGACGACCGCATCCATGATCCACGCGTACTGTATCCCTTGCTCCTCAATGTCCTCCAGAATGGATACGGCGGCAAAATAAGCGCACATCGGCAGGATCAGACGCAGCAGATTTAAGAGGTACAGGCTTTTGACCCCGCTTCCCGTCAGATAACAGATCAGGTACTGCACATCTGTCAGCACTACCGTAACGCTCCCCGTAAGAAGCAGCATAAATAACGCCTGGCTTCCGCTTATGTCCGCTTTCCCTGACACAAGTGTCACAATCATATAGCATATACCCAGGACCCACACTTCTACGATGCCGTACAGGAACCTGCCTCCCACACGCTGGGCGGCGCTGCCCGGCAATAACAGCGCAAACGCCGACCGTACCGACATATTTTTGCCCGTGTCCTCCGAAAAAACTGCGGCGGAGATCACACAGGCAAAAAACATCATATAGATCAGCCCCATCAGATATGAATACGCATCGCTCAGTGCATTTCCCGCAAAAACCCCTACGCCCAGCGCTAACACGGAGCACACAAGATCCCACTTTCTACTCCTGATAAAGTCCAGCTTCATATACTTAAACGCTCTCATATCCGTCCTCCTTCTGCTCCTTTTTCACCGCGGTTGTTTTTGTCCTTAATGAAATGAATAACGATCTGATCAATATCAGGCTTCTCATACACGATGCCGCGCGGCAGCGCATCCGCCATATCACTGGACACCACCGCCTCAAACCCGTAGGCATGCTCCTCAACACCGATCAGCTGCCTGCGCAGCGTATCATCCAGAAGCGCAAGCTCTCCTTTTACCAGCAGATAATTTTCCAGCAGTTCATCCTTGGCGTCATACATCATTGTTCTGCCGTCATCGATAAAATAAATATAGTCCGCGATCTGCTCCAGATCACGCAGGATATGGGTGGAAAACAGGATACTGTGCTCCCCGTCCGCGACATATTCCTGCAGAAGG
>CANQIJ010000100.1 GCA_947624025.1 uncultured Lachnospiraceae bacterium | reverse complement strand
CGCCGTTGGAACGGATACACTGCATAACCATACCGCCGTTGTTCTGTACGCAGCCGTATACATCGATCTGTCCGTCGTTGTCGATATCACGCTGTACTTTGCTCATGATGTCGATCCATGCATCCCATGTCCAGGTGCCGTCAGCCTGCATATCATAGATGGATTCAGGATCGATACCCGCATCCTTCAACACTGTCTTATTGAAGTAAAGACCGCCTCTGGGCTCGGAGGGACCGGCGTAGAAGCCGTACTTGGCGTCGCCGACAGACCAGCTGTCCAGCTCGCCGTTGCACGTCCATTTCTCACGGGACAGATCCACTACATCGCCGTCCAGCTTGGAAATGTCATAGCACAGACCCTGGCTGACATAAGAAGCCGTAGATGCGGTGTTGGTCAGGATATAGATGATGTTCTCGTCGGAACTGGAAGTAGCGGCCTGTACGAACGCCTCACCGATAGAACCTTCGCCCCAGCCCCAGCCTGCATAGTTCTTCTGAACCATCGTGAAGTTGTAGGTCTCCTGCAGCCAGTCACGGTATTCCTTCTGCGCTTCCTGGAACTCTGTGGTAGGCTCAGTGTTGGGATCTGTCCACCAGTCGGCGATGATGATATCCATACCGCCCAGATCAAAAGGCTCGCCCGTTGCAGGGTCGATCTTTATTTCGGGAGTACCGTCATCTGCAGCTTCCGTCTCTGCATCCGCAGTATCCGTAGTATCCGCCGCATCCGCTGTGTCTGTCGTATCGGCTGTATCAGCCGTATCGGTCGTGTCTGTCTGCGCCGCATCATCGGTCTGATCCGTGTTGGCAGCGCCGCCGCCACAGCCGGTCATACCGACAGTCATGACTGCAGCCATAGATGCAGCCATCAGTTTACTTAACGTTTTTCTTTTCATATTTTCCTCCTTTTTTGCGCCGTTTATATGACGCTGATTTTGCGCGGCTTATCCCGCGCTGTTGCTCTTTATATAAACTCCCACTCACAGCTGCTGTCTGTGCAGACGGCTGACATAGGAAATTCATATCACATCTTGATACCGGTACTGCTCAAGCTCTCCACGAAGCCCTTCTGCGCGAACAGATACAACACGACAAGCGGTACGATCACCATCAGCGTACCGGTGGCCAGTATACAGTTGGTGTACGGAACAGATACGCCCGCGGAACTGGACGCCCCGCTGATCCTCGCCATGTAGCCGCCGAACGTATCGGGCAGCTGCTTTAACTTAATGCTGAGCAGACTGATATTGCCCAGGAACATGCTGGAATAAAAACCGTCCGTCCACTGCCATACGAAGGCGAACAGGAAGCAGGATGTAAGGATGGGCTTTGCGTCCGGCAGCATGATCCGGATAAATGTCTTTAAAGTACCGCAGCCGTCCACGTAAGCCGCTTCCTCCAGCTCTTTCGGAATGTTGCGGAAGAACTGGCGGATCATATAGATATACAGCCCGCTCTTTAAGCCCATACAGCCCGCGCTCATCAGATAATAAGGCAGTATCGATGACTTCAGGTTCAGCGTTGTGCCCGTCAACAGCTCTATGATCCCCAGCACATCAAAGAACCGGAAATGCAGGTGCAGAGATGTGGAGATGACCTGCGGGGGGATCAGAACCATTACCATGACGCAGGCAAACCAGAAGTTCTTTAACGGGAACTGGAATCTGGCAAAACCGTATCCCACCAACGTGCTTACGGCTACCTGAAGGATCGCAACGGTCAGGGAGATCACCAGCGAGTGGATAAGCGTTGTTCCATATTCCATCAGGCCTCCCGCCAGCTTATAGTTCTGCGTGGTAAAATGTAACGGGATAGACGTCACGATAGGGTCGTACAGATCCTGCTCCGTCATGAAGCTGACCGATATTTTATTCAAAAGGGGCTGTAAGATCAGGAAGCACAATCCAAAGAGCAGCACCGCCCTGCATATGCTGACCGCGTATCCCATCACGGTCCTGCGCAGGAGATAGCCGCCGGATTTCTTGTTCCTTTCCCAGAAATTTGCATATTTTCCGGTCTTATTCTTAGCCTTAGTCTTACTCTTACTCATAGTAGTAAACCCCCTTCGAGATAATGAGCGTGCTGATTCCTACGATGGCCATGACAAGCACGAAGTACGCCCAGGACATGGCGGACGCCAATCCGTAGTTCAGGTTTACGTTGATCAGGTCGGTGATCTTCTCAATGATCTTGTTATCCGATCTCATACAGAAATCCACCACCGTATAGATCCAGTTGACCAGGAATAAGGAGCTTACCATCGGGAATGTGATCTTCCAAAGGCTTTCCCACTTGGTACAGCCTTCGATATCCGCCGCCTCATACATACTGGTAGAGATCGTCTGCAGGCCGGAGAGGAAGATGATGATCTGAATACCCGAGGAGATCGCCACGTCATAGATGTTGTCCATGACCTCAAACAGCTTCTCAAAAGCCCTGACGCCCACGCCCGTAGTACGCAGAATATTCTGGATCGCATCGGTAATGCCCGTGGTGCCCTGTGCGTTTACTTCTACGGTCTGCGCCACAGCCGCCATCAGAGCGTTCTCCGAATCCAGCTTCAGCATAACGCCGGATGCTAAGATCACCGGCAGGAAGAAGACGGATCGCACCAGAGCACGGCCTCTAAACTTTCCGTTGAGGATCAGCGCCACAAAGAAGCTGAATACCATGATGGCTACCGAGTAGATCGCCATTCTGGCAAGCTCTTCCGTCAGAAGCCTTACATATTCGGCGTCCACACGAAATGCATAATTATAATTGAACAATCCTCTCCACACGGGGTTAAAGTCACCCGCTCCAAGCTGTACATCGCAGAAGCTCATATACAGAGACTGGATCAGCGGCTTTACCATAAAGACCAGGAAGCCCAGAATAAACGGCGATATGAACAGATACCCTGCGATGGCTTTCCGTTTCTGAAGACCTGCTAACTTTTTTTTCTGTCTTTTCATAACCATTACCCTTTCTGATAACTTAATCTGACAAAATCCTTCGGGAAGCAATGCGTTACGTCCGTAAAAGATTATCTAACGGACTACCACATAATCCCTCGCCGGCACTGTCACGCCGTCCGGCGTCTGTGCGTCAGTATAGCTGTAGTTTACGTAGACTTTTGTGCCGTCCTCATAAACGGTACAGGATAAGTTCTCGCTAAGCTTCTCATGATCGGTCATCTGCTGGTTGAACACATGACCCATTTCACTGTTATATCTGTTATATATTTCCATCATCCTGTCGTGGACCGCGGCAAAATCAGAAGCATAATACTCTGTATACAGCGTCTTCTGCAGGGCAAAAGCCGTCTCCCGCATCAGCGAGAAGGAAAGACCCGCCCCGTATTCCGCAGACTCTAACAGTTCTTCTTCCTCGTTGCCGCACACATTCAAAGGATCGCCCGTGTAATCCACAAAACCGTGGATCGCCAGCTGATAGAACGGAACCTCCTCGTCCAAAATGGTGTAGCCGCTACCCGCCAGATCCATATTGGTCACCATATTCGCATAAGAAACGGCGTAATCGTTCCCCATATTGATCATGTTCTTCTGGCCGCCGTCCTCGATCTGCTTCAGGCTCTGCGACTGGGACTCCATAGCGCTCTGCCTGCTCACCATGTTCTTCAGATAATAATCGGAGGACAGATCCATTCCCGTATCTCTGAACGCCACATTCGCATTGTACTTCGCCGCCGCCGCCGCCAGCGTATCCGTGTTCTCCTGTATGAGATCCGGATGCAGCAGATAATAACTGTCAACGGATTCTCGCGCATTATAAGTCACCGGATTATAGACGAACAGCTCCGCCCTTTCCTTGGAGATGAACCTTGCGGCATCCCTGAAGGAGAAGAAACCGTCAAATAGTCCGCTGTCGTATTCATAATGAGTCACACCCTCCAGATAGAGGTCAACGCCCAGCTCCTTCGCCGTGTTGCCCAGAGACTCCAGGTCCTTCTTACTGCCGAGCGCATGTATAGTCTTCGCTTTCTTTTGAAGCTTCTGGTTCACGCCGCCGTTGCACCAGCCTGTCAGCTTCACGGACATATTGCTCATTCCCTCGTCCGTGAGCTGTTTGATCATGTCCGCAGCCTCGCTGTACCTGGTCAGCCGCAGCGGGCGGGACACCGGCACGCCCAGAACCTGCCTTACCTTATCTACCGCGCCCACGATCTCCAGCGCTACAGGCGTTGTTGCATCGTCGTTCGGGGAGAAATAATCTCCGTATTTATTCTGCAGATATCCCTGATAACTCTTTGCCATATCCACATAGTCGTTGCTGTTTACGAAACGGTAACGCTGGGTCAGCGTCTCATGAGGCAGCACCTCCAGGAACTTATAGGTATTCTGGCTCCCTATGTCGCCCACCTCGAACAGCTCACGGGGGCTGATGCTGTAAACCGCGTTCACATAGTTGTAACTGCCGCCGTGCCCTGCGATATCAGCCTGCACGGAAGCGTAGGGCGCGCCCTCCTCCAGAATGCAGATAAAGGAGTCGTCACCGTTCGCGATGCCGAACGCGTTAAAGTAAGCTCTCGTATCATGTACCACGGCGTCTCTCGACAACGCCATATCCCATCCGTAAAGTCCCGCATAATAAACCGCCTGGGACTGCTTGTTATTGTTAAAGTTGATCAGCGCGCCGCCGCCTTCAGGCACCAGCATATAGCCCTCATCGTCGGGGCCGCCCGCGCCAAAGTAAGGAAGCATCACCATCGTGTAGATAGGAGCGCTCTTCTTATATTCCATATCATCAAGCGGCATCTCCACTACGAGATCGTCGCCGTCCAGACGATATGTCATGCTGACGTTGAATACCAGCTTGTTGCTGCTCTTTAATTTATTGTCCAGCGCCTTATCCGCCTCCAGATCCTCGGCGGTATATCCGGCCTCCTCGAAGATCTGCTCCAGCTTAATAGTGGATGCGCCCGAGACGGTCGTATCACGCAGCACGTAGATCGGCTCCGTCTCCAGGATCGGATAATTGGCCAGAAGCTCATCTTTATTGTCTTCCTCGTCCAAATCGTTGATATCGTACTTCTTATAGTAGCGGCGGATGAAGCTGGCGCTCTGCTTTCCTACCGCATCGAACCATCCCTGCATCTTCTCCGCAGTCGTAACAGGCGGGATCGTATACTGCTTATCCGCCTCGCCGATGGAATAGTTGACCTTGATATAATCATCACCCTGCTCGATCTCATAGAGCTGGTTATCAACACCGTAACTGAAGTTGTCATAGGTGGTCTGCAGTCCCGTAGCCTCGCTGAATGTCAGAAGCAGCGTGGACTGAAGCCGTCCCTTGTAGGACGCCACCGCCAGCGGATCCTCGGCTGCGGCAGGGGGATTGGAATACCAGATCTTGCCCGTCTCCTTAACCTCCAGCGTGATCTGCGTGGTAACAGGATCCATCGTCAGCTTCAGGCTGTCGTTTTCCACCACGATAGGGTCCTGCGACCCGCTGTAACCGTTTAACTCCACTACCGGCTCCTGCTCCGTGGCGGCCTGGAAATAGAAGATAACCACGATCGCCACTGCTATCACAGCCGTTATGATCACAGGCGCCGCCAGGCTTTTTAACTGCCTGATCACCGCCTCCTTAAATTCTTTTTGTCTCACTGATTTTTCTTTCTTCATGGCCGCTCCCATCCTTTTCGTTCCGGCAAATACTCTTTTTGTTATGCTGCGCCGTTATAATCGGAACATGATCTCTTTCGCCAGTGACACGAAATACGCTATGCCCTGGGAAATCATGCCGAAGAACAGCAGCAGGATAAATACGATCACCAGCATTGCAAACAGGCTCGCCACCATGAATAAGAGATTCTTGCCTGCGCCAAACTCATGGATCTGTCCCATAGCCGCGATCATCAGAAGCGCTGCCCAGACTAACGAAAGCGCGCTGATCACCATATAAAACTCCGCCTCATCCACCGTGACAAAATTGCTGAATATCATCAGTGGGAACTGCACAAGCGGGTACGGGGTCATTGCGTAGCAGCTCGCCATATATACCTGCCCCAGCCTTCCCTTGCCGTCAAACAGTGTCGTCAGTCCCCAGTTTCCGACTACGAACATTGCAAGCGGGAACACTACGCTGGCGATATACAGGAAGATATTGATACCCTCCCAGTAGACCGTGATGAAGATAAAACTGGTATAGCGCAGCTTCAAGACTCTGATGAGCAGCGTCAGGAACAGGATCGTGTTCGCCGCCGCGTAGGTTCCTCTTTTCTCATGGGTCAGATCCCAGAAGCCGTCTAACGGGTGGGTCGTGCAGTACAACGCAAATTTCAGGCTCTTAAAATAATCCTGATATGTTTTTTTGTTTTTCAGTGCAGCAATCATAACAGCCTCCCTGTCGTCTAGGTTTCAAAGATATCCGCGGTATCGATCTCGTGCTTGATCCCCTTGATCTTACCGATGGACATGGGGATCAGGAATATCGCCAGGATAACGATGACAAGCACAACGATATGGTCCTCGACCCATTCCTTCCGGTACTGCTTGTAAGCCTTGGAGTAATTCTCATCGTCATATTTCAATTCAAAATAATCCATAGCTTCTTTGTATTTCTTCTGGCGCAGCAGAGACCGTCCGATACCGATGTATGCCAGATCGTAATTGCCGTCCAGCTCCATGACCTTCGTCCAGCTCTCTCCCGAAGCCTCATAATCGCCCGCGTCAAACTCCTCGATGGCGTCATAGATCAGTTCGCCAAACTCCGTAGGGGTAAACATCGTCACGCTGCAGTCCAGGGAATCCAACACAAACAGATCGTGGCCCATGTGCTCGATCGCCGCCGGCTGTCTGAAATAACCGTCCATGTTGCCGTTGCCGCCGAAGCAGAATACCGTCTTGCCCTGATCGTCATAACCGAAGAGACGTCCGCGGTTCTTATCCAGACATACATAGATGTCATTGTCAAAAACCGTCACATCCGTGAAATAGGAAGGTCCTTCATAACCGCCGCCTTCGCCCCAGTACAGATCGCCGTAGGTAGGATATTCACCGTTCTGCACCAGAATATCATTGCCCATCAGGTTAAGCTTACGGATGGCATCGGCCGCGCCGGAGTCAAGATCCGCTTCCTCCTGACCGCCTGCACAGGCGTAGATAAAGCCTTCATGATCCATATAGATATTGTCATAGGCGGTGGGAACAAAGGACGCCATACGCTGCCTCTGCTCCTGCGTCGCCAGCTTCTTCCAGATATAATCCACAAAGTCAAAGGTAACGGGCGTCGCACCCACAAATCCCGAGAACGTTCCGTCCGGCTCATATTTGCACAAGCCCTGGTTGATGCTCGTAGCAATGCAGTACACACGTCCCGCCGTGTCAATGACGATCTTGGACGGCTGGAAAATACTGTCGGCGCTGACGTTGGAATCCACGGGCAGGTCGAACTGCAGAATATAATTCAAATCACTGTCGACCTTCACGATCCTTGCGTTGCCGTTATCGCTGATGAAGATGTCGCCCTCATCAGACACAGCGATATCCGTAGGATTTGAAAGCTGTGTGACATCCGTGTCGCCTTTAATGCTGTCGAAGATCCGCGCGACTGTAAACTCCTCCGTGCCGGTGCGTTCCAGCTGCACGATACGGTTGTTGCCGCTGTCGCATATGTAGAGCATATTGTCTTTGACGAACATACCCTGCGGATTCTTAAAGTTCATATCCAGGCCGAAGGACATCGCCGTATAAACGTTGGTTACCGTATAGGCATCGGGCGAATCCTGCACGTCGCCCCAATAATCATAATTGTATGTATAGCTGTTATCCGCCGCCATAACGCTCGATGAGGACGTCGCAAAGATCGCTGCTCCGAACGCCAAAGCGCTGATTGATTTGATTATCTTTTTCATACGCCACCTCATTCCCCGTTAATCCTTCAAGCCCGAGCTTGCCATAGTCTCCAGAATCTGGCTCTCAGAGAAGATAAAGATTGCAATCGGCACGATCATCAGAACGACCAGCACCGCTGCGCCCTGACCCGTTCTGGCGATACCGCCGCTCTGGATCTGCTGCATGGCATACACAAGCGTCTTCTTTTCCTCGGAATAGATAAAAGTAGCGGCCTTGTTGTTCCACAAACCCTGAACGGAGAAGATGATCAGCGTCATCCATGCGGGTTTTACGTTAGGCATCACGATATTGGAAAACACACGCCACTCGCTGGCGCCATCGATCTTCGCAGCCTCTATCAGCGATGTGGGAAGCCCCTCCATGAACTGCTTCATAAGGAACAGCCCCATCGGCGATGCGAACGCCGGAATGATGATAGACCAGTAGGTATCGATCCAGCCAAGTTTATTTAAGATCAGATAGTTAGGTATCTGCGTTACATATCCGGTAAACATCATCGCCACGGTGACCAGCTTAAAGAATGTCTGGTTGCCCGGGAAATCATACTTCGCCAGCACGAAAGCTCCCATAGATGCAACGATCAGATGCCCGAACGTACCTACAAACGTGATAAACACCGTATTGAACAGGTATCTTGAAAAAGTGACCCACGATTTTCCCATCGTCACGAACAAGTCGGAGAAATTGTCAAACGTAGGGTTCTGCGCCAAAATCTTCGGCGGGAATTTAAACAGTTCATCCAAAGGCTTTAACGCGCTGCTCACCGCATAGATCAACGGGAACGCCATGACCAGAGCCACTAACAGCAGAAACAGGTACAGGAAGATATCTCCTATGATGGAGCGGTTGGGCTTCCTTCTCTTGATCAGCTTTTTGTGGTATACCGGTTCCAAATTTTCTTGCTTTTTTTTCTTCTTCTTGCTCATATCAG
>CANQIJ010000099.1 GCA_947624025.1 uncultured Lachnospiraceae bacterium | reverse complement strand
TAAAGGTTTTTCCGAAGTTGTTTACTGCAGTACAGATAAAAGCGGCCTGCTGTGGATAAAAGTACGGAAACTCAAGTATATCTATTGCTGCAAATGCGGCGCGATGCTGGTAAAATAACAATGCTGTGTGTATCAGAGATATCAAAAAAATACAAGAAAAAGATTATTTTACAGAATGTATCGTTTCAGGCTAAAGCGGGTGAAATGGTGGCTCTGGTCGGAGAGAACGGCAGCGGAAAATCCACTCTGCTAAACATATTGAGCGGTGTGGTAAGACCGAGCAGCGGTGTGATTTATTGTTTTGGACAGCGTATGGAAAGACGCAGGATGTTTGCAAAGTATTGTGGGTATGTTCCACAGTCGAATGGATTGATGGAAGAGCTGTCTGTGCAGGATAACATCAGTCTTTGGACAGGCAGATCAGGGAAACCGGATGACCGGCTCATACGGATGCTTCAACTGGAAGATATCCTGCAGATGCCGGTCGTAAAATTGTCTGGCGGAATGAAGAGGAGAGTGGCTGTGGCTTGCGCTGTGGCTAATTTTCCGCCGATTCTTCTGTTGGATGAGCCGACGGCGGCACTGGATGTGAAACACAAGGAGCAGTTGTACCAGATCATGAGAGATTACCTAAGTATGAATGGAATATTGGTGGTCGCAACACACGAAGAGAGGGAAATCGCGATGGCGGATCAGATAGTAGCATTTGAGAATGGATATTTGGCCGAGTAACGTGAAATCCAGTTCAGCGAAAGAAGAGGGAGGAAAATTCAGATGAGGTTTGATCCGATGACAGGAGAACCGATCCAGCAGATGCAGGATGAGAAAGAGCCGGAGATGAGGTTTGATCCGATGACAGGAGAACCGATCCGGCAGATGCAGGATGAGAGAGAGCCGGAGATGAGGTTCGACCCGATGACAGGAGAACCGATCCGGCAGATGCAGGATGAGAAAGAGCCGGAGATGAGGTTCGACCCGATGACAGGAGAACCGATCCGGCAGACGACATATGAGAAAGAGCCGGAGATGAGGTTTGACCCGATGACGGGGAAACCGCTTTCGGGCAAGGGAAAAGGATCGAAGAGAACAGGATTTAAGGCTGCGGTATGTGTTGCTGTGGCGGCAGTGGTAGTGGTAATAGGAGTTGTCGCTGTGCAGGCAGTGCCGCGGATCGTTTATGGAAAGAATTATAAGCTTTTGCGGGCACTGCGGAATACCTTTACCATGAACAATCTGATGGAAAATCTGAATCCGACGGATATCATAAGCGGGGGCGATTTTACCGTTATTGTGAACGGCGACATAGAAGGGGTTGAGATGGATACAACGCTGGCGATAGATGCGCCTGCAGAAAAGCTGTCCTGTGAGGGCAATGTTTCCTATCAGGGGTTTGGAACAGATTTTGCTGTCGGCGTGAACGAAGGGGAGATACTTGTGTCAATCCCGGATTTTTCCGATCAAATGCTGCGCTATTCTTATGTGGAAGAAAAAGATGGCTATCTGGTAGACCTCCTGGAAAATGTGGGGATTGATGTCGAGGAGGTGGATGAGGTTCTACATGATGTGGTTGCGCAGTCTTACCAGGATGAAGGATCCGACAGATTCGTACAGGCAACGATTCAAGCAACGAAAGTCATGGATTTTGAAAAGACCGATAAGCGTAAGGTTGAAGTGAATGGGAAAGAGCGGAATTGTCGTGGATATACCCTTGAGATTGACGAGGATCTTATGAGTGACATCTGTGACATATACGAGGATGCGATAGATACCTATATGGAAGATGAAGGGATTCCGGATGAAATTGCGGATGAGGTCGATATGCTTATGGATGACATTCGGGATGAAGCGGAACTGTTAGACGGGGAGATTTCATTTTATCTTTACAAGAAGCAAGTGGCGGCGATTGTTTGTGAGATCAGTGGGAATGAAGTCGTTGTTGAATTTCATGGTGGAAGCACCCCGTGGGAGAATACAGAGCTTCTGGCAGGAGATTATGAAACACTGGAATTATCTGGCTCTGCAGATGGGAAAACAGAAGAATTGCAGTTGAAAATGTTTGGGGAAAAAATATTCGAATATGACTATGATTTGAAAACAGGAGAATTAGAGGTTGATGCGGATGGTTTAACTTTAGAGGGGACTGTAAAAAAAGACAGAAAGAATTGTACCTATATCCTTTCTGATCTGAAGATGTATGGAAACAGAGCACCGGTAACTGGATCGATCGTTTTTAAGAAGGGAGCGGATGTCAAACGGATAAAACCGGACGAAGTGATGGATATAGGAAACTTATCCAAGAATGAGTGGATAGAATGGCTGGGGGACATTGGTGAAGAGTTTACAGACAGTATCTATGGTTTGATATTTTAGCATACAATGATCCTATGATGAGAGGTGTTCGTTTACAGTATTTTTATTTGGTAATTCGAAAGTGTGCACTTCATATGAAGCGCAGGTTGTTGCGGACAGGTGCTGCGCTCCTGGTGCTTAGTCTGTTGTTGGGTGTCTCTTTTGCTATGATTCGTGATAACAGGGAACAATCCATCATTCAGGTAGCGCTTGTGATCCCGGAGCAGCAGACGGAGCTGTCGAGTCTGGCAAAGCTGCTGCAGCATATGGAAAGCGTTCGCGGGATTCTTGGGTTTGTTTACCCGAGACAGGATGAAATTGAGGCATTATTTGAGTCCGACGAGATACAGGCGGCGATTATCTTTGCAGAGGATTTCTATCAGGATGTGAATAGCGGTGTGAATACACCCATATGCATTCAGATAGATGGACGAGCTCAGGGGATAAATCTCTTTCAGGAGCTGCTCTCGGATATGGTCGTTCTTGTAGATATGACAGAAGCTGCAAGTTACGCTATGATAGATGTCTACTGCCGGCAAGATGCAGCGATGTCTATGGATAACATGGAAGAGCTGATTCTGAATGACAATGTGGAGCTGCTGCTGCAGGCAAGAGAGAAAATTTCCCTGCAGATCGTTTCACCGACCGGAGAAGTTGGATTAGTGCAATATTATGTTGCAATCTTCTTTTTCTTGTTTCTGATGCTGACAGGGTGTGGCTTTTGGAATCTGTATACTGCACCGGAACGTCTTGTGGAAGCAAAGCTCTCTGTCTATGGTGTGAACTGGCTGTATCGCAGTTTCTGCAAGATTGGCATCATGTCTCTGACACTGTTTTTCCATGCGCTTATCGGAGTGGGAATCTGTGAGATCGTCTGCGATCGCACAGGAGTGTACATAGCCGGATTTGACGGGTATATGCTGTTACTGCTGCTTTGGTTTTCTTTTTTGCTTTCCTGCTTTTATCATGGGATATTGCTGTTGGGCAGTGAACGAGGTGAGAGAAAGACCCTCTTTATGTTGGTTATCGGGATCTTTTTGGTCGCGGGAGGTTGTGTGGTTCCGTGTGCCTATCTGCCGAACTGGCTTGCGGATGTGACAAAATGGACGCCTTTTTATCTGTTCCGCAGTTATCTGGAGGCTGTTTTGTTTGGAGGAGAAATTCCTTATACCGGTGTTTTTGCCTGGGCCATATTTTTTTTGATCTGTGGGATTGCCTATGATGCAGGTATGTCTATGGAACGAACCGAATCGTCTTTGCACGATGTTGCAAAAAGGCAGTTTCGGCGTGCTTTATATTGCGGGACAGAAAAAGAGAAAGGGACTCGGATTTGGCTGTATCTGAAATGGCAGTGGAAAAGAAGAAGTCCGGTCATCGTATGGTTCTGTGGAGCTGTTTTCATTTTGTTATGCGGGAGTATTCGTCTGCCGCAGTGGGAGAACAGAGAGGTCTATGTTTCCGGCAGGGAGGAAATCTGCAGGGAGATGGAAAGTGATCCGCAGTTTAATCGTGTCTTTCATTTTGTGTATGAGGAAGAGGCTCAGGTGGGAAGACAGGAGGCAGAAAGCGGTCAGATATTAGCTTCCATTGAATTTGATAATGAGGAGATCCGGATCAACACAAATGCCGTATCTCCAGAGGTGCTGATCATGCAGGAGACTGCGGCAGTTGCATATTATCGGTATGCACAGCGGGAGCTGTTGAGAGAAGAATGTGGCAAGGTGTTTGGAACAGAAGCAGTGTATGACGATGTGTATGCCATGTTTGAACAGTATATGCACAACGATGCATTGTTTAGGATAGAGTACAAGATGAAATAGAGGAGAGTGGACAATGCACAGATATTTCGGAATGGAGGCAGCATGAAGATCCTTATAGTGGTAGATATGCAGAATGATTTTGTAACTGGCGCGCTGAAGAACGAGCAGGCGCAGATGATCGTGCCGAATGTCGCGGTGAAGCTTAAGCGGGCGGCAGAGGACGAGTCATGCCGGATCATCTTTACGGCGGATACGCATACGGCAGATTATCTGAAGACGGAGGAAGGGATCCATCTTCCCGTGGAGCATTGTATCGACGGCACATGGGGGCATGAGATCATAGAAGAACTGCAAGACTGTGCGGCGGACGGCGAGGTATGCCGGAAGGAAACCTTCGGCGCCGTGAAGCTGGGAGAGATGCTGCGCGGCATGGAGAAGAATGGCGGGCATATCGGCAGTGTTGAACTGATCGGCCTTTGCACCGATATCTGTGTGATCAGCAATGCGCTGCTGGTTAAGGCGTTTCTGCCGGATACGCATATTACGGTAGACGCGGCATGCTGCGCGGGCGTGACGCCGGCAAGTCATGAGACGGCGCTGGATGCGATGCAGGGCTGTCAGATAGAGGTTATCAACAGAGGAAGCGAGCCATGGAAACAGCTAAGGAGCAAGGAAGCATGAGACTGCAGCCGATCATCACAAGCCTGTTGGAGAACGATCTGTATAAATTCAGCATGGGACAGGCTGTTTATCATCAGTTCAGCGATTACAAGACGACATGGTCCTTTAAATGCCGCAATCAGGATGTAAAGTTTACGGCCGGGATGGTGGACGAGATCAGGGAGCAGATCCGGGCGTACTGCGGTCTTCGTTTTACGGAGGACGAGCTTCGGTATCTGGATGATATTCAGTGGATCAAGGGCTCCTATGTGGATTTCTTAAGGCTGTGGCAGCCGCGTTTTCAGGACTTTGAGATCGGTACTGATGCGGAGTGCGGTTTGTCCATCGAGACAAAAGGAACCTGGCTCAACACATCGATGTATGAAATACCGACGCTCGCGATCGTAAACGAAGTCTATTTCAGAATGAATTACAGTTATGACGAGTTGCTCGAAAGCTTTAAGGAACGTCTGAAAGAAAAGATCAAATGGCTGGCGGAGGGCAGATACAGGCTGTCCACGTTCAGCGAGTTCGGCCTGCGGCGCAGACTGTCCGCGCAGGCGCAGGAGCTTGCAGTCCGGTCATTTGCCGAAAAGGATCTGGGCGAAAGTAAGTTTATCGGTACATCTAACGTATATCTTGCGAGAAAATATCATGTTAAGCCGGTGGGTACGATGGCGCATGAGTGGATCATGTGTGTCGGGCAGGGCAACCATAAATACAATCCTGCCTATTCCAACTGGTTTGCACTGGATGCGTGGGTCAAGGAATACGGCATCTTAAACGGCACGGCATTGACCGATGCGGTCACTACAGACTGCTTTTTAAGAGATTTCCAGCTCACATTTGCGACCTTGTTCAGCGGTGTACGGCATGACTCCGGCGATCCGATCGAGTGGGGAGAGAAGATGATCGCACACTACGGGGATCTGGGGATCGATTCCGGGCAGAAGACGCTTCTGTTTTCCGACAGCCTGGATTTTGAGAAAGCCGATAAGATCTTCCGGCATTTTGCAGGCCGCGCTAATGTGGCGTTCGGTATCGGTACCTATCTGTCAAACGACACTTGTGCAGCGCCTCTGAATATCGTTATGAAAACGACGCGCTGTAACGGACAGGACGTGGCCAAGATATCGGATGTGGATGGCAAGGGGATGTGCAGGAATCCGGAATACATCGACTATCTGAAACGCTGCATCGACTGGCGGCTGCAGCATGAATGACGTATGATATCAGAAATCAGGGATGATAATGGGAAAAACAAAGAAGCAAGATTATGAAATGGACATGTGCAGCGGACCGATCTTAGGGAAGCTTCTCAGGTTCGCCGTGCCGCTCATGTGTTCGAGCGTTCTGCAGCTGTTGTTTAACGCTGCGGACATCATTGTGGTAGGAAATTATGCGGGCGACAACTCGCTGGCGGCGGTGGGCTCCAATTCGGCGCTCATCAATCTGCTGACGAATTTTTTCCTGGGGCTGTCCGTGGGCGCAAATGTGCTGGTTGCCAGATATTGCGGTGCGAAGAAGGACACCGAGGTGAAGGAGACGGTACATACGGCGATGCTGCTGAGTGTCTACAGCGGCATACTGCTTACGGTCATCGGCTGCATCGGGGCGCGGAGGATCCTGCTCTGGATGCAGACGCCTGAGGATGTGCTGCCTCTCGCCGTACTGTATCTGCGGATCTATTTTGTGGGAATGACGGCAACGATGCTGTACAATTTCGGCAGCGCCATACTGCGGGCCATAGGCGATACGAAAAGACCGCTCTATTACCTTACGGCAGCCGGTATCGTCAATGTGATCCTGAATCTCTTTTTTGTCATCGTGTGCAAGTTGGATGTGGCGGGCGTTGCGATCGCCACCGTGATCTCGCAGTGCATCTCGGCGTTTCTGATCGTGAGATGTATGATGAAAACGGAGGGGAGCATACATCTGGAGCTGGCGAAGCTCCAGATCGATACGGATAAGTTTAAGCGTATTCTCCAGATCGGACTGCCGGCAAGCTTTCAGGGAATGGTCTTCTCCTTTTCCAACGTGATCATACAGTCTTCGGTCAATTCGTTCGGCGCGATCACCGTGGCGGGCAATTCGGCTGCGGCAAACATAGAAGGCTTTGTATATGTGGCGATGAACGCATTCCACCAGGCGGCGATCTCCTTTACGGGACAGAACATCGGCGCGGCGAAATACGAGAGGGTCAACCGGATCCTCTATGTCGCGGAAGGGTGCGTGATCGTGGTGGGTCTGGCGCTGGGCAATCTGGCGGTTCTGTTCGGCAGACCGCTTCTGTCACTCTATACCAACAGCGCGCAGGTCATAGATGCGGGCATGATCCGTCTGCGCATCATCTGCTCTGTCTATGCGTTATGCGGCATGATGGATGTGATGGTAGGCTCCCTTCGCGGTATGGGCTATGCGGTGCTGCCGATGATCGTTTCGCTGATCGGAGCCTGCGGACTACGACTGATCTGGATCTTTACCTTTTTCCGCATGGAGATGTTTCACACCAGGGCTTCGCTGTATCTGACTTATCCCGCAAGCTGGCTGATCACCTTCTTCGCGCATGTGGTGTGCTTTGTGATCGTGCGGCGCAGGCTTAAGAAAGTGTGGGGAGCTTAGGACATATGGCCCGGTCGGGAGAAAGGATGTGAGATCATGCTGGATAAAGAGAATTTTCATCCGTTAAATTATATCAGGAAAGAAGAATATTCCGGCAGTATGGACGGAATGCGCTATATGCTTAAGAAGGTAAAAAGCGGAGAGGAAGACGTCATTCGTGTGACGGTATGGCCCGAACCGCTTAATCTGGTGCGGACGCCGGATGAGCTGAAGGAATCCGTCGAGGTGCCCCTGACAAAAGAGGGCGTCGAACAGGCGGCTGACTGGATCAACGGGAAGTATGAGGAACGCAGACAATATTGGCTGGAATGCAGGAACCGTCCGTGGACGGAAATACAGGCGTATGTTACGGATTGACATGCGCTTTTTTCTGTGCTATTATTTACCTACCTACTAAGTGGGTGGGTAAATAGATAATATGATATAAAGCGGAGGTACATTATGAAAATATATGCGGATAATGCGGCGACAACCCGGATGAGCAAAAAGGCGATAGATGCGATGCTGCCCTATCTGGATGAAGTATACGGCAATCCGTCCAGCCTTCATTCGGTGGGACAGAGGGCAAAGGAGGCGCTGACGTCCGCCCGGGAACGCATGGCGGCCTGCCTCGGATGCGACGCGGAGGACATCATTTTTACGTCAGGCGGGAGCGAGGCGGATAATCACGCGATCAGGTCGGCGGCGCGTATCGGAGAGAAGCAGGGTAAAAAACATATCATATCCACAGCGTTTGAGCATCACGCCGTGCTGCATACGCTGAACAGGCTTAAGGAAGAGGGGTTCGAGATCACGCTCCTTGATGTGCATGAGAATGGGCTTATCACAGCGGATCAGGTGAGGGAGGCAATCCGGCCTGACACCTGCCTTGTGACGGTCATGTATGCGAATAATGAGATAGGTACGATCCAGCCGATCGGGGAGATCGGCGCCGTTTGCCGCGAAAAGGGTGTTCTGTTCCATACGGATGCCGTACAGGCTGTGGGACACCTGCACATAGACGTAAACAGTCAGAATATCGATATGCTGTCCTTGTCGGCACATAAATTCCACGGACCGAAGGGCGTTGGCGCACTGTATGCCAGACGCGGTATCAGACTCACCAATCTGATAGAAGGCGGCGCACAGGAGAAAGGCAGAAGGGCGGGTACAGAGAATATTCCGGCGATCGTGGGAATGGCGGCGGCGCTGGAGGAAGCATGTGCGGGTATTGATGAGAATGCGAAGACGGTCGGTGCGCTGCGCGACAGACTGATCGAGGGGCTGAAAGCGATACCGCACAGCGTATTGAACGGCGATGCCGTGCACAGACTGCCGGGCAATGTCAACTTCTGCTTTGAGGGGATAGAAGGAGAGTCTCTTCTCTTACTGCTGGATGATAAGGGGGTATATGCTTCCTCCGG
>CANQIJ010000098.1 GCA_947624025.1 uncultured Lachnospiraceae bacterium | reverse complement strand
CCCCTGATGGCAGACGCGAATTTGAGATTCGCGTCGCCCCGTCGCGAAAACGCTCCGGAATGGAGATTAGTATGAAAAAAGTAGTAAAATTCGGCGGCAGCTCGTTGGCGAGCGCCGGACAGTTTAAAAAGGTAGGAGACATCATCCGGGCGGATAAGGAGCGCAGATTCGTGGTCCCTTCCGCACCGGGCAAGAGAGATCCCGATGATACCAAGGTCACTGATATGCTGTATGCCTGCTACGCCCTTGCCGAGGCCGGAAAGGATTTTAAGGAAAAGCTTCGGGAGATCAAGGAGCGTTATCAGGAGATCATAGACGGACTCGGACTGGATCTGTCGCTGGAAGACGAGTTTAAGACGATCGAAAAGAATTTCAGGGAAAAGGCGGGCGACAATTACGCCGCTTCCCGGGGAGAGTACTTGAACGGTATCGTCATGGCGGCGTATCTTGGCTTTGAGTTTGTGGACGCCGCGCAGGTCATACGCTTTTCGGAGAACGGGGAATTTGATCCGGAAACGACCAACACCCTTTTGCGGGAGCGGCTAAGCGGCTTGGATTCGGCGGTTATTCCCGGTTTCTACGGCGCATATGAGAACGGCACGGTCAGGACTTTTTCCAGGGGCGGTTCCGATATTACGGGCTCGATCGTCGCTCGGGCGGTCAAGGCCAACGTGTACGAGAACTGGACGGACGTATCCGGCTTCCTGATTGCGGATCCCCGCATCATCTATAAGCCGGAGAGGATCGAGACCATCACCTATAAGGAGCTGCGCGAGCTGTCCTATATGGGCGCGGGCGTTCTTCACGAGGATGCGATCTTTCCGGTCAGAAGAGAGGGCATTCCGATCAACATCCGCAACACCAATGCGCCGGAAGAAGACGGTACCTGGATCGTGGAGAGCACCTGCCAGAAGCCGAAGTATGTCATTACGGGTATCGCCGGTAAGAAGGGGTTCTGCTCCGTCAATATCGATAAGGATATGATGAATTCCGAGATCGGATTCGGCCGCAAGGTATTGCAGGCTTTTGAGGAAAACGGCATTTCCTTTGAGCATGTTCCCTCGGGTATCGATACCATGACGGTGTTTGTCCACCAGGACGAGTTCATGCACAAGGAGCAGCAGGTGGTATCGGGTATTCACAGGCTGGCGGAACCGGATCATATTGAGATCGAGGGGGATCTGGCGCTGATCGCCGTTGTGGGGCGCGGCATGAGGTCCACCCGTGGTACGGCAGGCAGGATCTTCTCTGCGCTGGCACATGCCAACGTCAATGTCAAGATGATCGATCAGGGCTCCAGCGAGCTAAATATCATCATCGGTGTTGCCAATTCCGACTTTGAGACCGCGATCAAGGCGATCTATGATATTTTTGTGCGGATTCAGATATGATGCCTGGTATGATGCGGGATTTATTGGCAGTTTTTTGTCAAAAGCAGAAGGATATGATTATTTTTTGCTAATTTTTCGCTAAAAATATTCACCTTTTGCTTTTCTTTTTGTAAAAATATGATATAATAAAGAATAATTGTATTTTGTGAGATATGTATTTTGTCACTTTTGACAGAAGAAGGCAAGCGTACAATATATCATAATATCATACAATTTCGGGAGGTATCTATGGCAAATCAGAAAGTGGACTCATTGGTATATACCAATGACAATTGTGTGGGGTGCAACAAATGTATTTCGGCCTGCCCTGTTCTCACCGCTAATCATGCGACTATAGAGGACGGCAAGAACAAGATCGTTGTGGACGGCAAACAGTGCGTGGCCTGCGGAGCGTGCTTTGACGCATGCGCCCACGGGGCAAGGAGCTTTCATGACGATACGGAACGTTTCTTTGAGGATCTTAAGAAAGGGGAGAAGATATCGTTGCTGCTGGCTCCGGCATTTCTCGCCAATTATCCCAGAGAATACAGTACCGTTCTTGGCGGCCTGAAACAGCTGGGCGTCAATCGTATCATCAGCGTCAGCTTCGGCGCGGATATCACTACATGGGGATATATCAAGTACATAACGGAGCACAACTTTACAGGCGGTATTTCGCAGCCGTGTCCGGCGATAGTCGGTTATATCGAGAAATATATCCCGGAACTGATACCGAGCCTTGTTCCGGTACATTCACCGATGATGTGCGGCGCGGTCTATGTGAAGAAGTATATGAAGGTGCCTGATAAGCTGGCATTTATCAGCCCCTGTATCGCCAAGAAGAACGAGATAGACGACCCCAACTGCGGCGGATACGTTTCCTATAATGTAACGTTTGATCATCTGATGGAATATGTTCGCAGGCATAATATCTCCGGTCCGGCGGTTACGGATGAGATCGAGTACGGTCTCGGTTCCATATACCCGATGCCGGGCGGTCTGAAAGAGAACGTATACTGGTTCTGCGGCGAGGATGTGTTTATCCGTCAGATCGAGGGCGAGAAGCACGCATATGAGTTCCTTGAAGACTATAAGACCAGAGTTCTCGGGCATAAAGAGCTTCCCTTTATGGTTGACGCCCTCAACTGTGCTAAAGGATGTATTTACGGCACAGGCGTTGAGGACGACAAGACAAAGACGGATGATACGCTGTATGAACTGCAGAAGATCAAGGAAGCGAGCAAGAAGAACGGCAGACTCAATGCGTGGAGCAGAAATTTGTCGCCGAAGCAGAGACTTGACAGATTCAATAAACAGTTCAAAGAACTTGACATCAACGATTTTATCAGGCATTATACGGACAAGTCACAGGGTCTGGCTATCCAGCAGCCGAGCACTTCCGTGCTGAACAGTATTTTCGAGGATATGGAGAAGCGCACGGAGGAGCAGCGCAAGATCAACTGTTCCGCCTGCGGTTACGATACCTGTAAAGCTATGGCTACAGCTATCTACAACAAGTGCAACTATAAAGACAACTGTATCCAGTTTGTAAAAGGCGAGGTAGAGAGGGACAGCGAAGTAGCTAAGCAGATGGCCGAGGAGATGGAGCTTAAGAATAATGAGATCATGGAGAAGAATAACATGATCGCATCCCTGATCGCGGAAGTCAACGGCGATTTCGAGAATCTTGATTCCTCCATCAAGGACATGGCGGCCGGCAATAACAGCAACGGCCGTGAGAGTACCGGCATATCACAGTCTATGGCGGACGTTGTCGCCTTCTGCGATCAGCTGAAGGAGGCTTTGAACGGTATTCAGGAGCTGCTTGTAAAACTGGAAGAGAACAACCTGGAGATCACCAATGTGGCGGAAGAAACGAACCTGCTTGCGCTGAATGCAAGTATCGAGGCGGCAAGAGCGGGAGAGTCCGGAAGAGGATTTGCAATCATTGCAGAGAATATCAAGAAGCTGGCTGATCTCTCCAAAGATACCGCAAGCGACAGCGATTCCAATAAAGAACAGATCCAGGGCGCGATCGAGGAGCTGCTTGGAAATGCTGAGAAGCTGATTGAAATTATCGACGGCGTAAACCTGCGGGTTACGAATCTGGCAGCATCTACTGAAGAGATTGCGGCGTCCGCAGACATGGTAAGCGGCATTTCCGCTAACCTGAAGGATAAGCTTGCAACCCTGTCGGCTTCATAGGTATGTCTTGGCGCAATCCTGCTGCAGGGTAAGTACGATGCGGCTGCATGGACAATAACATAACGATAGGATCAAGAGAAAGAAAGACGGTTCGGCTGTGTATGGCTGAACCGTCTTTATGTTGGTGCGTTTTAAACTGTTGCCGATCTGCGGAATGCTCCACGTTAAATTGAGCATAAATTGCGCGTCAAAAAGAATAAAAATAGAAAATAATGTAAAATAAATAAAAAAATTGAAAAAAATTAAAATAAATTAAAATAATTTGCAAAAATGTGTTGACAAATTAAAATCGGATGATATAATAAAGACATAAACAAAACAAATTCACATAGATATCATCAAAGAAAGAGAGGTACAGTCCAACGGGAACTTAATACAGACTCCGGTAAGAAGTACAAATGAATAAGGAACCAATGATAAAGCAAACGAAAACGTAGTCGAGTACATGAGAAAAAGTAACGGATCACTGAAGAAAAGAGAATAGGACGTTACAGTATACGAATACAAAGGAAGAATGGAAAGAGTACGGAAGAAGAAAACGGAGGTACAGACCATTGGATAGCGTAGTTTAGAAGCGGGTATTGATCGAAAGAATCGATACCCGCTTCGCTTGTGCGCCCGAAATTCTGTGAAAATGAAAAAATTATGTAGCATATTTTCTATAAATAGGTTATAGTATACTTGAAATATACTACATCTTGTATTTTACGCATAAAAATACGTGCAGAGGAAAGTACACGCACGGGAAGAGGTACTATATGAAAAAACTGCTCCGCAGGAAAAACGGATATTCGGATGAAGAATATGAAAATGACGAATTGGAAGATGATGACATAGACGAATCCGATGAAGATGAATCCGATGAATATGAGGATGACTCCGATGAGGACGATTCTGATGAATATGAGGATGATTCTGAGGAAGAGGAAGAGGATGAAGATGATCGCCGGGCTTACCGCCGCCGCAGAAGGATACGGAATCAGATCATCAGTTATTCTGTCGTAGTCATTTTACTGGGAGTGATCATTACATGCGGAGTGTTGGCAGGCGGAAAGATCGCAGCTTCTGTAAAGGAGAAAAAGCAGGCTCAGGCTGAACTGGAGAGACAGCAGCAGGCAGAGCAGGAAGCGGCAGAAGATCAGGAGATCGTGATCGACACGCCGGAGACGATCACGGAGGAAACGCCGGATGAGGAAGAAGATTACCTGGGTGAACTGGTGGATTCGTATCTGACAGATATGCCTCTGGCGGATAAGGTCGCAGGATTGTTTATCGTGACGCCGGAAGCGATCACGGGCGTTTCAACGGCGATACAGGCGGGGGAAGGTACGCAGGAAGCGCTGAATGAGTATGCGGTAGGCGGATTGATCTATTTTGACCAAAATATTAAGGATGAGACACAGTTAAAGGAAATGCTCGCAAATACCGCGGCGATGAGTAAGTATCCGATATTTCTGGGAGTGGATGAGGAAGGCGGAACGGTCAGCCGGGTGGCGCAGAGCGGTATTGAAGTGCCACAGGTAGGCGATATGGCGGCAATCGGAGAAAGCGGGGATTCTTCGCAGGCGTATGAGGCCGGCATGACCATCGGCGCATATCTGAAGGATTTGGGCTTCAACTTGGATTTTGCCCCGGTTGCGGATGTTGCGGGCGGTGAGGAAGGAGCGCTTGGCGACCGCACCTTTGGCACGGATGCACAGCTCGTGGGCGAAATGGTGTCCAATATGGTCGGCGGTATCGAAGAAAACGGCGTAAGCTCCTGCCTGAAGCATTTTCCGGGGATCGGATATATCGCTGAAGATACGCATGAAGGCAGAGCGGAGACGGATAAGACTCTTGACGAGATGCGCGCCGGTGATTTTATACCCTTCCAGGCGGGGATTGAGGCAGGCGCTGATATGATCATGGTAAGCCATGTGACGGTCGCATCGGCGGATGAGATCGCGGTTCCATCCTCCTTATCCGAAACGATCATTACGGATGTGCTCAGAAACGAACTGGGTTTCGAGGGCGTTATCATTACCGATGCGCTTAATATGGGCGCTATCACCGAGTATTACACATCGGGAGAGGCGGCGGTGCAGGCGATTGAAGCAGGCGCGGATATGTTGCTGATGCCGGAGGATTTTGAGGAAGCTTACGAAGCGGTTCTGGCGGCGGCGCAGGACGGGACGATCCCCGAAGAGCGGATCAATGAGTCGCTGGAGCGTATTTACCGGATCAAATGTGCATCCAAGCTGCAGTGATCAATACAAACCGTAAAAAATATAAAAGACGTAAAAAGCAAAAAGGTAAAAAGCAAAAATAAAAGTTCAGTGTTGACAAAGCAAAATCTATATAGTATAGTATTACTTGTCCGGGCGTTCAGGACGCCGGGCAAGTGAATTTTGCGCGAGTGGCTCAGTTGGTGGAGCGCGACCTTGCCAAGGTCGAGGCCGCGGGTTCGAGTCCCGTCTCGCGCTCTCAAAAAGCCTAGCAAAATCTAGGCTTTTTATTTTTGTGCTGCGCTTCTGTCAATAGTGACGGCTGCAGAGCTTCCCTGTGTGTCATTATGATTCGGCAGATCCAACGGGCAGTCAGTCGGCGGTCAACAACAGGGAATGAATCAGGGGATTATAATGGACAGTGAACCCGGTCAGCATTTATATCTGACATGTGAGAGGAATTTTATATTTGAACTGCTTATTATGGCGGCGGGGATGCTTGGAGCCTATACTCTCAGTCTGAGAGGAGGGGTCTTTTGCAATGCCCAGACAGCTAATGTTGTACTTATGGCGGTTGCACTCGGACAAGGCAGTTTTAAACAGGGACTCTACTATTTGATCCCAATATCCGCATATACCGCCGGGGCATTGTTGTCAGAATTTCTGCCTAAAAAGGTAAGACATATTCATTTTTTGCGCTGGGATACTTATCTGATTGGATTTGAAATGGTCGTCGTTTTTGTGATCGGCTGGATGCCGTTAAGTTATCCTCCGCAGATTGCGCAGGTCCTGATAAATTTTATCTGCTCGATGCAGTACAATACATTCCGTCAGGCCGAGGGTATCCCGATGGCGACAACGTTTGTAACGAATCATATCAGACAGTTCGGCATAGGAATCGCAGAGGTGCTGAAAAAGAAAGATATTAAGGCTTTTGGCCGGGCTATGAAGCATCTTAGAATGATCCTTTTCTTTTTTGGCGGCGGGGTTATAATGTCGTTCGTTTGTACGACTATGGCGGCGTGCTCTGTTTGGCTTGCACTGCTTCCAATGATGGTCGCTTTTGTATTTCTTGCGCGGGCAGATCTGCGGGGCGAGGATATTGAACAGAAACCGCACGGTCACTGAGGCGGTTTTGTGACCCGTAGTCGGTAAAGGAATCGTATATATCAGGAATTATGGGAAACGCAGGCTGCAATGCCTGCGTTTTTTTGCTGCCCGCATAAATAGCGGAGGCAGAGGACTCTCCCGCCTCCGCACGGCATTTTGAGCCGGTCTTTCTAGCTGGGAGTAAGGCTTTGAAACCAAAAAGCGCCCTCCGCAGTCTAATGAATGTAAAGCATACGGAGAGGAAACGATACGATACGGTGATCGATCGGCGTCCGGACCGATGCTTTACATTCATACGCGCGCGGGAACGGGAGAAGAGGCATGATGAACAATGAGACAAAGAGTTTGATCAGGAAAGCACAGAGGCATGACCCGGACGCTTTTACCGAATTGATGAGGATGCACAGGAAGGAGATGTACCGGACTGCCATTGCGATCCTGATGAATGAGGAGGACGCGGCGGACGCCATGCAGGATACGATCCTTACCTGCTGGGAAAAGCTGGACACGCTTAAGAAGGCGGAATATTTCAAGACATGGATGACAAGGGTGCTGATTAATCACTGTTACGATATGATCAAGGCGCATCCGGTCTGCGGCGGTCTGGAGCCGTATGCGGAGCCGTCCGGCTGGGATGAGTACAATCTGGAGCTGAAGGAAGCGTATGCTTCCGTGGAGGAGCATTACCGTCTGCCGTTGGAGCTGTATTACAGCCAGGGGTTCAAGGTAAAGGAGATCGCGCAGCTGCTGTCACTGCCCGTCAATACCGTTAAGACGAGGCTTGCCAGGGGCAGGAAACAGATCGCGGCATATTACCGGGACAGTCAGGCGGCGGAAAAAGGGACAAAAACAGGAAAATGACTACAGAGCAGAAGGAGGAGAAGAAAGATGGCAAGGGCAGAGCGTACAGGCAGAAAAAATATATTTCCCGTGGAAACGGAGTTGTCAGAGATCGTGCTTCGTAAAACGGATGAGGCATTGGAGAAGATCAAAGTAGAAGCGTCACAGGGGAAAGTCCCTGTCAAGACGGCGAAGTCCGGGCAGAAGAGAAGGACAGGACATGGGTACAAGGGCTTCCGAATGCAGGCGGCGGCAGCGGCAGGCGTCTGCATCCTAGCCGTAAGCGGTATCAGCGCGGCGGCCGCTTTCCGATACTATTGGGGACGCGGTATGAGCGGAGAGCTGCAGGCAACCGAAGAGAAGCAGAAGGAGCTGGCAGCGCAGGGGGTCGCAAAGGTAGGTGCGGCCGAAATCCCTTCCGCCGTGACCTGTGACGGCGTGACGATCGCGCCGGAGACGGTCATCGCGGACGGACGGTACGCCTATCTGTCTTTCCGGATTTCGGGCTTTCAGGCGGAGGCGTGGGAGGATGTGTCAGCGGACCTGGCAGATGCCTATTTTACGGACGATCCGACAGGAGAGCAGAGCTGGCCTACTCTGTCCGGTCATATCTATGACGGGATCATTGCCGATGAGAACGGACAGATGGTGTATGAGGATGGAACACCTGTGGAGGCTGATGCGGAGGGCAGAACGCTCCATCGCTATACCGATGAGAACGGCGATATGACATTCGTGATCCGGGCAAGTATCGGGAATCAGGGGGATACACTGACCGGCAGGACGATTCATGTGGGATTCCGGGATATCTGCGCAGAGGAATATGACACCGTTTCCCGCGAACATACCGTCCGGTCTTCGGTAAGCGGCAGCTGGGCGTTTGACATCACCCTTCCCGATGTGAGTGTGGCGAAGCATATTGCGGTGGGACAGCCGGTGGCGGATACGGCTTTTACCATAGAGAGCATCGAACTCTCACCGATCTCCGTCTATGCAGATTATGCAGTGAGCGGGGCACCGGAAGCGCAGCAGGGTGAAAGCGGTGTTCCAAAGATCATGGGCCTAATTCTTCGGGACGGCACGAGATTTCCCTATATTGCAAGAGGCGGCAGCAGCGGCTATA
>CANQIJ010000097.1 GCA_947624025.1 uncultured Lachnospiraceae bacterium | reverse complement strand
GACCCATGCGGTGCAGCTTCTCCACATAGACGGCGGCATTCTTCGAGGAATTGTTCGTCACAAAGACATAGCTTCTGCCTGTCTCCTCTATCTGATGCAGAAACTCCGGCGCGCCGTCGATCCATTTGTCCCCGAGGTAGACCGTGCCGTCCATGTCGAGGGCAAAGCACCTGACCTCCTGTATGATATGATCGGGATCCTGATTGATCCTTCGTTCATCCGTCCGCATGATATAACCGCTCCCTTCGCCACCCGTGTCAAAAGCGACTTAACTATAGCATATTCCGCCAGGGCGCGCAAGCATCAGCCGCCGGCCTGCCCCGTCAGGATCTCTCCGCGCTTATAAGGGTTGGTTCCCTTCGGCCCGATCCCGCAGAATTTTCTATTTACCGTCCCGGTCAAATGTTGTAAAATATCGGTATACACAGATCCCTTATACCGCCGCGGCCCGTGACGGCATAACGGCTCCAAACGATCCCGATCAGGAAGAAAGGACTGCCGGATATGAAAGAACAGCTGTATACGATCCCGTTAAACGATGCCATGAATGCCAATGATGAGTGCCCCTTCTGCTATATCGAGCGGAACGTGGAGCAGGACCTTCTCGACTTCGTCCTAGGCTCCGGCTCCTCCTACATGGAGAGCGACATCCGCGAGCAGACCGACAAGGCGGGGTTCTGCCGGGAGCATTTTAAAAAAATGTTCGACTACGGCAACACCCTCGGCAACGCCTGGATCTTAAAGACCCACTACAAAAAGCTCATCGGCGAGATGCAGGACAGATTCAAAAGCTGCAAGCCCGCTAAAATGTCCATCAAGGACAAGCTGAAGAAGCAGCCCGGGCGCCACAATCCCATCGGCATATGGGTAGAGGAAAAGGAGCAGTCCTGCTACATCTGTAAACGTTACGCCGATACCTACGAGCGCTATCTGGACACCTTTTTTGTCATGTATAAGAGGGATCAGGAATTCCGTGATAAAGTAAAGAACAGCAAGGGCTTCTGCCTTCACCACTTCGGCGATCTGTGCGAAGCCTCGGACGATCGGCTGAGCGAAAAGGAGAGAGCGGAATTCTATGACACGGTATTCCCCCTGATGGAGAGGAATATGGAGCGCCTGTCGGAGGATGTGGCGTGGCTGGTAGAGAAATTCGACTACCGCAACAAGGACGCCGACTGGAAGAACTCGAAGGATGCGATACAGCGCGGTATGCAGAAGCTGAAGGGCGGCTACCCCGCAGACCCGCCGTATAAGATGAACAAATAACCCGGCAGCGCACAGGACGCGGAATACGTCGTCTGACCGTGCACCGCCGGGCGTACCGACAAAAAATGTGCCGTACAACCGCTGCGGCACATTTTTAAGATCCGTCATGTATCATAAGGTCACGTCTGACAGCCTACATAGCGTCCATAGAACCGTCGCTGTCATCGTCATCAAAAAATTCTTCCACCTTTACTTCCGCTTTATTAACGGCTTCTTTGGCCTTATCCGCACCGTCCTTCGCCTTCTCTGCCACATCCTTGGCCGCGCCTACGATCTTATCGGCGGCATCGGCTTTGGCGGCGTCCAGTCCTTCCTTAAATTCCTCCGCCTTATCCATATCCAGATCGACATAGTTGCGGTCAGCAGCCCCGGCAGCCGTATCATCCTCCAGATCATCGTCAAAATCATCAAAATCGTCATCGTCGTCAAAATCATCATCCGCCATGCGGTCTTTCCCCTGCAGATAATAATATGCGCCCGCCGCAACGGCTCCGAGAGCAGCAGTCACCATTAAAAATTTACCGAATTTTTTTGCCATGAGGGTTCTCCTTTCACCGTCCATACAATAAAATACCAATACTACTTTATCATAATACTATTTTATCAAAATGAAAAGGGAATATGTAAAAATTCACCAGAATTTTTTAGGATTTTTCATCTGCTGCGCGCATATACAAGATATTGTGTCTGCAAAAATTTCTCACAACTAGTTTTTCTGTAAACATTGAATCGCGCATATTTTTGTGCTATATTAAAATTCGACTCATAAAGTCAATCTGTGCGCCGGACAGACCGCCGCACAATATCTTATATGCGCTTTGGATTGGTAAATGTTATGAATGAGAAGTTTTTTGACTTAAAAAAAGAAAAACAGGACCGTATGATCAACGCCGCCTTAAAGGTATTTGCCGTCAACGGCTACAAGCATGCCAGCACAGACGACATCGTCTCTGAGGCGGGCATCAGCAAGGGACTGCTGTTCCACTATTTCGGAAGCAAGCTGGGGCTCTATACCTTCCTCTACGATTACAGCGTCCGGTTTATGATGCTGGAGTTGACGACCGGCGTTCCGGCGTCCGCGAACGATTATTATGAGATCAGGAAGCAGATGGAAGCCGCCAAGATGCAGGTCCTGAAAAACTACCCGTATATGCAGAGGTTTTTGGACAGCTGCGCTGCGGAAAACATCACCGAGGCGCTGAACGCGATCAAGGACCAGCGCGATGTCATCCGTGATTTATATGCCGAGCTTAAGAACCGCTCCGACCGCTCCCTTTTTGCAGACAATGTCTCCTTCGAGAAGCTGGACGCGATGCTCGATTACACCGTAAGCGGCCTGATGGAAGCCCATTGCGGGGGAACCTCCTTCCGGCCCGAATCGCTCTATGAGGAAACGGTTTCCTATCTTGACATGATGAAGCAGATCACCTATAAAAAATAGCGGAAGCGACCGATTGACAGCCTGTTACCTGCAGGCTGTTTTTTTACATCCAGGCTTGCCTTATAAGCCCGATACCTTCCGTGATCTTGTCCGCCGTCAGTCCGCCGTAGCCTAAGATCATCATTGCCGGGCCATCCGTCTTCTCTTTATCACCGGCCCGGTCCTGCTGCCTGTCCGGCGCCTGTTCTGACTCGTCGCTGACCTCCATCCTGAAATCCTGCATCCGGTATACCCTGACGTCCCTCTCCAAGGCCATGCGCGCCAGTTCTTCCTCGGTACGGCCCCTTTGGTCCGTCAGGACCACATGAAGACCCGCATTGCTTCCCGATATCCGGAAATCCGGTTCAAACGGCCTTAACATATTTAAGACCAGATCATGCTTTTCCTTGTACTGCTTGCGCATTTTATTCAGATATCTTTCGAAATAACCGTCCTGTATGAATTCGTTCAGGATCGTCTGGTCGATACGCGACACCGTGCAGGAATAGAACCCGCACTCGCTGCGATAGCGCTCCAGGAGCGGATACGGCAGCACCATGTAGCTGATACGGATCGCGGGCGCGATCGCCTTGGAAAAGGTTCCGATATAGACGACCCTGCCGCCGCTGTCGGAGGCCTGGAGCGAGGGCAGCGGTTTGCCCTTATAGCGGAACTCGCTGTCGTAATCGTCCTCGATCAGATAGCGGTCCGGCTGCCCGGACGCCCAGTTCAGCAGATCCATACGCCTTCCGATCGGCATGGAAACGCCTGTCGGATATTGATGGGACGGCATCACATATGCCACCCGCGCGTCCGTACGGCTCAGGCAGTCCACCCGCATGCCGTTCTCATCCACCGGGATCAGCGACACCGGATAACCGCACGAGCGGAAGATCCGGTATGCCCGGGTATAAGTCGGATTTTCCATCGCCACATGGATGCGGCGTCCCAGGATCTTTTCCAATAAAAGAAGCAGGTAATCATTCCCTGCTCCAATGATGATCTGACCGGGCTCACAATTCACTCCCCTGGAGCCGTGCAGATAGCGGCAGATCGTCGTCCGAAGCGCCAGGTCGCCCTGCGGTTCCCCCAGAGAGAACATCTTGCTGTTGGCGTCCACCAGAATGTTCTTGGTGATCTTCTTCCACGTAGCATACGGAAAATAGCGCATGTCAATGGCGGTCGGCGAGAAATCGTACCGGGCAAAAGACCGGCCGTCGGATCCGCCCGTCGTTTTTTCCTCCCGGGGAGCCGCGCTTGCGCCTATCGCATACAATTCCTCATACGCGCTGACAAAATATCCCTTCCGCGCTCTTGCCTCCACATATCCCTCGGAGACAAGCTGGCCGTAAGCCATATCTACCGTTGTCCGTGAGACCTGCAGATATTCAGACAGGAAACGTGCCGACGGGAGCTTCTCGTCCCGAAGCAGATTCCCCGACCGGATCTCGTCTCTGATCTGCTCATAGATCTGTTCGTATAATGTTTTATCGTTCTCAGGATGTAACTGAATGTGAACCGGTAATTCTTTCATGCTTTCAACCGCTTTATTTCTTGGCGGCATTCTTTTCCTTGATCTTCTTCATCAGCATTTCCTTGATATCCCTCGCCTTATCCTTCATACGCGGATTTGCCGATGTAGACTGCAGGATACCCGTGATCAGGCGGCTCGAAACGTCATACTGCTCGAAGCGCATCGCCGTGACCGCGATCACATAATCAACGGTCGGCTCATCCATACCGCACATGGGGAAGCTCTCCGTCTGTCTCGCCGCCAGGAAACCTTCCAGGGCGTTCTTGAGGAATGCGTTCTCCCCTTCCTCGCACTCTTTCTTCTGCGCTTCATAATCCGGCAGGTTCTTATCCAGATGCTCCGCCTTGCCGCGCAGAAGCCATGCGGTCTTCAGACAGATATAGGCCTTCTCGCTGGCTCTGGTCTGTTTGACGATAGCATTGGCAAGCGTCAGCTTATAGCGTTCCAACGCTTCATCATACGTATAGAGCTCCTTATATTCCTTCTGCGGCTTAAAGGTCGCCGAGATCTTCTCCCGGATATTCTTGGCCTGCGGAGACGTCACGAATTTAAAAAATCTGCTCAGCGATGCATATCCGCACTCCGGGCACATGATTACGTCATATTTCAACAGATCGATCTGTTCGTATCGCGGCCTTAAATCAAGATCGCTTCCCGCCAGCTTCGCCTTGCCGATCTTAACCGTTCTCGCCTTAAATTCCGCGTCGCAGATCGGACAGGTAAAAGACTTGTCAAACAGAAAATCCTGCTCCTGCACCATATGCGGCGCCGGCTTTCCGTCCGGTCCCTTGTCCGTTTTCTTCTGGGTCTCATACAGATCCATATTCTCTAAATTACCTAATCCAAACTGCTCTAATCCTGACAATAATCCTGCCATCGTACTTCCTCCTAAATCATGACTGCGCTGCCATTATTCTTTTATTTTCTCATAAATTTATTTTTTCGGCAATACATAAGAGCTTTTTAATGAAACAATTCTGTTGAAAACAGGCGCATCCGGCCTGGAATCCCTGCTGTCCACACAGAAAAAGCCCTGTCTGACAAACTGAAAACGGTCATATGCTTTCGCGCCCTTAACGGAAGGCTCGATATAACATTCCTTCATGACTGTCAGCGAATTGGGATTCAGGTTCAGACTGCCGTCCTCGTTGTATACGCCTTTTTCTTCATCGATGATGTTCTCATACAACCGTACTTCCGCTTTGACCGCATCGGTCGCGGATACCCAGTGGATCGTTCCCTTCACCTTGCGCCCGTCGGGACTGTTGCCGCCTCTGGATGCCGGATCGTAGGTACAGTGCACAACCGTCACCCTGCCCGAATCATCCTTCTCATAACCGACGCATTTCACGAAATACGCACCCATCAGACGCACCTCGTTGCCCGGGAACAGCCTGAAATATTTCTTCGGCGGTTCTTCCATAAAGTCTTCCCTGTCGATATACAGCTCTCTGCCGAAGGGCACCTTGCGCTTACCGAGCGCTTCATTCTCCGGATTGTTGACGATCTCAAGACTCTCCGACTGCCCCTCCGGATAGTTGTCGATCACCAGTCTGACCGGATCGATCGCCGCCATAACGCGGGCGCATTTCATCTTCAGGTCTTCTCTGATACAATATTCAAGCATGGAATATTCCGCCGAGGAATTTGCCTTGGACACACCGCACAGCTCCACAAACATCTTAATGGACTCCGGGGTAAAGCCCCTCCTGCGCAGCGCCGCGATGGACACCAGCCTCGGATCGTCCCAGCCGTCCACGATGCCGTCCTCCACCAGCTTTTTGATATATCTTTTTCCGGTGACTACATTGGTCAAATACATCTTCGCAAACTCGATCTGCTTCGGCGGGTGCGGATATTCCAATTCTTCCACCACCCAGTTGTAGAGCGGTCTGTGATCCTCGAATTCCAGCGTACAGATGGAATGCGTGATACCCTCGACCGCATCCTCTATCGGATGCGCGAAATCGTACATCGGATAAATGCACCACTTATCGCCCGTATTCTGATGCGGCAGATGCGCTACGCGGTACAGGATCGGATCGCGCATATTGATGTTGGGCGACGCCATATCGATCCTGGCGCGCAACGTTTTCTCCCCGTCAGCATATTTGCCTTCCTTCATCTCCTCGAACAGACGAAGATTTTCTTCTATGCTCCTGTCTCTGCCCGGATCGTCTTTGCCCGGTTCGGTCAATGTGCCCCTGTACTCCCGTATCTGCTCCGCGCTTAAGTCTGACACATATGCTTTGCCTTTTCTGATCAGCTTTACCGCGCCCTCATACATCTGTTCAAAATAGTCGGACGCAAAAAACAATCTATCTCCGTAATCTGCGCCGAGCCATTTGACGTCTTCTTTGATGGATTCAACAAACTCGTTTTTCTCTTTCGTCGGATTGGTATCGTCAAAGCGTAGATTGAATTTGCCGCCATACTGTTTCGCCAGCCCTGAATTTAAAAGAATGCTCTTGGCATGCCCGATATGAAGATAGCCGTTGGGTTCGGGCGGAAATCTCGTATTGACCGTGTCATAGACGCCCTCCGCCAGATCTTTATCAATGATCTGCTCGATAAAATTTCTGGATACTGCTTCTTTTCCTGCTGTTTCTTCCGCTGTGATCTTATCATTTTCACTCATGAACCTATACTCCTTGTAACAGTGTATCCTCATATTCCGCCAGACATGGGGTCAAAACACACCATGCCTGATTATTCTATCACAAATGCGGGAAAATAGAAAGATATATTTTACCGTTGCCGCCTGTTCGCCGCCCCGTTCTTACCGCTGTGTCCCACCCACTTTGCCGGGTCGTACGTTTTGTGAAAAATATCCTTTTCCACCACGAAAATATCATGCATATCGTTGCAGCGCACCGCCAGATAATCTCCCTCTCTGCCAAGCATATATTTTTCTTCGTCCCAGGATGTAAATACCTTGACTCTTTCAGTCAACTCCTTGGCGTGGATGCGTGCGCCGCCGACGGCAATGCATACCTTTGCATGATCTGACAGCTTTGTAACCTCTCCCGTAGCCCGATTATGGATCGTCGGCTCATATGCCGCGCTTCTTTTGGTGTGCATTCTATCCGCATGGTAAGGCTCATCCGTGACCGTATAGCCTTTTTCAAAATTATCCCGGCGGTTCGGATAGACCTCCCCTTTGATACCGATCATTATGATCAGGTCAGGGGTCACAACCATATCTACGTCCCCTTCCCGCGTACGAATAGTGACCGGCGTGCCCGCAGGCAGCACGTTCACGGCTTCCACATAGCCGAGGCGCACTTTCTTTTTCACATAAAGCTGCATACCGGACACATCGATATCATACTCTTTGGCGTAGATGATCTGGCAATGGTCGAAATAATCGTTCAGACGCTGGCTGAAAAAAGCCTCTGAATGCAGGGTCGGATATTCATTTTCGTACAGGACCTTGCTGATAAAGCCTCCGGCCTTCTCCCTGTGTCCTCCGCCCGAGCCAACGCCCGCGGCCAGAAACGCCGCCAGCTCATCCGCCTGCACTTCCTTGACGCAGCTTCTGACAGAAAATTTATAGCCGTCTTTTTGCTCATTATAAACGACACAGCTGTCCACCTCCGCCACCTGAATCAGAAAATCGCTGATCAGGCCGAGAATATTCGGGTCGCAGGGCTGGGATCTGATGATGGCGTAACGGTAATCGTCGTTGTAGATGTAACGTATCATCGCCACACCTGCTATCTCCATCTCCTGCAGGGAAAGATTGGAATTCCTGAAAAGCGTTATCAGAGACTTCTCACAGGGCACCGCCTCGCGCATATCCATATCAAGGGGCGCATAGATCTCGGCAAACTGATTTGTATCCGTATATAGCCCATAATAAAGCGCCGTGCCGACTTCCGGATCCTCTATCTTATATCCCGCTTCCCGGAGCATACTCCATACCAGAGTGGAACAGCTTCCCAGATGAGGATCGATCTCACTTTTCTCAATATCTACGATCTCTCTCTGATGATGGTCGATGACCGCCACGTCCTCTGCGGGAAGCCTGGTCACGTTACCTGCACCGTACTGACAGTCCACGGTAATGAGAAGCCCCGGTATCCCGGTCTGCGTCCGCGCCTGCTCACTGCGCTGCCGCGCATCCTCTCCCGCACTGCTGCCATCTTTCGCGTCACTGCCATCTCCTGTGCTATCGATATAACGGATGGGGATATGAAGCTTATCCACCATCAGGAGCAGATTGGACTTCTGTATCCTGCTCCTGCCCGCATACACCAACTGTACTTCTTTTCCCTTACTCTGAAAATACGTGTACAGTGCAAAGCCCGAAGCGATCGCATCCGCATCGGGGTTGTCATGGCACTGGATCGTAATAGGATCATACTGCTGCAGCTCTTCTAATTTCATCTTTCCCTCCCGCTTTGTCTGATAACGGTTACACCATTCTATATGCCACGGCTTCCGTCAACCGCGCTGGGGCGTACCGCCCTGCTTTATGCCGAACTTCTCCCGCATGGCGAGAAGCCTTTCGATCTGTTCCCCGGAAAGCTGATTCTGCGCACCCAAGATCTTGTCGGTAATCAACAGGATCTTCGCGTAATATTCCATAGATTCCAGACTGTAATACGCGGCGTACGGCTCATCCGCCCATGTGAC
>CANQIJ010000096.1 GCA_947624025.1 uncultured Lachnospiraceae bacterium | reverse complement strand
GGTCGGCAACGGACCTATTGATGCGGCGAAGCGGGGTCTGCAGGAAGAGCTGGATATCGATATCAAGATCCTGGATTACGAGGAACACGCGCTGCAGAGCGGCTCCAACTCGCAGGCGGCGGCATACATCCATCTGCTGGATGTGGAGAGCGGACGGGTCACTTACGGCGTCGGCGTAAGCTCCAACATTACGAGGGCTTCCGTGCGGGCGATCTTCTCGGCGGTCAACAGGATGGGACTGGGCGAGAAGAGCGGTAAATAGCCGCCACGTACAAGGCGTATAGGGTAGAGAAACCGGAAAAGGGGGATCTTATATGGAACAGCTGGAACAGCTTCGCAAATGGGTTGAGGAAAGTAATAATATCGTGTTTTTTGGCGGTGCCGGCGTATCGACGGAGAGCGGCATACCGGATTTCAGGAGTGTGGACGGATTGTACCATCAGCAGTACGACTATCCGCCGGAGACGATCTTAAGCCATACATTCTATCGGCGCAAGACGGAGGATTTTTTCCGGTTTTACCGCGCGAAGATGCTGTGCCTTGACGCGAAGCCGAATGCGGCGCATATCAAGCTGGCGCAGTGGGAGAAGGAAGGAAAGCTTAAGGCGGTCGTCACGCAGAATATCGACGGGCTGCACCAGGCGGCGGGAAGCAGGGTCGTACTGGAGCTCCACGGTTCTGTTCTTCGCAATTACTGTGAGGATTGTAACGCGTTTTATGACGCCGAATATATCCTGCACTCGGAGGGCGTTCCGAAGTGTACGTCCTGCGGCGGGAGCATTAAACCCGATGTGGTTTTATATGAGGAAGGCCTGGATCAGAGAACGCTTTCCGATGCGATCCGGTATATCAGCAACGCGGACATGCTGATCGTAGGCGGCACTTCGCTGGCGGTCTACCCGGCGGCGGGGCTGCTGGATTACTATAGCGGCAATAAGCTGGTGCTGGTCAATAAGACGCCGACACCCAGGGACTCTATGGCTGATCTGATCGTACAGGGAAGCATTGGGGAGATCTTTTCGCAGCTCCCGTAATGCAGCGGTGTGCAGGCGCTTCGGAATGGAGATTCGTGATGGCAGACGCAAATTTGAGATTCGCGTCGCCCGTCGCGAAAACGCTCCGGAATGGAGATTGGTATGGATATTCAGGTGGGCGATATTCTGAAAATGAAAAAACAGCATCCGTGCGGCTCGAGGGAGTGGGAGGTGCTTCGCATCGGCGCCGATTTCAGGCTGAAGTGTGCAGGATGCGGTCACCAGATCATGATCGCCCGCAGGCAGGCGGAGAAGAATGTGAAGGAGATCAGGAGACCATCGACCGGTTAGAAGCGGATTTCCAAAAAATACTTGCGCATTATCGGCGTCTGTGTTATGATAAATTTCCGTGATATACTAACATTTATGGCTGTAAGAGCCAATCATCCTTGCTCCTTATCAAAGAGGGGCCAGAGACCAAAAGGAGGAAACGAAGCATGAACAAATACGAGTTAGCCGTTGTTGTCAGTGCAAAGATCGAAGATGACGAGAGAGCAGCTACCTTGGAGAAGGCGAAGGCTCTGGTAGAAAGATTCGGCGGACAGATCACTAATGTGGATGACTGGGGTAAGAGAAGGCTCGCATACGAGATTCAGAAGATGAAAGAAGCTTTTTATTACTTTATTCAGTTTGAAGCCGAGAGCAGCGCTCCTGCCGAGATCGAAAGCCGTATCCGCATCATGGATCATGTCATCAGATATCTGTGCGTTCGACAGGACGAGAAATAGAAAGAGGTTTTTATGAACAAAGTAATACTTATGGGGCGTTTGACGAGGGATCCCGAGGTGAGATACTCTCAGGGCGAGAACGCTACGGCAGTTGCGAGATACACATTGGCTGTAGACCGCAGATTTAATCGTAACAATGATGAACAGACCGCGGATTTTATCAACTGCGTTGCTTTTGGCAGAGCAGGCGAATTTGCGGAGAAATATTTCCACAAGGGGATCAAGATCGCGATCACGGGGCGTATCCAGACAGGCAGCTATACCAATAAGGACGGCGTCAAGGTGTATACGACGGATATTGTGGTAGAGGATCAGGAGTTTGCCGAGAGCAAGAACAGCGCCGGAAGCAATGACGGCGGATTTGCTCCTGCAGGCAGACCGGAGCCCGCAGCAGCCGGAGACGGATTTATGAATCTTCCTGACGGAATCGATGAGGAACTGCCGTTCAACTAACTGTTTGAATTTAGAAGGAGGCAATGACGATGGCATTTACGAAAACAGATAAGCCGGATTTTCCTGCAAAGAAAAAGGGCGGAGTGCGCAGAAGGAAAAAGGTGTGCGTATTCTGCGGTAAGGATAATGTGATTGATTACAAGGATACCAACAAGCTGAAGAGATACGTATCCGAGAGAGGAAAGATCCTTCCCAGAAGAATTACCGGCAACTGCGCGAAGCACCAGCGTGCCTTGACGGTAGCGATCAAGCGCGCAAGACATATGGCGCTTATGCCTTACGTTCAGGACTGATCATGTGATCACAGGCCCGGTCGTGACCCGACCGGGTCTTTTTTGTGCGATGATGTGGCCGGATTTGTTCGGACTACACCATATCCTGTCGTTTTTTTAATTAAAATGTCTATATATTGGAGTAGCACGAAAAAGTAAAAAATGCTATACTAATAATGTTATGTAAGCATAAAAACGGAAACATATACTTATTTATGCGCATATGAATGGATGAAGTCATTATGAAAAACAGCGTTAAGTTAAAGGGAAGGCTGAAGTCCTACCTGCAGTCTTCTTTATATCTTGGGTTTTTATTGATCGCTGTGGACATCCTGGTCTATATGATAGATTATAGAGCAGGCCTGGTACTCAGCGGATTCATCATATTTTACATTGCGATCATACTGTCCATGATGTTTTATAATAAGCCGGTCATTATGAATGAGCTGGTCAGCTTTGCCACGCAGTACGGACAGATTCAGAGACGGCTTCTGCGCGATCTGGAGCTTCCTCACGCATTGTTGGACGATGGCGGCAGGGTCATATGGACTAACAGTGCGTTTGAGAAGGTGGTGCATCAGGAGAAGGGATACCGCAAGTCCGTCACATCGCTTTTTCCGTCCATAACTAAGGACAGGCTTCCCGGCGCGGACGGACAGGATGAGGCAGAGTTTGATATTGAATATGAATCGGGCTATTATGTCGCGAAGCTGAAGAAGATTTCCTTAAAAGAAATGGCGGAAAACAGCGACATTATTGACGCAAAGGGATATGACGGTTATCTGATAGCCCTTTATCTGTTCGATGAGACCGCGCTTAAGATAGCCTTAAGGGAGGTTGATAACCAGTCCCTGGCCGTAGCGCTGATCTATCTGGATAACTATGACGAGGCGCTGGAGAGCGTAGAGGAAGTGCGGCGCTCCCTTCTGATCGCACTGATCGACCGTAAAGTCAATAAATATATCGCGTCCCTGGACGGTATCTGCAAGAAGCTGGAGAAGGATAAATATTTTGTGATCATGCGCAAGGAAGCTGCGATGCAGCTGCAGGAAAACCGTTTTGACCTGCTGGAGGACGTCAAGACCGTGAATATCGGAAACGAAATGGCGGTCACGATCAGTATCGGCATGGGGCTGGACGGCCTGAGTTATACGCAGAACTATGAGTTCGCGCGTAACGCCATAGATATTGCCCTCGGACGGGGCGGCGACCAGGCGGTTGTGAAGATGCCCTCCAACGTCGCATATTACGGCGGTAAGAGCCAACAGGTGGAGAAGAGTACCCGCGTCAAGGCGAGAGTTAAGGCGCATGCGTTAAAGGAAATCATATCCGTCAAGGACGAGGTATATGTCATGGGACACCGCATGGGCGACGTGGACAGCTTCGGCGCGTCCGTGGGAATCTACAGAATCGCCCAGGAGCTGGATAAAAAGGCGCATATCATATTGAATGATGTGACGTCTTCCATGCAGCCTATGGTGGAGATGTTTAAGAACAGCGACGAGTACGAGGATGATATGATCATCAACAATGCACAGGCGCTTGAGATGGTCGGCAGCAATGCGGTGCTGGTGGTGGTGGATATTAACAGACCGAGTATCACGGAATGCCCGGAATTGCTGAAACGGTGTAAATCCGTGGTCGTCCTGGATCATCACAGGCAGGGCTCCGAGATCATAGAAAACGCGACATTGTCCTATATTGAGGCATACGCGTCCTCGGCGTGTGAGATGGTATCCGAGATCCTGCAGTATATCAGCGATAATCTGAGGCTCAGGCCGGAAGAAGCCGACTGTATGTATTCCGGGATCATGATAGACACAAACAATTTTATGACAAAGACGGGCGTCAGAACCTTTGAGGCGGCGGCATTTCTGCGCAGAAACGGTGCGGATGTGACCCGTGTGCGGAAGCTGTTCAGAGACGGCGCGGCAGAGTATAAGGCGAAAGCGGATGCTGTCAGCCAGGCGGAAATATACAGAAATGCTTATGCCATTTCCGTATGTACGGGTGAGGATGTGCCGAGTCCTACCGTTATTGGAGCACAGGCAGCCAATGAACTGTTGAACATTAAAGGGATCAAAGCCAGCTTTATCCTGACGCCGTATAACGGTATCATCTATATCAGCGCCCGTTCCATAGACGAAGTGAACGTTCAGGTGATCATGGAACGAATGGGCGGCGGCGGACATTTAAATACAGCGGGTGCACAGATAGAGAACGGCACTGTTGAGGAAGGTATTGTGGCGATTAAGAGAACGCTGGACAGCATGATCGAGGAAGGCGAACTGGAAGAATAGGATAACACTGTCTGGGCACAGGGAAAGCGAGGAGGCAGTATGAAGGTTATTTTGCTGCAGGATGTTAAATCATTGGGTAAGAAGGGCGAGATCGTCAATGTGAGCGACGGCTACGCCAGAAATTATATCTTTCCCAAGAAGCTGGGCGTGGAGGCAAACGCCTCCAATATGAACGATCTGAAGCTGCAGAAAGCGAATGCCGAAAAAGTCGCGCAGGAGCAGCTGGAGGCGGCAAAAGAGCTGGCCGCGGTATTAGAGACAAAAGAAGTGGTGCTTCATATGAGATCGGGGGAGGGCGGCAAGGCCTTCGGTTCCATCTCATCCAAGGAGATCGCATCGGCCGCCAGGCAGCAGTGCGGGCTGGAGCTGGACAAGAAAAAGATCCAGCTGCCGGAGGCGATCAAGGCGCTGGGCGTCTATGACGTGAACATCAAGCTGCATCCTAAGGTCACGGGGAAACTCAAGGTAAAGGTATTGGAAGAATAGCGGGGGCAGGTGACGTGCATTGGAGGAAGCATTACTGAAAAGGATCATGCCGCACAGCACGGAGGCGGAGCAGTCTGTCATAGGCTCCATGATCATGGATCCGGAAGCGATCGTTGTTGCGTCTGAGACCATTCTGGCGGAGGACTTTTACAATAAACAGTACGGCGTACTCTTTGAAGCCATGGTGGAGCTGCATGACGAGGGGAAGCCGGTGGATCTGGTCACGCTTCAGGACCGGCTTCGGGAAAAGGATGTGCCGCCGGAGGTGAGCAGCCTGGAATTTATCCGGGATCTGATCACGGCGGTTCCCACATCGGCGAATATCAAACACTATGCGAATATTGTCGCGGAGAAATCCACGCTGCGCAGGCTGATCCGCGTAAACGAGGAGATAGCCAATTCCTGTTATGCGGGCAAAGACAGCCTGGAGGACATCCTGGGCGATACGGAGAAGAAGATCTTTGATCTGGTACAGCGCCGGAATGCGGGCGAATTTGTACCGATCAGACAGATCGTTCTGGACGCCATGACCACGATCGAGAAAGCCTCCCGCAACAAGGGCAATGTCACCGGCATAGCCACGGGTTTTCTTGATCTGGACTATAAGACGGCGGGAATGCAGCCGTCCGACCTGATCCTGATAGCGGCACGACCGTCTATGGGCAAAACGGCGTTTGTGCTCAATATAGCCGAGTATGCGGCTTTCCGGCAGGGCAAAACGGTCGCCATATTCAGTCTGGAGATGTCGAAGGAGCAGCTCGTCAACCGTCTTTTTTCCATGGAGGCAAAAGTGGATTCCCAGCATCTGCGTACCGGCAAGCTGTCTGACGCGGAGTGGGAAAAGCTGATCGAGAGCGCCGGCGAGATAGGAAAATCCAATCTGATCATTGACGATACGCCGGGGATCAGCATCTCGGAGCTGCGCTCCAAGTGCCGTAAATATAAGCTGGAGAATGATCTGGAGCTGATCATCATCGATTATCTGCAGTTAATGTCCGGCAGCGGCAGATCGACCGATTCCAGGCAGCAGGAGATATCTGACATATCGCGGTCCCTCAAGGCTCTGGCGAGAGAGCTGCATGTGCCTGTGATCGCCCTGTCACAGCTGAACCGTACGGTAGAGCAGCGTCCCGACCACAGACCGATGCTCTCCGATCTGCGTGAGTCCGGCGCGATCGAGCAGGACGCCGATGTGGTCATGTTCCTGTACAGAGACGACTATTACAATAAGGATACCGACAGGCCGGGCATTGCCGAGGTCATCATTGCAAAACAGAGAAACGGCGGGACCGGAACGATTGAGCTTGTATGGCTGCCGGATTATACCAAATTTGCCAATCTGGACAAATAACCTTATATACGTCAGAAAACAGGAAAGCGCTGCAAAAGAGAATGTGATAACGCTACAAAAGAGACAACCTGATCGGGGAAGTCTCTTTTTTGTTTGAAAAGGTGAGTCTGCGGACGAGCGAAGGGCAGCGGTGTACAGCATATGTCATCGGGAAAGGGGAAGCTGGATGGAACAGAAAACGATCTACTACATATCGGAAGCGGCTAAAAAAGTACAAGTGGAGAACCACGTGCTGCGCTATTGGGAGGAAGAATTACAGCTTCCCATCAAGCGAAACGAAATGGGGCACCGTTACTATACCGAACAGGATATCAGGCAGCTGCAGAAGATCAAAATGCTGAAAGAGCAGGGGTTACAGCTTAAGGCGATACGCTTGGTCCTGTTTAAGACACCCGGCGCGGGAGAAGAGATTCAGAATAAGGAGGATGGATTTATGGATATCATAAAAGAGCGCGTTGAAGAAAGCGCAGCGGAAGACAAAAAGAGCGGCATGAAAGGCGGGCAGCCGTCTCCCGGCGGATCCCACAGGTATATCGTCGCGCTGTCCGACACAAAGCAGAGTGTATCGGAAACCGTCCGGGAGGCATCCGATATGGATAAGGAGCAAAAGGCGGCACGGCTGCAGTATCTGCTGCAGCATATGATCACGGAGGCTGTCAGGTCCGCTAATCGTGAGCTGTGTACGGAGGTAAAGGACAGTATCCTGAAAGAGCTGGATTACCAGTTCCGCATGCAGGAAGAACGGGATACGGAGCACTGGAAGAAGGAAGAAGAACATTATCGGCGGATAGACGAGATGATCAGGGAACGCCATAAGCCTCGTGAGAAGCTGATAAAGGGAAAGAAAAAGACTGTGTGATATTTGAGATCCTGCAAAAAAACAATCCCTCTAAAGCAGTGCGCTCAGAGGGATCGTTCATAATATGTTCTGTTTAATCCCGCCAGGTGATTAAGCCTGAGCGATGGAACCTGTAGGGCAGACACCCGCACAAGAACCGCAGTCGATACATTTGCCGGGATCGATCTCGAACTTACCGTCGCCCATGCTGATCGCGCCGACAGGACACTGAGCCTCGCAGGCGCCGCACGCTACACAAGCGTCACTGATCACAAATGCCATATGATTATCCTCCTTATCATGTGAGAATGTGCGTCATTGATATATTTTTATCAATTGACTGTCTTTTTATATTTTAATATAAATGAGGCCAATATACAAGGGTAAAGTATCAATATTTCCTCTCCGGTTTTGGAAGTTTCCTGCGGGAGCGGGCCGACTAAAAATATGGACACAGCATCTGCAAATCTAGTATAATCGAAGCAGGCTCAGCAGCCTGCTTCCCGAGAATTGCTCCGCAATTCTCCTTGAAGTTGCCAGGGATCACAGCATCTGAGAATCTAGTATAATGACGGGGGAGGTAAACAACAGATGAGTGCCAATACGATTCCAAACGGAAAAAGAACTGCGCGGAATGCCAATCATGAAATGCTGCGGCTGATCGCGATCTATATGATAGTCTTTATTCATGCCAATATGTATCTGGGGAAGTTTTGCCAGGGCGCCGGCTGGTCTTTTTTTAACGGCCTGGTCAACGGGGTGTGCAATACAGGCGTGTCCTGTTTTATATTGATCTCCGGTTACTACGGCGTCCGGTTCGACATCAGGAAGCTGGTGAAGATGGAATGCATGATGATCACGCTGTCGCTTTTGGAGACTGGGCTTATGTATATATTTGCGCCGGAATCTCTGGGGGGGGGCTCTGCCCTGCTCGAGCAGCTTGTCAAGTCCGTGTTTCCCTTCATCACAAGAAAGTACTGGTTTTATTCCTGCTATGTGTGCCTGCTGTTATTCAGCGGCTATCTGGACAAGCTGATCAAGGCGCTGGATAGAGAGACATTCCGCAATTTATTATTGTTGATGGCCGGCCTGTTCAGTGTTTTGCCGACGGTGTTTTATTTTGAACTGGTTCCCGATAACGGGAAGGGGCTTGTGCAGATGATCATGATCTATCTGATCGGGCGCTATATCCGCATGTATCGGGATGTGCGCCTGCCCCGTGCGAAGGCTGTTTCCCTGTTCTTACTCCTGTGGATCGTCAACGGGATATCGCATGAGCATCCCGTTGCGCTCGGTTCCATGAGCCATCACCTGTGTAAAGACAACAGCATCACCAATATCGTGATGGCGGTCATTCTTTTTTATCTGTTTAAGGAAGTGCGGATCCGAAAAGGCGCGCGTATGATCAACAGGATCGC
>CANQIJ010000095.1 GCA_947624025.1 uncultured Lachnospiraceae bacterium | reverse complement strand
CCAACAGCGGTGAGAAGTGCCTGGAGCTGCTGCGCAGAAAGACTTACCATGTGATCTGCCTGGATCATATGATGCCGGTGATGGACGGCGTGGAGACCCTTCATGCCATCAGGAGTCTGGAGGGCAATCCCTCCGCCGATACGCCTGTGATCGCGCTCACCGCCAATGCGGTAGCCGGCGCCCGGGAATATTATCTGAAGGAAGGGTTTCAGGATTATCTGACGAAGCCGATCGATGCGGATAAGTTTGAGAGTATGCTGATCGAGTATCTGCCGGATAACGTAGTCTATCTGAATCAGGATCAGAATACACCGGGGGACAGCGGGCAGGAGACGGAGGCGGAGATCGGTATGATGGAGAGCCGGCTGGCCGGCATCGGTTTCAATGTCCGTCATGGCCTGAAATATATGGGAAACGATATCAAGCTTTACAGCAAGGTGCTTCATGATTTCCATCTGATCCTGCAGGAGAAAGAAGACGCCCTGCGTGATTTCCTGAAGAAGCGGGATATGCAGGGATATGCGATCATCGTGCACTCCTTAAAGGGTAATGCCAGAAATGTCGGGGCGGACGATCTGGCGGACGAGGCTTTTGAACTGGAGAAAATGAGTAAGGCGGGGCAGTTGGAGGACGTGGAGGTGCGGTCGCCGATCCTGTTTAACCTGATGAAGAATATGAACAGGGATTTAAAGAATTATCTCGACAAAGAGGAACCGGCGAAACAGGAGAATACGGAGCCGTCGGGCGAGAAGATCAGGATCTCCGATGACGACTGGAAGCAGGCTCTTAAGGAACTGGCCGGCCGGCTGGATGATTTTGACGGAGACAGCGTCCATGAGAAGCTGGAAGAGCTGAAAAAGTACGACCGCCCGGAATCGGATCAGAAGATGCTGCGCTTGTGTGAGAAGGCTGTCAAGGATTTTGCCTACGACATCGCGCTTGAGGTGGTCAATGCGGTGCTGTGACGGGCTGTGCTGCAGCGGGCGTCGGTACTTGACTTTTGAAAACAAAGGTATAATATAGGAAACAGGCAGAAATATTTCTACGATACCAATAGGGAAGAAGGAGTACAGAAATGGAAAAGAAGAACATAGACTGGGCGAATCTCGGATTCGGATATCAGCAGACGGACAAGAGATTTGTGGCAAATTATAAGAACGGCGCATGGGATGAGGGAGGACTGACTTCCGATGCAACGGTCGCTTTGAACGAGTGCGCGGGCGTGTTTCAGTATGCACAGACATGCTTTGAGGGACTGAAAGCATACACGACGGAGGACGGCCATATCGTGACATTCCGTCCCGACCTGAATGCACAGCGTATGGAGGACAGCTGTAAGCGGCTCGAGATGCCGGTATTCCCCAAGGAACGTTTTGTGCAGGCAGTCGTCGATACGGTTGCGGACAACGAGGCGTATGTTCCGCCTTACGGATCGGGCGCAACACTGTATATTCGTCCTTTTATGTTCGGAAGCTCTTCCGTGATCGGCGTAAAACCTGCCGAGGAATATCAGTTTAGAGTATTTACTACGCCTGTGGGCCCTTATTTCAAGGGCGGCGTAAAGCCTCTGACCCTCAAGGTGAGCGATTTCGACAGAGCGGCTCCGCACGGTACGGGTCACATCAAGGCCGGACTGAATTATGCGATGAGCCTTCATGCTATCGTGACGGCACATGCGGAAGGCTACGATGAGAATATGTATCTCGATGCTGCCACAAGAACCAATGTGGAGGAGACGGGCGGCGCCAACTTCCTGTTTGTGACGAAGGACAATAAAGTCGTAACGCCCAAGTCGGGCAGCATCCTTCCGTCCATCACGAGACGCTCGCTGATGGTTGTGGCGAAGGAATATCTCGGTCTGGAGGTAGAGGAGCGTGTTGTTTCTCTGGAGGAGGTAAAAGATTTCGCGGAGTGCGGCCTGTGCGGTACGGCGGCGGTCATCTCTCCTGTCGGCAAGATCGTGGATCACGGTAAGGAGATCGCGTTCCCCAGCGGCATGAGCGAGATGGGGCCGATCACAAAGAAGCTGTATGACACGCTGACGGGTATCCAGATGGGACGCATTGAAGCGCCCGAAGGCTGGATCCGGGTCATCAAATAAACGTAAGCGATAGCGGCGGCGTGTCCGGCAGGATCCGGCACGGGTAAGGCAGCCGTATCAGACAGACACTTAGATGAGGGGGATTAAGTTGCGATGCCGGGGCATACAATTTAATCCCTTTTCCGAGAACGGGGAACGGAGAAACGATCAGGATAGCCTGAAGAACAGGGATAAGAGAAGAAAAGCGGAAAGAAAAACAATGGATGGAACGATACGGGAGCAGTATCCCTTTTTATACGAAACGCATCTGCACACTTCCGAATCCAGTGCGTGTGCGAGGAATACAGGGGCTCAAATGGCGAGGGCATGTAAGGATTACGGATATGCCGGCATCTTTGTGACGGATCATAACTGGGGAGGCAACACGGCAACGGACAGAGCTCTTCCGTGGGAAGAGTGGGTGGATACGTTCGCGTTAGGCTATGAGTATGCCAAGGAAGAAGGAGAACGGATCGGACTGGATGTGTTTTTCGGTTATGAGGCGGGATACCGGGGTACGGAATTTCTGATATACGGCATTGACAAATCATGGATGAAGGCGCACCCCGGGATATGGACGGCAACGGTGGAGGAACAGTATCGGCTGGTGCATGAGGCGGGCGGTATGGTCATACACGCCCACCCTTACAGAGAAGAAAGCTATATTCCTGAAATACGCCTCTATCCCGGATGGGTGGACGGCGTGGAGGGGATCAACGCCACCCATTCCCATTCCCGGAGCACGGCGCACAATGATCCCGCGTTCGATGCAAGGGCGGTTGCGTATGCTCACGAGCACGGGCTGCCGATGACTGCAGGATCGGACATTCACGGCGTACATCTTCTGGGCGGCGGAGTCGCTTTCAAGAGAAGATTGGCTTCGGCGGCAGATTATATACATGCGATCCTGTCGGGAGAAGATTATGTACTGACCGATGGAGAAAAGTGGTATGACAGGAACGGGAGTCTTATCCGCCTGTAAAGTTATGTAAACTATCATAAAAAGAGAAAGTATAGGAATCATATGTTAGACAGATTAAAAAGAGCGGTACGGATACTGCTGGCAGCAGGGATCGCCGGAACGGTCATTCTGACCGGATGCGGGAGCAAAAATGCGGGCACGAAGGTAGTCCTCACTACCGGATTTGGGAAGGATGAGGTGTTCAGGATCGAAACGAGCACCTGTGTACTGCCGGAGCTGATGGTCTATCTGACCAATATTCAGAACCGCTATGAGAGTGTATACGGCAGCGAGATATGGGATACGAATGTGGACGGCGTCACGCTGGAGCAGAATGTGAAGGATATCGCGCTGGCGCAGATCGCGCGTATCAAGACAATGAATCTGATGGCGGAAAAGTACGAGGTGGAGCTTGGAGACGAGGAAAAGGCTCTGGTGGAGAATGCCGCAAACGCTTACTACAGCTCGCTTAACGGGACGGAGATAGAGAAGATGGGAGTGACCGTAGACACGGTCAGCGATCTGTATACGGAATTTGCGCTCGCCGAGAAAATGTACCGGTACACCATTAAAGATATCAATCCCGAGATCAGCGACGATGAAGCCAGGACCATCACCGTGCAGCATATTCTGATCAAAACCTATGCCCAGGACGGAACGGGCCAGAAAATAGAGTATACGAAGCGGGCGAAGGATGAGGCGTACAGGGAGGCCTGTGAGGTGCTGGAGCTGGCAAAGGAGGGCGAAGATTTCGACGAACTGATACGCCGTTACAGCGAAGATGATCAGGCGACCTATTCCTTCGGAAAAGGCGAGATGGATGAAGCCTTTGAGACGGCTGCCTTTAATCTCGGCAAGGATGAGATCAGCGATATCGTCGAAACAGAGTACGGCTATCATATCATCAAATGTCTCAATACCTTTGATAAGGAAGAGACGGACGCCAATAAGGTCAAGATCGTGGAACAACGCAAAGCCGAGGCTTTCGGCCAGGAATATGACGCGTATGTACAGACGCTGACAAGAAATCTGAACGAAGAGCTGTGGAACAGCGTTTCTTTTATCCACGATGAGAATGTGACGACCCAAAACTTTTTTGATGTGTATGCAGAATACTTCGGGCGCAGTTAAAACGCGCAGATCCGGAGTTTAGAAAAAGTTTAGAATTGCGGGAAAATGCATAAAATAAGGGTTTGCACTGAATAAAGCCCAAATTATTAGCACTCATTTAAAATGAGTGCTAATTTTGTCTTGACTTCTCAAAATAACAGTATTAAACTATCTTTTATATAAAAGACACTGTGCTTTGTACAATACGGGACTGCACAGGAAGCAAGAGAAAAGGACGTGACAATATGGCAGCAAAACATGGTAGTTTATCAATCAACAGCGACAATATTTTCCCGATCATCAAGAAATGGCTGTATTCCGATCATGATATCTTTTTCCGTGAGCTGATCTCCAACGGATGCGATGCGATCACAAAACTGAAAAAGCTGGACATGATAGGCGAGTATACTCTGCCGGACGATTATAAGGCTAAGATCCAGGTGATCGTAAATCCCGAGGAGAAGACGCTTCAGTTTATTGATAACGGTATCGGTATGACGGCGGACGAGGTGGAGGAGTACATCAATCAGATCGCTTTCTCCGGCGCGGCGGATTTCATCGAGAAGTATAAGGACAAGGCAAATGAAGACCAGATCATCGGACATTTCGGTCTGGGATTCTATTCTGCGTTTATGGTGGCGGATGCGGTGCACATCGATACGTTGTCTTATCAGGAGGGCGCCAAAGCCGTTCACTGGGAATGCGACGGCGGTACGGAATTTGATATGGAAGAGGGAACGAGGACGGAAGTCGGTACGCAGATCACCCTCTTTATCAATGAGGACTGTCTGGAATTCTGCAATGAGTATAAGGCCAAAGAGGTCATTAAGAAATACTGCTCCTTCATGCCTACGGAGATCTATCTGTCCAAGGCAAACAGCACGGACACGCAGACGATCAAGGCGTCCGAGAAGCTGGATACGGACGAGGTAGTGGAAGAGATCAAGAAGGAAAAAGAGGAGGACGAGCAGAAGCTTAAGATCAAAAAGCGGCCCGAACTGCTGAACGAGACGCAGCCTCTCTGGACGAAGCATCCGAACGAGTGCACCAGAGAAGAGTATCTGGAATTTTACCGCAAGGTCTTTCAGGATTACAAGGAGCCGCTGTTCTGGATCCATCTGAATATGGATTATCCCTTCAACATGAAGGGTATTCTCTATTTCCCGAAGATCAACATGGAATATGAGTCCATCGAGGGTACGATCAAGCTGTACAACAACCAGGTGTTCATCGCGGACAATATCAAAGAGGTCATTCCGGAATTTCTGCTGCTGTTAAAGGGTGTGATCGACTGCCCCGACCTGCCGCTCAACGTATCCAGAAGCGCGCTGCAGAACGACGGGTTCGTGCAGAAGATCAGCGAATATATCACGAAAAAAGTTGCGGACAAGCTTTCCGGTATGTGCAAGACCGAGAAAGAGGAATATGAGAAATACTGGGACGATATCAGCCCGTTTATCAAGTTCGGCTGCCTGAAGGACGACAAATTCTGCGAGAAGATGACCGATTATATCCTCTTCAAGAATCTGGACGGCGTATACATGACGCTGCCGGAGTGCCTGGAGGTCAATAAGATCGATCCCGACGAGGTCGGCGAGGACGGTGAAGATACGGAGACGAAGGCCGTGGATGAGAACGGCGAGAAGGTGGAGGCCGAGGTCGTTGACGAAAACGGAGAGAGCGTATCAGACGGTACGGACGGCGGCGGTGACGAAGAGTCCGGGGAAAAGAAAGAGAAGACCATCTACTATGTGACGGATGAAAAACAGCAGAGCCAGTATATCAATATGTTCAAGGCAGCCAAGATGGACGCCGTTGTGCTGACCCACAATATCGATCAGCCCTTCGTATCCCAGCTGGAGGCGAAGAATGAAGGCATCAAGTTCCAGAGAATTGACGCCGACCTGACCGACGTCTTCAAGTCCAAGACCTCCAAGAAGGCGGAGAAGGAGATGGAAGAGCAGGCGGAGGCGATCGCCAAGCTGATGAAGAAGGTCTTAAAGAAAGACAACATTAAAGTGAAGGTTGAGAAGCTGAAGAACAAGAAGATCGCTTCCATGATCACGCTGGCCGAGGAATCCCGCAGGATGCAGGATATGATGAAGATGTACTCCATGAACGGTATGGATATGGGGATGTTCGGCAAGGAAGGCGAGACGCTGATCTTAAATGCCAATCATCCGCTGGTAGAGTATGTCATCGGGCATCAGGACGGCGACAACGTGAAGATGATCTGCGAACAGCTCTACGATCTGGCGCTGTTACAGCAGGCACCGCTGGAGCCGGAGGCGATGACGAAGTTTATCGCCAGGAGCAACGATATCATGATGATGCTGACGAAATAAGATGGGTATGTTATGTAAACTTAAAGAGAAATCTACAGATAGAGTGATCACGAAATCACATACAGCGATAAGAGGCAGCCTATGCGGCTGCCTCTTATCGCCAGATAGAAGCTTTGCTAGACACAAAGAAACATATCCTGCGCATATGCTTTGATATCACATGGATCCAGCATGTTGTATTTTGTTTTTACTGTGCCAAAATAGTCACCAATGAGAGCCTTGTCGATGATGCGGTCGGATGCTGCGGTGATCGGCAGATCACCGCGGGCGGTGAGCCAGGGCGCTTCATTGTGAGTAAAACGTTCAAGTATCTTACTGCTATAACAGCAGATATGGTTGATTACGCTGTCACAGACCGTTTTTTCATCGGAAGAGAATACGGAGATATCAAAGTTAGTCGTTTTCCCTTCCGGGTCAAATCGGTAATCTCTGTACCGACAGTATATGTCTTGGTAGACAGGTCCGTGTATTCCTGCCTGACAATCCTCCGAAAAAAGAAAAGTGTGATAAAAAGCGTAGTAGAACCCCTGAATATAGTATAGTGCCTTCTGAAGAGCCAGTGGGGTGATGTCCTCACATTGACAAAGCAGATATCGGATAACGCTGTCAATCTTGCTATCGGCGGACGGACAGGAGGATAGCAGTGCTTTGACGGCCCGAAGGCTTTTTTCGTAAGCGAGCGCAGATTTCAAATTTCCTTTATTGGTTTCCAGAAGTTCGTAATAAAATGAGGGTTCATTGTACACGCGCAGAAGAATGTCGGAGTATTGCCGTGTTGGCATATCACCGTCCGCATATCTGGAAAAGGTTTGTTCTCCCCAGCCGAGAAGGAGGGAAAGAGGTCGCTTCCCGATAGCATATTTTTCTGGTATTTCCCGGATTTTTTCAACAGAGATAATGTTGTTTTTTTCGCGCAATACATCATAGAGCGCCCGAAGATTGTGATCGGACAGTTCCGGGACAAAAAGTAAGGCGCCACAGTCCGCGCAGCGAGCTTCTTTACCGATATAATGATAGGTTCTTGCTTTGACGGTTTCGGTCATCGGAACGGAGGTCTCAACATAGTTCACATCATTCCTGCATTCTTCACAAAAAACTTTTTCTTTGATCATGGTGTGTTTCCTTTCTTTCTGTGATCAGCGGAACAGGTAATCTACAGGTTTGTTCCTCTTGTGAAAAGAGATGACAACCGTCCTGCTTCCGGAGGGAAGATCGATGATATTGAATTTGGTATAGACATCGACGGTTTCTTCCTCTCCGTCTGCGTTAAAAAGCTGTATCTGCGGAACAAAAACATACAGGACCTCATATTCATAACCGATTTTCGTGTTCTGCAGAGAGTAGCAGAAATCTTCTGTTTGAATCTGCATCAACATAGATTTCTGTTTGTCGCTGCGCAGGTTGTATTCGTTGATAAAGCATATGTTTTCCTGGCGGTTTTCATTTAGTGAGATCGTGTATCTGTTCTTTACAACGCAGGACTTGATCTTGGCGAGGACGGCATCAATTTCCTCGTGCGTGTAATTTTGGTTGTAATGAGGATTCATAAGTGACTGCCTCCAACCCTATAATACATATAATAGTACTCAAATGTCAATAAAAAAGAATCAATTGATGCAATAAATTGATACAATAATGCATCATCCCGGCTCGGATATCCTGCTGACGCCCACATAGATCTCCGAGATCTTATACCAGGTGGGGTAATCCACGATGCCGGTCTGCGGCAGGTTGAAGATTCCCTGGAAGGTCCGCACGGACTCGGCCGTCTGCGTACCGTAGATGCCGTCCGCAGCGATGTGCGGGATCGCGGGATAATTCTGGGCGATACGGTTTAACTGCTGCTGGATCTGCAGTACCTTCTCACCCGAGGCGCCGATGTTTAAATCATATCCGGGCCATGAGGACGGAACTCCCGACACGGCGGTGGCGGTATTGATATACATATCGCTTCCGTAATAGTAGCGGAGGATCTCGATCGCGCTGTAGCCCTCGTCGCCGAGATATTTGGAGCCCCACTGGCTTAAGCCGTTGCAGGTCACATTTCTCCCGTCACAGTAAGCGGTGAAAATGGGCTGTCTGACACCCGGACGGGAAAGATAATTGGCAAAGATACTGTCAACCAGTCTGTCGATATTGCTGTATATATTCCTTCCGTAGATCCATTTCTGATCATATGCCGTGGAGGAAGTGATCGTAAAAGGATAACCCTTGTTCCTGTACCACTCCGTGTATACCCTGTTCAGGGTAAAGGACATGATGGCAAGCGTGTTTGCATAGATTGCGCTTTCCGGCCAGGTAGCATATATTTCCGATGAAACTACATTTTTAATATAATCTCTGTATCTGACATAATAGTTGGCGGCGGTAGTATCCGAGGGGGCTCCGTCATGAACGATGATGTATTC
>CANQIJ010000094.1 GCA_947624025.1 uncultured Lachnospiraceae bacterium | reverse complement strand
CATCTCCCTCGCATACTGATGAATGACAGCCTGATGAGGGGGCACATACACGCCGCCGTACCTCTTCGCGCAGGTTAAGCCAAACATATGGTCATCTTCATTGATCGTGCCGCCTACCGCACATAGGGAATTATGGCAGTTGGTCAGCACATAGGGGATGGGAAATTTCTTCAGTCCCGAAGCTCTCGCGGTCTGAATGATACCTACAAATGTGATATCATGGGAGGTCAGTTTATCAAATCTGATCTTCAGCTTCTCCATATTTCCCGACGTATTGTGATCGCGCAGAATGCCGTATGCCATCGTATTCTGTGCCGCCGTGTTCTTAGACACATCCCGGCCCGTCTTATTTTTGATCTGTGCCGCCGCATCCGCAGTATCGGGAATGATCTGTGTCCCGTTTACAAGATACGCGCCGCCTTCCAATAATTTTATCATCCTATTTATCTCCTTGCCGGTACAGTTTGCATTACCTCGCCTTTCGACTCGGTTTATATTGCCTGACCAAATTTTATTATATAAGATATCCGGTCCGCGCGCAATGCATATCTGTCTAAAACTGCTGCCGCGATCTGCGCGCCGGCTCTTACAGGCCGCTCAGCCATCCGTCTAAATACCGCTCTGCCAGCTCCACTGTTCCGGCGGCGAAATCATCTTCCCGAAAGCGCACCGCATCGGAAGCGCGCCGGCTTGACACCCACGCCAGCAGCTGAAGCCGTCGCATCATGATAAAGGTCGGGATCATACGCCTGTCCTCTTCATTCGGCTCCAGGATCCTGCCATAGCCCTTCAGCCACTCGGTAATCAGTAACGGCACAATGTCCAACGTCTCTATGAAGCTGAGCGATGCGGCAAGATCCTGCATATACCACCCGTACCCGCAGTCATCGAAATCAATGATCTTAAGACAGCCGCCGTCTGTCAGAAGATTGGCGGCACGAAGATCCGCATGGATCAGCCCGTACCTGTTCTCAGCCGTTCCGTACTCTTCCAGCTTTGCACGGATCCTTCTGTCCGCCGCCTTAAGAATATCGTACCCCTGTCGGGTCAGCGCGGAAACGCTGCGCCAGTCTCCCCATACAGCGTTGTTCCCCAGCATCGTTTCATAAGTCCAGCTGACACGCCGCATATCCCGCGAGGCTGTCCAGCCCCGCACCTGCCTGTGAAGGAATGCCGCCGCCTCGCCTATCCTCCCAAACCAGACGGCCTGACCGTCCAGGGTAAGATCCTCCAGGAGTCTTCCTGTCAGATAACGGAACACTACTCCGTAATATAGGAGGCCGTCTTCCGCAGCTGCGCCGTGCACATACCTGCCGTCGCTGTCAGCGACCGGAACGGGAATCTCCAGGCCGGGCGGCGGCACAGGCGTATCAGCCGTCCTCTCACGCGGCTCCATATCCCGGTTCAGCCTAAGCAGCCATCTGATCTCCGCATACAGCTCGTCCGCCGTGTGATAACCGGGCCTGCAAAGGCGCAGAACAGCCCGCCTGCGACCGGAAAGATCCCTCACCAGATACGTGCGGTTCTCGGAAAATTGCATCAGCTCCGGAAAACAGCCTGCTCCGAACACACCCTCATACTGCTTTAATATCTGATCCGCCAGTTTTAAGCATTCCTCTTTCTTATCAAACAATACGCCGTAACCGTTATTCATTTCCCTATCTCCCGGCTCCGTCTAAGCGCGTTGACCCGCGCGCGGCTGTCAATCCGTGTGCCATAGGAGATGCCGGTGGGATTTCCTATGCAGAAAAAGGCTGCTGCCCATTGGACAACAGCCCTGTCATCAATTATTTACCCGTTACTTTTTTCTCGCTCACAACCGGAGTCTTGGGGATCACGACCTTATCCAGCTTCCAGATCTCATCCACATATTCCTGAATGGTTCTGTCGGAGGTGAATTTGCCGGAGCATGCCACGTTTAAGATCGCGCTCTTCGCCCAGCCGCTCTCGTTTCTGTACGCCTCTTCCACCCGCTGCTGCGCTTCCGCGTATGCCTTGAAATCCTTCAGGATAAAATACGTATCCGCTTTCGCGGTGCTCTGTGTATTCAAAAGCGAGTTGTAAAGCGGTCTGAACAGATCAGGATCGTTAGGCGCATATGTGCCGTTGATCAGCTGCATCAGGACTTTTCTCACATCGGGATCGTTGTTAAAAATCTCAGTCGGATCGTAACCTCCATAGTTCTCATAACGGATGACTTCATCCGAGCTTAAACCGAAGATAAACGCATTTTCCGCGCCTACCTCCTCCACGATCTCCACGTTGGCACCGTCCATCGTTCCGATCGTCAGCGCACCGTTTAACATGAACTTCATGTTACCCGTGCCGGACGCCTCTTTACTTGCCGTAGAGATCTGCTCCGATACGTCCGCTGCCGCAAAGATGATCTCCGCGTTGGACACACGGTAGTTTTCGATAAATACCACTTTGATCTTACCGTTAATCGCCGGATCGTTATTGATCACATCCGCCACGGAGTTGATCAGCTTGATGGTCAGCTTGGCATTCATATAACCCGCCGCTGCTTTTGCACCAAAGATAAACGTTCTCGGGAAGAAATCGATATCCGGATGCTCCTTTAACTCATTGTACAGATACATAACGTGCAGAATATTCAAAAGCTGACGCTTATATTCATGCAGTCTCTTGACCTGCACATCGAAAATAGAGCGGGGATCCACCTCAATACCGTTATGCTCCAGGATGTATCTGGCAAGACGGACTTTATTCTGATACTTGATGTTCATGAACTCCTGCTGCGCCTTCTCATCATCCGCGTAGATCTTCAGCTTATTGATCTTAGGCAGATCGGTGATCCAGTCGCTTCCCACATGATCCGTCACCCAGTCGGCCAGAAGCGGATTCGCATGGAGCAGGAAACGCCTCTGGGTGATACCGTTCGTCTTGTTGTTGAATTTCTCCGGCATCATCTCGTAGAAATCCTTCAATTCCTGATGCTTCAGGATCTCTGTATGTAATCTTGCCACGCCGTTGACGGAATAGCCCGCCGCAATGGCAAGATGCGCCATCTTTACCTGACCGTCATAGATGATCGCCATCTTGCGTACCTTATCCTGGTTGCCCGGATACTTCTGCTCGATCTGCGCCACAAATCTGCGGTTGATCTCCTCCACGATCTGATAGACACGGGGGAGCAGTCTGGAGAAAAGCTCGATCGGCCATTTCTCAAGCGCCTCAGACATGATCGTGTGATTGGTGTACGCGCATGTCTTAGTCGTAACCTCCCACGCCTCGTCCCAGGTCAGATAATACTCATCCATAAGAATACGCATCAGCTCGGCAACGGCAACCGTCGGGTGCGTGTCGTTGAGCTGGAATGTGACTTTCTCATGAAATTTTCTGATGTCGTCATGCTTACGCATATATTTGGCTACCGCTTCCTGCACGGACGCCGAGATAAAGAAATACTGCTGTTTTAAGCGAAGCTCCTTGCCCGCATAATGATTGTCGTTAGGGTAAAGCACCTCAACGATATTTCTCGCAAGGTTCTCCTGTTCAACGGCCCTCTGATAATCGCCCTTGTCAAAGGAATCTAACTGGAAACACTCTACGGGCTCCGCATCCCAGATACGGAGCGTATTGACGATGCCGTTCCCGTAGCCTACCACGGGCAGATCGTAAGGGATCGCGCGCACCGCCTGGTAGCCCTCCTGCCGGAAATTGCTTCTGCCGTTCTCGTCCACATAGACGTTGACGTAGCCGCCGAATCTGACCTCCTTCGCATACTCGGGTCTTCTGAGCTCAAACGGATTGCCGTCCTGAAGCCAGTTGTCCGGCACTTCTATCTGATAACCGTTCCTGATCTCCTGCTTGAACATGCCGTAGCGGTAGCGGATACCGCAGCCGTACGCCGCATATCCCAGGGTTGCCAGGGAATCCAGGAAGCATGCCGCCAGACGCCCCAGGCCGCCGTTGCCGAGCGCCGCATCCGGCTCCTGATCCTCCACGACGTTGATGTCAAGTCCCAATTCTTCGAGAGCCTTCTCCACCGCCTTATACGCCTGGAGATTGATGATATTATTGCCGAGGGCGCGTCCCATCAAAAATTCCATCGAGAGATAATACACCATCTTGGGATCCTGCTTCTCAAATTCCTTCTGCGTCGTCATCCACTGGTCAACGACCGCATCCTTGATCGCATAGGATACCGCCTGAAAGATCTGCTGGTCTGTCGCTTCTTCCAGAGTCTTACGGTAAAGTGTCTTTACATTATATAAAACACTTCTCTTAAAAAGTTCTGTATCAAATGTTGTCGTTACAGCTTTTTTTGCCATGCATGCGCCTCCTCGTCTGCTTATTGCGCCGTCGGTCCCATCCGCCGACCGGGCGCCTCACCACACTCCATTTATTATATATGGTATTCGTATATTTGGCTATAAGCAAAGTGCTTAAATTGTTAGGAAAAAAAGTCTCTTTTTGTATTTTTCTCATCAAATTGCTTGAAACGGCCGCACCCCGCGCCAGGCGTTCCCTATACACGCTCGACGCCGATAGTGACCTTCTCGCCGTTGACATTCCACTCTTTTAAGACGGAAAGAGTCTCGCCCGTCACGATGGCGTCCGCCAGAACCTTACCGGAGATCACCGCCGCATTTTTCTGCACGATCTGCGCGATCTTATCATTGCCGTTGACCGTGACCCTAATGTGGTCCATCACCTCAAAATCCGCGTCCTTACGCATCGTCTGGATCTTGCTGATCACCTCATAGACAAAGCCTTCCTCGATCAGTTCCGCCGACAGATTCGTGTCAAGCACAACGGTCACGCCGTTATCCGCCTCCGATACATACCCTTCCTTCTGCGCCGTCTCGATCAGAAGATCCTCCTCTGCAAGAGAAATCTCCGCATCGCCCACAGTAAATACAAGGGCGCCCCTGCTGCGCAACTCATCCATTGCGGCATTGCCGTCTACGGACGATAAATATTCCCGGATGCCGTTCAGCTGTTTGCCGTATTTAGGACCTACCGTCTTAAGCTGCGGCTTGAAGCTGTAACTCGTAAACTCTCTGACATCGTCTGTAAAGATAATGCTCTTCACATTCAACTCGTCTCTGACGATCTCCTGATAAAAATCGTCCAGCCCATTTTCCGCCTTGACATACATCGTTCCGATCGGCTGACGGTTCTTGACGTTCGCCGCATTACGCGCCGCACGGCCCATAACGACGATCTTCAATACCTCATCCATGTCCGCCTCAAGCTTCTTGTCGATCATCCCCTCGTCTGCGGTCGGGAAATCGCACAGATGGATACTTTCCGGCGCATCCTTGTCAATGCTCTTTACGAGATTCAGATAGATCTCCTCCGTCATGAACGGGATCATCGGCGCCGCACATTTACAGATCGTCACCAGGGCGGTATAGAGCGTCATATAGGCATTGATCTTATCCTGCTCCATGCCCTTAGCCCAGAAGCGTTCACGGCTTCTTCTGACATACCAGTTGCTCATCTCATCTACGAAATCGTCCAGTGCGCGCGCCGCCTCCGGTATCCTGTAATTGTCAAGATGGGCGTCTGTCTCCCCGACGACCGTGTTCAGTCTGGACAAAAGCCACTTATCCATAACCGGAAGCTTGTCATATTCCAGACTGTACTTCGTTGCATCGAAGTTATCAATGTTTGCATACAGCACAAAGAACGCATAAGTATTCCACAGCGTTCCGAGGAACTTACGCTGTCCCTCCTGGACCGCCTTGCCGTGAAAACGGTTGGGCAGCCAAGGTGCGGAATTGATATAGAAATACCAGCGGATCGCATCTGCGCCATAAGTCTCAAGCGCTTCAAAGGGATCCACCGCATTGCCTTTGGATTTACTCATCTTCTGACCGTTTTCATCCTGCACCAGACCGAGCACGATAACATTCTCGTAAGGAGACTTGTTAAACAAAAGCGTGGATTCCGCCATCAGAGAATAGAACCAGCCTCTTGTCTGATCCACCGCCTCCGAGATAAACTGTGCCGGGAACTGCGATTCAAACAGCTCCTTATTTTCAAAAGGATAATGATGCTGCGCGAAAGGCATCGCACCGGAGTCAAACCAGCAGTCGATCACCTCGGGAACACGTTTCATCGTCCTGCCGCACTTCGGACAGGGGATCGTGATCCCATCGATATACGGTCTGTGCAGCTCTACCGTCTCCGCTTCGGGATTGCCCGACAGCGTCCTAAGCTCCTCTCTGGAGCCGACAGATACCATGTGCCCGCACTCCGCGCACTCCCATACATTCAGGGGCGTACCCCAGTAACGGTTACGGGAGATGCCCCAGTCCTGAATATTCTCCAGCCAGTTGCCGAAGCGTCCCTCTCCGATGGATTCCGGGATCCAGTTGACCGTCCTGTTGTTGCGCACCAGATCGTCCCGCACCGCCGTCATCCTGATAAACCATGACTCTCTTGCATAGTAGATCAGCGGCGTATCACAGCGCCAGCAGAACGGATAGTCATGCTCGAACTTGGGCGCGTCAAATAATTTTCCTTCTTTATCCAGATCCTTTAAGATCTCCGGGTCAGCTTTCTTGACGAACAAGCCCGCATACGGCGTCTGCTGCGTCATATTGCCCTTTTCATCCACAAACTGCACGAGCGGCAGATCATATCTGCGTCCCACCTGCGCATCGTCCTCACCGAAGGCCGGGGCGATGTGCACGATTCCCGTACCGTCCGTCATCGTAACATAATCATCGCATGTCACATAATGCGCCTTCTTATGCTGTCTGTCCGCTTCCTCACCCGCACAGGCGAAAAGAGGCTCGTACTCCTTGTACTCTAAGTCCGTCCCTTTATAGGTCTCCAGGACTTCATAAGCCGGCTTACCGTCCTGCGACAGTCCGCCAAGCACCGTATCCAGAAGAGCCTGCGCCATATAATAGGTATAGCCGTCCGCCGCTTTTACCCTGGCATAAGTCTCGCCCGGATTCACGCAGAGCGCAACATTGGATGGCAGCGTCCACGGCGTGGTCGTCCATGCGAGGAAGTAAGCATCCTCGCCTACAACCTTAAAGCGCACGACAGCGGAACGTTCCTTTACGCTCTTGTATCCCTGCGCCACCTCATGAGAAGATAACGGCGTCCCACACCGCGGGCAGTAGGGAACGATCTTGAAGCCCTTGTACAAAAGGCCCTTATCCCAGATCTGTTTGAGCGCCCACCATTCGGATTCGATAAAATTGTCATGATACGTTACATAGGGGTCATCCATGTCCGCCCAGAAACCGACCGTCTCCGAGAAATTCTCCCACATACCCTTGTATTTCCAGACAGACTCCTTACATTTATTGATAAAAGGGTCTAACCCGTACTCTTCGATCTGCTCCTTGCCGTCCAGCCCAAGCATTTTCTCCACTTCCAGCTCTACCGGGAGTCCGTGGGTATCCCATCCCGCCTTACGCGGCACCATGTATCCCTTCATCGTGCGGTATCTGGGGATCATATCCTTGATGACACGGGTCAGCACATGACCGATATGCGGCTTGCCGTTAGCAGTCGGCGGACCGTCATAAAACGTGTAAGTCGGGCCTTCCTTGCGGTTGTCCATACTCTTTTGGAAAATATCGTTTTCTTTCCAAAATTCGCAAACCTCCTTCTCCCTGTCAACAAAATTCAGGTTTGTGTCAACTTTTTGATACATGATGTTCTCCTTTCCCGTGAGCTGCCGTGTGCTCCGCGTATAAAAAAGACCCCGTCCGTAATAGGACGAGGTCAAAGCGCTCGATTACCACGTCTGTATTTATTGTGCCGCGGCCGCATCCTCCGTCCGCAGGCATTGTTGTAAGATACGCTATATTATAGTGTGGAAAAAAGACAGTTGTCAAGAGGTTAAACGACTGTTTTTTCTATACTCGTATCCTGCAGTCCGGATCGATCCGCCTCTGTTTTATTCATACCGGATTTCTTTTCCCATTCCGCATCGTCCATCCAGTCATTGGAAATATCCCACTCGTCATCCTCTATCCAGTCGTTCTCTTCGTGAGCGTCTGCATAAGGATCGGTCGTCTCCCCGCTGTCCGGCTCCTGCCAGTCCTCGTCTTCTATCCAGTCGTCTTCGTCAGCGTCCGCTTCCTCGTACTCCTCTTCTGCATCTTCTTCCGCATTTTCTGCATCTTCTAAATCTTTTGCGTCCTCTGTATCTTCCGTATCCTCTTCATCCTCCCCGGTCTCTTCCCGCCGCCTCTTCCGGCCAAGACAAACCGCTGCCGCAAGTACGGCAAAAACAGCTGCCACAGCGATGCCGATCGCGATATAACGCTGCGGCAGGACCCCTTTTACATCATCGGAAGGTATTGGCGCCGCTGCTTCGCTCATGGGATGGTCGCTTATGATAATAACATATTCCGACGCATGCTCCATAGGAAATCTGGCATATCCGTTCCCATCGATGACAACGGCACAGATGAACGCAAGCGTCTCTTCCTCCGCATCATAATAGAACAGGTTGGCATAGCGCCCGTTATCCTTCGGGTCGAGCGCGATCTCCAGCTGTGCTCCGAAGCCGAACGGCCCGTCGTGCAGCAGACTCAATTCCAGATATTCCTTCTCTCCTGCTATCTGCCCGATCAATTCGCCGGGGATCACACCGCTGCCAAACTGTACACCCATATCGGTGTCCTTGAAACCGCCCTTTGCGTTTCCGGCGTTTACATACCATTTGGCCCGGTCATTCATCGTAAGGATCAGATCGACATTCTGTTCCAGTCCTATCTGCAGCATCTCTTCCGTCAGAATAGAGACATCCTGCATATCCACGGAAACTGCCGGACGTTCATAGGATGCCGGCTCATTGCCCGTGCCGCCACTGCTGCCGGAGTCTTTAGCTGTACTGCTGCCGGAGCCTTTATCTGTGCTACTGCCGGAGCCTTTAGCTGTGCTGCCGCCGCCGGAGTCTTTATCTATGCTGCTGCCGCCGGA
>CANQIJ010000093.1 GCA_947624025.1 uncultured Lachnospiraceae bacterium | reverse complement strand
ATGACCTTCATCCGCTCTTCAAAATACAGCTTATGGCACACGCCTGTCAGAGCATCCTCCTTCTCTCCCCGGGCCGTCTGCACATGCTGCCTGCCCACCTTTTCTTCCAGCTCTTCCATATAAACGGAGGTTTCCGTGTGCAGGTATGTCTCTTCTCCCCACTGGGAAAGCATCGCCGCGAAGCTGTCCAGGAGCCTCTCCGCATCCGCCCTCTTCTCCCCGGGAACCTGTTCCGTCTGCACGTACAGATGCGCTATCGTTCTGCCGCAGACCCGCACCTTACGCCCCGGATCCTCCACGACATCCGGAGTAAATCCCGCGAAGCCGCCTACCGACACGACTTTTTCACCGTGCCGCTGCGTGATCAGCACCGCCGCACCTGTCAGCGCACAGAAAGCCTTGCAGTATTCCGTCAGCATATCTAACGGATACAAATGATCCAGCGAATAATTCCTGATATTCTCTCTGATCCTTTTTTCAAAAGGGATCTCTCTGTAATCCATATCCTTTGCTCTCCTGTTTACACATAATGGCCGTTTCCTGCCGGGTGGCCGTCCGTTCACGCAGGCTGCGGTGTGAACTGCTTGCGCAGCAGCTCATAGACGTCTTCCTTCGGCATCGGCTTGGCATAATAATATCCCTGTACATGGTCGCAGCCTATGCTCTTTAACACATCCACCTGCTCTTTGGTCTCCACGCCCTCCGCGAGAAGTCCCAGGCCGAGCTTGTCAGCCATGGCGACGACCTGCTCCAGGATCATCCGTCCTTTTGTGGACAGCATCATATTCTCGATAAATTTTTTATCCAGCTTGATCACATCAAACGGCGTCTCCAACAGGATATTGAGCGACGAATAACCGCTGCCGAAATCATCCATCAGAAGCGTATAGCCTTCCTCCTTGAGCTGATACGCCTTCCTGCTCACCTGCTGATCGTCCACCGACTCCGTGATCTCCAGCTCCAGCCTCTCCTGCGGGATCTTCCAGGTAAGCAGCAGGTCGGAGAGCACCTTGATGCACTCGTCATCGCGCAGATGCACCCTTGACACATTGACGGAGATCGGACATGTGATCCCCTCTTTCTCACATTTCTGAATAAAACGGCAGGCTTCCTCCCATATGTAATAATCCACTTCCCTTACAAAACCGTTCTCTTCAATGATCGGGATAAACTGATCCGGAAAGATCATGCCGCGCTCCGGGTGCTTCCATCTGACCAGCGCCTCCGCGCCTACGATCTCGTTCTTCGTTATGCTGTACTTCGGCTGAAGATACATCATAAACTGCCGTTCCGTAATGGCCGCCTGCATATTTTCTTCTATGAATTTCCTGTTGTACAACGATTCCTTGAACTGATCCTTATAAAAGAGGATATGGCTGATGCCGTTGTTCTTCACGGCCTTTCTCGCCATCGCCGCCCGGTCTTCCATCTGGCGCAGCTCCATCTGCCTGTCCTCGACCGTATACACGCCGTAGGACATCTGCAGCTTGATATCTTTATAACAGCTTATGCTCTCATCCAGCCGCTGTATCAGCTCCGTCAGCTCTTCCTCCGCCTCGTATTCCGTCACGACCATAAACACGTCGCTGCGCAGATTGATAAAGAACTGCCTTTCGTTACAGATACTGCCCAGCTGCGTCTTGATGAATTGCAGTATCTCATCGCCGATCTTCTCGCCGTACAGATCATTGATGATCTTGAAGCGCCTGATATCGAACTGGATAAACCCGATATCCTTCGCAGAGGAAATGAGCAGATCGCTGACATTCTTACGGAATCTCCGGAATTTTCTGAGGCTGTTTAAGACCGTCTGCATCTCACCCGTTTCCATGATCTCGTCCGTCTCGATATCGGTATCCGCAAAAGTATCCAGGCGGTCACTCAGAATATCCTCCAGAAGCTCGATCGCCGTATCCAGCACACCGGGGCAGATCTGCTGTATCAGGTTCATGCTGTGTATCTCGACCAGATCGTCCATCTTGGTCAGATCTTTGCCGAGGATATCCCTGCAGTCGATCTTGCCGTCCATCCTCTCCGAAAACCGTCTGATGTATTCCTCCGTCTTCCGGATGCCGTATACTTCCTTCTCCTTATCCTGAGAATCATAGGTCCCCAGCATCATACCGAGCACCATCATCGCCGCGGTAATACAGCCGCACGTACCGCCCTGCCGCATACCGCCGCCAAAGCATGTGCTGATCTTAAGCGCCGTCTTAAGATCCATCTCCATATCGTCCGCAAAGGCTCCGAACAACGCCTGCGCACAGTGATACTGCTGTTGTATCAATACTCTTGCCTTTTCCTTATGATCCATACAAAGCCCCGTCTCTCTATTGATATATTTCCCCTTTATATAATATTCTAACAAATAATCGGCAGAATGGGAAGTATAAAAGAGAGGAAAGATTGACAGTTCGTACGAGCGGCAAACCGCGTGATCATTTTATCACATACTTCGTGCCCTTCCCCCGCCCTTCGATCTTCACAATGCCTTTTTGATCCATCTCCTTCAGCAGCTGCGTGAGCTTCGATCTGCCAAACGTAACATAAGGAGCGATCTCACTGATCGGTTTCAGCGTTGTCCTGCTTAGGATCTTATAGATTTCCCTTTCATCTTCCGTTAAATTCAGGTCTTTCTCAAATACCGGGAGCACGATCCGGATCGCATTGTCCGACAATTCAAATTCCGGCTGTTTTAATCCCTCTTCATAGAGCTGTTTGATCCGCGCGATCCCCGTGCCGAATATTTCAACGAGCCCCAGCCTGTAAAATACATTTGCCAGATCCCTGTTTCTTAAGACCGAAAGCTTTCCCGTCAGATACTCGTCTTCTGAGATTCCGGACGGCAGCCCTCCCGGAGAAATGATCTCTATCCTGTCGTCGAACATCGAAACCTTTATCTGTGACTCCATATCCCACACTCTATGGATCAGAGCGTTCGCGATCGCTTCCCGAAACGCTGCTTCCGGTATTTTCTCCACCTTCTTTCTGTCAGCGCCCTGTATTTCTTCATACTGGTAATAATCTCTGAAGACCTCTAGTGTCTTCTCATATACTGCCAGAACGGACATATGGTCAAACGTTGCTCTCTTACAGATCACGCTGATATTTTCACCGAACCTCACGATATCAATCCCGGGAAAATGATTGAGATCAGCCAGAATACCGGCAGCATTATTATATCCGGTGGCGCTGTTATACAGATTCAGCGTTTTCAGGGTATCCCTGTTAAAGGTTTCGATCCGGATACAGTCCTTTAATGCCCGGCACAAAGTATCAAATGTCAGATCCTGGTCTTCACACGGCAGTTCTTCAAATCTGATGTTCTTTCCCTCCAGGATCAGTCTGGACAGCTCCAGCGCATCAACCTCTATGGTCGCGGTATCGTTTCGTTTGTATGCTTTTGATCTGTATAAATACGGTTTCTGGCGACCGCTTTTCACAGTCAGTTTGATCGTTCTGTCATGATTCTGCGGTTCCAGTGTATAATCAGGCTGGGGAGTAATACTGTCGTTCACTTTGTTTTCAATATCCAGACACGCCTGTTTGACATCCGGCAGTCCCTTGATATTGCCATTGTCATCCATTCCAAAGAAAATCTCTCCCCCGTCGTAATTTGAAAAGGCGCTTACCGTTTTTAAAAAGGAATCCGTGATCTTTTCTTTGAACTCTATTGTCCTTGTTTCACGCATACGCCGTGCTCCCTTCCGTTTTTATTGCTCATATTATACGCAATAATACGCAAAAAATCAATCGTATTTTTTTACGATTGATTTTTTGATCGTTTTCGGATATAAAATTTTCATACCGCTGCCGCGGGACAGCTGTCTTACTTCTGGTATTTCACCGAGACTGTCACGGATACCGGCGCCGCATTCACTGCCGCATCCTGCAGCGTTACTTCCAGCTTCAGCTTATAGGTCTTGCCCGCCTTTGCATCGGCGTCATCCCTCACATACAGGATACCCGTTCCGTCTTCCTGCTTCTCGTAGCCGAAGGACTCCGTGTAGTTCGCCAGTCTGACGCTCTTGATCTGCGCCGTGGTATCGAACGCCACAGGGCATCCGTACTCTGTCCCGGCCGCAGACTCATACAGTGTCACGGTCTTGACACTGGCCGTCACCTTCGGGTTCTTCTGGCTCAGCGATACCTTCACTTCTTTTGTCAGCTCTACGCCGCTTTGATAGGTCACCTTCACCTGCAGCGGATATTGCGTCTTAAGCTTCAGCTGGCTGCCCTCTTTCGCTTTCAACGTCGCCGTGGCTTCGCCATCCTCATGCGCCAGCGTGAAATAGTTTGCATAGGATCCTGCAAGGCTCACCGTGCGGATCTCATCCGTGAAGTTGCTGGTGCTGATCTTATAGGTGATGGCGCTGCCTTCTCTGTCCGCCAGATCGATCTTTCCGCTTGCTTTCAGCGATACCGCGGCCGCCTTCGTGGATACCGTCACGTTTAAGCTGCCCGATACGCTCAGCCCGCCCGCCGCGGATGCTGTCGCCGTATAGGTATAGCTCTTGTTTTTGGTAAAGGCCTTCTCGTTTACTACTTCCGCAAGGATCTTCCCTGACGCGGCGTCATACGTAAGCTGAATATCTCCGTTCGCAAGCGCATTCTTGGCGTCCGCATTCTTTCCGGTAAATGTGATGCCTGTGATCGCGATCTCCTCGAAGCCGCTGATATAGGGTCTGATCTCGATCGGCTGATAACTTTCCCCGTGATAGGCCTTATTTAAGATCACCTTCGCATTGGAGAAGGAAAGCGTCGGATTCTTGCCGATCTTAACCTGGCAGCTGAGCGGGATCATAATGCCGCTGATCCAGTCCGTATGGGACAGTTCGAAGGTCAGCTTGCCGGCCTTCGCCTTCTCCTCCAGAGCGACCCTCGGGAAAGCATTTGTCTGATCCGTTACCGTATAGCCTGCCGGCTGTGTTCCCTTCAGCTTCAGTTGGAAGCCATCCTCCCCGCATGTCACCGGTTTCTTCGTCTTAGCGTCCGTCACCGTGACTGTCGCATTATTGGCCGCCGTCTTCGGGAAGAATGTCATCGTCTGTATGGTATATTTAGGCAGGGACTTATTGACTTTCAGCGTCACAGACTTGCTGTATGACGCATTGTCCCCGTACCCTTGAAAGGTCACCTTCAGCGTTCCCTGGTTCTTGGCGGATTTATAGCTGGAAGCGTCCGCTCCTTTCAGGATATAAGGAAGCACCGCTGATGTACCGGTAATCTCTATCTCTTTTGTATTTGCTTCCACATGGGCGCCGCTCGTCACCTTGGGGATATATTCGATCTTATCGATCAGCGTATCCGATGTAATGGACATGGTGCCGGTTCCTTTACTTTCGTACAGGTTCAGTACATCCCCCTGCTTCACCGTCACCTTCGGCTTCTGCTCCGTCAACTGGATCGTCAGCGGAAGCGAATAGGGCTCTGCCGGAGATCCTGCCGACACCTTTAAGAGCAGGCTGTACTTGCCCTTCTTCGTGCCGGACTTCGGAGTGATCTTACAGATCTTCTTATTGCCGCCTTCCGTACCCGGAACCCACGCTGCGTCGAACATCGCCTGGGCGCTGCCGTCCTTGTTCACCAGCTCCGGGGCATTTGCACCGATCGCTACGCCGTTGGACGGATATACGCCAAGCTGCGCCGACAGGTCTGTCTGTAACAGATTGATCTGTACCTGGTCACTCTCCAGTCTCGGCTTTCCGTCGACCAGCGTTACCCGGAAGCTTTGTGTGAAGCTGCCGTTCTTATTGGCGCCGACGCGGACCGTGGCGGAACCGTATCCCATGATCGTCAGATTCGCTTCGCCGTTCTTCCCCTTCACCGCAGCGACCTTAGCCACGCCGGTGTCCGTGCTGCTCCAGGTCAGCGGGCAGTCCGCGATCGGTGTATCTTTGCTGTACGCCGTCGCCGTCAGGGTATAAACAGTCGTCTTCGTCTCGATGTTCTGCAGCTTATTTAAGTCCGCCAGAGACATCTCTTTCGAAGAAGCATCCCTGACCGTCACCTTGATCTTATTTACCACGTCCACATCCAGAACGTTGACCTTGGCGGATGCATCGAACCAGGTGTTCCCCTTATCCGCACCGGCCGTTGAACAGTTCTTCCCCGCCGAATCCTTTAAGACCATCTTTGCCGTCACGGCGATGCCTTTTCCTGCCTTCACGCCGGTAACGGTGCCTGCCTTCTTATTCGCTTCGTCTCCTTTTACTGTCAGGATCGCGGGCTTCGCGCTCGTCCAGGTGATCTCATAGCGTGATCCATCGAACTTGAGCTTCTCAAGCGCTGCCTGAACCTCGTCCGCCGTCATATCGCCGCCGTTGGCTTCTACGCTGACAACCAGAGACGCCGTCGACCCTGCTTTCACATCGGCAGCGCCCTCCAGGGTGATGCCGTCGATCTGGATGCCCGTGACCGTCAGTCCTTCGATCACCGCATCTTCATAGCCTTCTTTATGGACGATCACATCACAGCTGTTTGTTCCCGCCTGCACCATATAGGGCAGCTTCCATTCAGCCGTAAAGTCCGCCCCTGTCGTATTCAGCTGCAGTTCCTCCTGCAGGTTGGTGCAGGTATTGGCCAGCACAAGCATACCGGGGTTGAGATCCTCCAATTTTGCTTTTGCCGCTGCCTTTTCCTGCTCCGACCAGGCCTGTCTTACCGTCACCTGGCATGTCGCCTTAAAGGTGCCGTTCTGCGTATCGTCTGCGGTGGCCGTGATCGTGGCGGTACCGTAACCTTCCAGTGTCACCAGCCCTGTCTCGCTCACCGTCGCTGCATCGCCCACACAGGAGTAGGTGACGCCCCGATTCTGCGCAGTCTCCGGCAGGATCGTTGCGTACAGGGGCACTGTGACATGACCCAGCTCTTCTTTCGTCAGCGTCCGCGTGATGCTTGTGGGCGAAAGGCGGATCCCCGTTACGGAAAGACCCAGCTCGCTCTTTGTTTTAAACGGAATGTTGTGTTCCTTTGCCCATGTTTCGGCGTAGGAACCCGCAACGCCGTAGATCACCAGTTTATGAGGCCTGAGCAGTGTGCCCGTTATTACCTTCACTTTTGGCGGGATATACAGCACGCTAAGGTTCGTAAAGCCGTCAAAATCAGTGATATACAACTCCGTCAGGCGCTCCGGCAGCAGAACACGCTTCAAATCGCTGCCGCCTATCCAGCCACTTCCCAGATCCAGTTTTTGCGCCTTACCGTTAGCAAAGATCACTTCACCAAGGTGATAACACCCATAAAATGCATATGAGCCAATCGAAGTCACGGTGCCCGGGATCACCAGCGTACTGTCCTCGATCTGACCGGATGCATTGGTGGTTCCCATGCCGGCTATATAGAAAGCATACGCCCCGATCGTCAGCAGACCTTCCGGCAGAACCACATCCGAAAGATTTGTACAGTTATAAAAAGCACTGTGTCCAATCACCTGCAGATTCTTAAGCTCCCCGAGTCCCGTTACTTTCTTCAGGTTTGTGCATCCCTCGAAACAGTAATCGTCGATGGACACAGTACCCTCTCCCAGTATGACCTCCTCAAGCTTTCCACAATTCTGGAAAGTAAAATCTCCCGTATCCTGCAACCGCTTCGGCAACGTTACTTTCTTCAGATTATTGCAGCCGCAAAATGCCCCGTCTAAATTAGCATTGCTGCTAAAAGTAAGGGTAGATGCTTCACCGTCCTCGAAAACAACTTCCTCAAGACCTTCACAGGTTTTAAATGCATCTACAGCAATCGATGTCACACTGCCGGGAATGACCAGCTTACTATACTTCGTCACATTCCCGCGCGCATCCGTTTCTCCCAATACCGCCGACTCAAAAGCCGACATCCCGATCGTCGTCAGTGTCTCCGGCAACTTGATCTCTTTCAGGTGCGTACCAAGGAACGCATTGTCATCGATCGTCGTTACGGATTGTCCGAGTGTCACTTCCCGAAGTGCGCCGCATTTAGAGAATGTATTCTTTGGCACTTTTGTCAGCCGTTCCGGCAGCACAGCCTTTGCCAGGCGATCGCAGCCATTGAAACAAGACTTCCCTAATGTCAGTGCTGCACCTTCGTTCTCGAAGGTGACCTCCGCCAGATAGTCGCAGTCGTCAAACGCGCTTTCCCCGATCGTTGTCACTGAATCCGGGATGGTCAGCTTGCCCGTTGTGATATTACCATACTGATCCTCATTCCCAAATTTTGCCTCAAAGAAAGCACGTGCTCCAATCGTCGTCAACGTTTCAGGCAGCGTGATTCCCTGCAGACTGGTATAACTAAAAGCGGATTCCCCTATTGTTATTAATCTGTCGCAATTCGTCACCGTTTTCAGATTGCTGCAGCCGTTAAAGGCATCCGCTTCTACGATCGTAACATTCTCTGTAAAATGCACAATTTCTATCGTTTTATTATTATAAAAGGCTTTCGTTCCGATGATCGTTACACCGGCCGGGATCGTGACATCCGTATCTGATCCCGTATATTTCGTCAACTTGCCACTGGAAATCACAAAGTCATTCGCTGCATCCGCAGTCTCCGAAGACACTGCTTCGGCTTCCTTGATCTCCATAAGTTCATCCGCGTTATCCCCGGACTCTTCATCGATCTCGCCATCTTCGCCGTCAGCGGTCTCTTCACTGCTCTCTTGACCGTCATCCGTACCGTCACCGTTCTCTTTATCGGCTTCCTCTGTGCCGTCATCCTCCGTACCGTCGCCGCTCTCTTTATCGGCTTCCGTGCCGCCGATCTCTTCATTGGTCTCGTCCTCTGTGCCATCGCCGGTTTCTTTATCGTCATCGTCTTGGACGCCGCTTTCCGTATCGCCGCTGGCACTTTCGTCCGTCGCGCCGCCGGTCTTTTTCCCGTCCGTCTCCTCTTCCTGTCCGGATGCATCGATGTCAGCGTCGTCCTGCATACCGGCCTCTTCCACTGCGGCGGTCTGTACGTTCTCCGCAGCCAGTACGGTTCCCGGCGCCGCCTGCAGCAGCATGGCGGTTGTCAGCAGCCAGACCAGTCCCCTTTTTATCATTCCCTTCGTCGAAATTCTCATGGATTACCCCTTTTCCAGACTGCCGCCTATATCCGTTCTTATCCGTGAAGCCAAACGGCAGCCTTTATCGCTGTACTCTAATACACTGATTATGATACCCCCCCCC